>CAADGU010000515.1 GCA_900696625.1 uncultured Chloroflexota bacterium | reverse complement strand
TGGCCGCCAACCCCAACGGGATCGGTTTTTTTGGAAATGCCTATTACCAGCAAAACCGGGACAGGCTGAGGTTGGTGGCGATTGATGGAGAACTGCCAAATGAAGACACGGCCGTGTCCGGCGCATACCCCCTGGCGCGTCCCCTCTTCCTGTACACCACCGCCGATATTTTAAGCAACAATCAGGCGGCCAATGTCTTTGTGAACTATCTGTTGACCCACGTCAACGCGGAAATTGAGCAGGTGGGGTATTTGCCCACCAGTCAGGAAGACCTGACTTTTTCGCAGCGAAACTGGATTCGGGCCAATGCCAATTTGGGGCTACAGCCGGGGCAGTGGGCGGCCATCAACCCCTCCGGCATCCTGGGCAACTTTACCATTGCCGGCAGTTCCACTGTTTATCCGCTGACAGAGCATATGCTGGCCTCCTACACGGCCGCCGGTTATGAAGGCGACTATAGCAACCAAAATGTGGGCACAACGGCCGGTATCGCCGCTTTTTGTGCCGGTAACGCCGACATTGCTGCCGCCAGCCGCCCCATCCAGTCTGGGGAATTTGAAGCGTGCCGCAAAAACGGCCGTTTCCCCCAGGAATTCCGCGTGGGCACAGACGCACTGGCCGTGGTAGCTAACGCCGAAAACAGCTTCCTGACCAACCTGTCTCAGGCAGAATTGCAGAAGGTATTTACCACAGCCGAAACATGGGCGGATGTGAACCCGGCCTGGCCGGATGAACCTATCTATCGCTTCATCCCCGGCGCGGACAGCGGCACGCTGGACTTTTTCACCGATGCGGTTTATGACGCCCACTTATCTGATCTCTCCAAAGAAGAGCTGGCGCGTCTGCTGGCGGCCAACATTACCGTTGGCCGCGGCCGCGCCCTGGAGCGGGAACAACGTTTTTTTGAGAACGCCCTGCTTTTCGAAGCGCCGGATTTATGGAACGAGGTGTGCGCCCAACCGGCCGCTGCCCGGCCCACCGGCTGTACTGCCCCGGTACGCAGCCAGGATAACATCTATGACCTGCTGATGGCGGAAGTGGTGAAACCAGACGTGGTGAAAACCTATACGCTGCTCAACAGCGTCTTAAACCGGCGCGCCATTCAGGCTGAAGCCGCTGAAAGTTACCCCAATGGCAACCTGGAATTTCGCGCCTGGGTTAACCGGGATTTTGTGACCAATGCCCAATCCAGTACGCCAGAACTGGCCGGGGTGCGCACGGCCATTCTCGGCTCGCTGTTTGTGATTGCCGTCACCATTGCCTTTTCCTTCCCGGTGGGGGTAGGCGCGGCCATTTATTTGGAAGAGTATGCCGCCGATAACCGGCTGAACCGGCTGCTGCAAACGAATATCAACAATCTGGCCGGGGTACCCTCCATTATCTATGGTATGCTGGGGCTGGCTATTTTTGTGCGAGCCATGGAATCGTTTACCAGCGGGGCCGCTTTTGGGGCAGTGGCGGACCCGACGACGGCCAACGGCCGTACCATCCTCTCCGCCGGTCTCACCCTAGGGCTGCTCATCTTGCCGCTGCTGATCATCAATGCCCAGGAGGCGCTGCGGGCAGTGCCCAATTCGCTGCGGCAGGCCGGGCTGGCGCTGGGCGCTACCAAATGGCAGACCACATGGCACCACGTCTTGCCCGTGGCGCTGCCCGGCATTCTCACCGGCACCATCCTGGCCGTCTCCCGCGCCATTGGCGAGACGGCGCCGCTGGTGGTGGTGGGCGCTTCGACCTTTATCGCCCTGGACCCGTCCGGGCCGTTTTCTAAATTCACCACCCTACCCATCCAGATTTATCAATGGACATCCCGGCCCCAGGCTGAATTCCGCAACATTGCCGCCGCCGCTATTTTGGTCTTACTGGCGATGTTGCTGGCGTTGAATGCGACGGCCGTGTTTTTGCGGAATCGCTATTCGGTAAGAATGTAATTGGGTAATTGAGTAATTGAGTAATTACCCAATTACCCAATTACTCAATTACCTCTTCCCAGAGGTACTATGACCAACACAGTCCACTCTAACGGACATATCGCCATCCAAGCCAACAATATGCACGTGTATTATGGCAATTTCCGCGCCGTGAAGGACATCACCCTGCAATTCCCCTCGCACCAGATCAGTGCCCTCATTGGGCCATCTGGCTGCGGTAAAAGCACCGTGCTGCGCTCCTTTAACCGCATGAATGACCTGGTAGCCACCGCCCGTGTGGAAGGCGAGGTGCTGTATCACAACCACAACATTTATGACGCCAGTGTAGACCCGGTGGAAGTGCGCCGCCACATCGGCATGGTATTCCAAAAACCGAACCCCTTCCCCAAAAGCATTTATGAAAATGTGGCCTGGGGCGCGCGTGTCAACGGCTTCAAAGGGAATATGGATGATCTGGTGGAAAGCGCGCTGCGCCAGGCAGCGTTATGGGACGAGGTGAAAGATAAACTGGACCAGAGTGGTTATTCCCTCTCCGGCGGGCAGCAGCAGCGGTTGTGCATTGCCCGCACCATCGCCGTGAAGCCGGAGATCATCCTGATGGACGAACCCACCTCGGCGCTAGACCCGGTGGCAACGTTAAAAATTGAGGAATTGATTCAAGAACTCAAGAAGAGCTATACCATCATCATCGTCACCCACAACATGCAGCAGGCGGCGCGCGCTTCTGATTACACCGCCTTTTTCAACATGGACGAAGACCGGGCCGGCTATCTGGAAGAGTATAACGAGACGAACGAACTGTTTACGAATCCCAAAAATGAATTGACGGAGCAGTATATTACGGGGCGGTTTGGGTAAAAAAGAAGCAGCTGGGTAATTGGGTAATTGAGTAATTACTCAATTACCCAATTACTCCATTGAGGAAGACGATGATAGTACGAGAGCATTTTGATCGAGATTTGCGACATTTGCAGGATGAGATTTTGCGCATGGGCAGCGAGGTGGAGGAGAATCTGGTCACGGCCGTAGACGCCCTGCGTGCGCGTGACCTGAAACGTTCACAGCGGGTGATTGAAGCCGACCACTGGATCAATCAGCGGCAGTTGACGCTGAATATGGAGGCGCTGACGCTGATTGCCACCCAACAGCCGACAGCCAAAGATTTACGCCTGATCGCCGCCGTAATGAACATCGCCAACGAGTTGGAGCGCATTCACGACTATGCCAAAGGGATCGGCCGTATCAGCCTGATGATGAACAGCGACCCCATCCCACCTGAGTTGATGGCCGAGTTCCCGGAAATGGCGGCCAAAACCGGCTCTATGTTGCACCGGGCGCTGGATGCCTTTATCAACCGGGACGATGCGTTAGCGCGAGCCATTCCGGCCGAAGATGATATTGTGGATGAGTTGTTCAATAAAGCACTCAAAAAGATGACGGAAGCGTTTATGCACAATCTGACGTCTTATGAAGACATCAACCGGCTGGGCTGGGCCAACCATAATCTGGAACGTTCCGCCGACCGGGTGGGGAACATTTGTGAGTGGGTGGGGTATATGATTACGGGCAAGTTTGAGGAGTATATGTGAGCCAGCAAGGTGGGACGCACTTTTGCAGTGCGTCCCACCTGCCCCCATATTGGTTTTGCCCCTTGCCTGGCGCTTGGCTGCCAGTCACTTCGCGGAATGTTCAGCAGATTTATTCATCAAACCAGACCAGCAGCCGCGCCGCGTATGTGCCGGGCGGTGCGCCAGGTCTTTCATAGGCCATCACCCGCCGGTGGTCTGTGCCGCTGAAACCCGGTTGCGGTTTGACAATAAAGGTTAGTGCAGAACTGCCTGGTTCCCATTCCGCGTCATTCACAATTTCTTGGGCTATAGACGCCAAATTTGGACTGTAACGGATCTGGGGTGGCTGTCCAGGTTCATTTACCCATGGGTCTGTACCGGGTATGTACCAGCGGCGCCAGGCAACGGTCAGTGAACGGTCTTCTGGCCGGTTGGTCTGGGTAAATGTGGGCGAGGCCGTGAGTGCATCGCCATAAAATCGTAAGAGCAGCGGATCGATTTCCGGGTCTATGGGCGGGCCTCCATCTATGGTGAAGTGAATATGCGCCCGGGAAATAACCGCGCCTTGCGGAATGTTTACATTGCTAAACCGGAAGCCGCTCACAACTTCTGCACCAGTATAACAACGTCCCAGGTATATTTCCTGCCAGGACTCGCCATAGTTACAATTGTAATCTGGGTATGGCCCCGCATCGTCAGAACCCAGGGCAATGGGCAGGTTCAGGTCTGGCGGGCCGTCAGCCAGCACCAGCGCCACCGCATCAGCGGCCATTTCCTGGGCCACATCGCCATCGTGGTAAATGACAATTTGTTGTGCTTGAAGCAAGTTCAGCCCATCGTCAAAGTCATACCGCCCCAGGTAAGCCCAGGTACGCGAATAGCCTGGTTTGTTAAACCGGCTCTGGTCAATACCGGCCCAATGCACCTTGTTATTGTGGTAAATCCGGTAGAAAGCCAGCACTGTATTGGCGTGTTGGTTGGGAATGTAGGCGTAAACGTCATATGTTCCCACCACCAGGTCATGGACACGCGGCCTCCATTGTGCATAAGCGCTGTTGTAGGTGTCGCCGCTGGCACGCACACGCCAGCGGTATGTACCGCCATAACACTGCCCCTGGCTGCCACAATTGTTTACCGTCTGCCAGGAAGGGCCAAACTGAACAAAACGATCGGTATCGCTATCATCAATCACCCGATGCATGGGGTTGGTTAGATCTGGGTTCAAAGGGGGATCGTTCCCAGGCGTTAGCGGTGTGCCTGAAAGATATGTGCATTTTGCGGATGATAGACTGGGGCGGTTTTGCCACAAATTTACACTTGCCGGCCGACCTGCAATTTCCCAAGGATCATCTGGCCTATCTGGATTGATACTTTCCCATCCATATGGATTCACTGGATAAAAATCTCCTCCGGGTAATTCTGGAGGTTCATGCCATTTTCGCACCTCAAAGTGCAGATGCGGGCCATCAGTCTTACCTGTGTTACCACTGATAGCAATGACTTTGCCTTGCGTGACAAGCTGATTGTTTTGCACCATTAGGGCGCTAAGGTGACCGTAACGTGTCTTGTATGTGCTTCCAAGATAAGAGATTTGTAATTCTACCATCAGCCCCAAACCATAACGGCGATCTGATGGCCGCTGCCAGTCCGCGGTCACAACTTGACCATTGTGCGTTGACAGTACGTAGTCATAGATCATGCCATAATCAATTCCGGCGTGACCACTATACTTGGAACAATCACCCGTTGTATACGTAAAGCCATCCCGGTTTATGACGCTTCCAGTAACGTCCGACGGCGTCAGACTGGTATAACGGGTCGGATATTGATGATCAAATACACCAGAGATATATTTGGTGCCAAAGTAAGGTGGTGTAAGGAGTCCGGTAATTTGTGCCTGCGCTACAGGGACTTTGACCACAAAATGCAGACCAATAAGAAGAACAAAGAAAATGGAGAGGCAAAACAAAATATTTTTTCGGGGTAAGGTTATCATGGTCTTTTCTCCATATTAGATTTAAGGCAACTCTGGGCTCCAAATAGGGGGTCGCACATCATAGAAGCCTTGTAATATCTGGCGCCAGGTGGCGTCCTCTAGATTGAATACGTAGATGCCAGTCTCCTCTGGTGGCCTATTCCCAAGAGTAATCACAATTTCACGGCCGTCTGGAGACCAGCCACAGCATAAACCGAAGGGAGCATCTTGCAATATCAGGAAGGTTTCCACGTTCTGCCCATCACGGCTGATGACGTAATGGGTAATGGTTGCCTTGTCATAGGCCTGGGAGTCATAGCTATTTAGAATAAACTCAATGGACTGCCCGGCTGGATGCCAGCGCACGGGTGAAATACGAACGAGCTCATCCTCCGACGAGAAAAGTAAAAGGGGCGGTGTGGGTACTCCTAGCTCCTGGATGTACAGGTATGTGTTGTAGTCGCGATCAAGGCCAGCAACCAGAAGCGCATCTCCTTGAGGAGACAATAGATAACGATGAGCAAAACGGGGCCATAAATCGGGAAACTCGATTATGTCCAGTACCTGCGGTTCCATCCGGTCAGGGCACACCTGTTCCACGGAAACTTTCTCAACCTCCCGTGATTGGTTGATGTCAAATCGCCAATACAGCACCAGGCAATCTGTTTCCGGCATAAAATCAAACCCACCTAGTAAAGCCGATCGCTCAAAGGGGGTGGTTACCAGTTCCAGTGGATTGTTGTTGTCCAGGTCGGCCAGGAATAGCCGGTATCCCTGCTCTGACCAGGTCCAGTAAGCCGTTTTTGTCTCATCGGGTGAGAACCGAATAGACTGGATCTGGAATTCAGGATGAATGTTAAGCTGGGGTACCGGCCTTAAGCCAGAACCATCACTGTAAATCTGGAACCAGCCCCACTCGTGTACAGCGTCCTGATCGCAAATGGAATACCCGGCTACACATGGCCCACCAGCGAAAAGGATAGGCCAGACCGGGCCAGGAATAGGGGTGAAAGTAGGCCTGGGCGTGAAGGTAGAGGTGGGCCTTGGGGTGGGTGGGGGAGTGTAAGCGGCGGCCTGGGCGGTGTATGTTGCCCCCAATTCGGCCAGCGAAAGGGTCGGGAGCGGAGTGGGTATGGGTGTAGAAGATGGTGGTAAGAGCGGCGTGTCAGGAATAGGCGAGATAACCGGGGCGGGCGTTGTAGCCACGCTCGCGGCGCGAGTGGGGGGTGCTGTGGCGGCTGTTTCCGGTGTGGGGGTGCAGCCGCTTATTAACAATAGCCACCCCAGGTAACACAGGTTTATGAACAGGTGTTGTGGTTTCATATGAACCTCCTCTGGTTCGTAGTAGGCGATTCATCGCCATTAAGAGGCACTGAAGTGCCTACTACAAACGGGTTACGGGATAGGGGCTGATACCCAGGCAGGGTGGCGGTAAATTCCGGGTGGGCTGGCTTGAACGGGCGCCTCTGATGGCGCCCACATCCAGACGGCATCGTCGGCGGTGAAAGCCAGCCGCCCATCCAGTGACCAGACAGCGTCATAGACCAGGCTGTCCGCAAATTGGGTAATGGGCGTTACCGCACCGGCATACACGTCTACCTGATACAGATTGCTGCGCAAGGCCAGCGGCTCAAGGTCTGCTTGAATGTCATCCGGGTTTTCCCGATGCACGTAGACCAGTCTGGCGCTGTCCGGCGACCAAACCGGCGCGTAGCCATGCCCGGCGTCCACTTCGGCCAACAGGGTTAGCTGCTTGCCGCTGGCCGGTTCAGCCAGCCACAATTCACCGATGACAAACGGGATGTTGGTGTCCGGCAGCAGCACATAAGCCAGGAAATTACCATCCGGCGACCAGGCGGCATGGGCCACCAGCTGGTCGGGAAACGTTTGCCAGGGCGTCAGGCGGCCATCGGCCAGGTTCAAAACGCCCATCTCGCTGCCAAAACCCAGGCCGGCCGAAGCCGCATATAACACACGCTGGCCGTCTGGGGCAAAGACTGCGTCATAGGTACCGGCGGGCAGATCAAGCGGCTGCCATTCGCCGCCGTTAATGGGGATAAGCCATACCTGGCCCGTTTCGACGTCGCGCAAGAGCAGCCACGCCCCATCCGGCGACCAGTTCATAAAGTAACCCTGGCTTAACAGGAGAGCGGCATCGGGATTATTCAGGTCAAGCAGCAGGGCAAAGAGGGTATCTTCACAATTGTATTGCAGCAGGAGGGCAGCGCCATTGGGGGAAGCGGAGATGGCGTCGGTCTGGCAGCGGGGCGGGTCTGGCTGGCTATAGAGGGGTACGGCTTGGGACAGCAAAGGCATGTCATTATCGCTGTCCAGAGGATAGACGGTGGTGGGTACCCCCCCCCCCCCCTTCTCGGAAAATGACACAAATGCCCGCCCGGGGGGTGCCGCCTGGGGCCCGCTGGGGCCAGG
>CAADGU010000514.1 GCA_900696625.1 uncultured Chloroflexota bacterium | reverse complement strand
TCCTCACCCATCTACGCGAAATCTGGCGCGCCGTCAGCTTTTGTTACCCGGTGATGGGTTACTACCACTGGAGCCTGATAGACAATTTTGAATGGGATCGCGGCTGGACGCAGCGTTTTGGCCTGATTGAACTGGACCCGGAAACCCAGGCCCGCCGCCTGCGCCGCAGCGGCGAACTGTATAGCAAAATCTGCTACCTGCGCGGCCTCAGCAGCGACATGGCCGAACAGTACGCGCCGGAATTGATGGCGACGATGTTTCCGGGTGAAGCACCGCAAAAGGTAATGGGGTAATCACAAAAAACCTTTGCGACAAGAGAACAAAAGTGCTATAATGGCTCTGATCTTATGTGAAGTGTATGTGATTTTCCTACTGTCCATCAGGAGGTAGCAGGTGATTGCCAGCGAGATAGAGCAAATTTTATTTGACGAGCTTGGTTATGCTGGGACGCCAGGCTTTCTTACGGAAGCAGGTACTATACCTTGGGCAAACGGCCGTGCCATTCCGCACATTCACGCTGCCTTATTCCTCGAACATCAACCCCTGGCTTATTTCAGCCGCTTCAGCGAACTCAATTTAGACGAGATCAGGAAATTGCACAAAAACGTGTGGAGCCAGAGCAAAGCGCCGCTCTTATTTGTGACCCTGCCTCACGAAATTCGCATTTACAGTGGTTATGATATACCGCCTGGGCCAGAGGAAGAACCCAAGCTATTACAACATTTAACGGCACTGACAGATTATCTATCTGCACAACAGGCAATCAGACAAAACCTGGTTGAAGCCTATTACCATCGTATTTATTTGGAGACGGGGGCTTTTTGGAATGAGGCCGAAGCCCGCAAAATAAACTATCAAACACGGGCGGACCTGACATTGGTTGCCAATATGAAACACGCCCGGCAGCTGCTAACTGAAAATGGCTTAACAAACCATCTGGCGTACACATTATTAGGCCGTTCTATTTTCATTTGTTACCTGGAAGATCGGGGCATTTTGGATGATGTGTGGATGCGGCAAATGACAGAAAGGAAGGCGGGTAACTATCGTGAGACATTGGGGTACGGCCGTGCCACCACCTATTCACTTTTTGAGCAGTTAAGCGACCGTTTCAACGGTGATTTGTTTCCTGTAGAAGATGCAGAAAAAATAGTTGCCGATCATCATCTCAATATTTTGCTAGAATTTCTCAACCAGACAAATCTGGAAACAGGACAGCTAAGTCTTTGGCCCTATAACTTTGAGTTCATCCCCATCGAATTGATCAGTCACATTTACGACACCTTCATAGGTGAGAGTGAACAACGTTCTTCTGGCGCATACTATACGCCGTTACCTCTCGTTGATTTTATGCTAGAAGAGACAATGGGAGACGAGGTCGTGTGCCCGGAGATGACCGTATTGGATCCGACTTGTGGCTCTGGCATATTCCTGGTTGGCGCCTACCGCCGTCTCATTCAAGCCTGGTCCAGGCAAAATGGACAACCAACGGCGGCCGACCTGGTGCAAATCCTGCGCCAGAATATCTTTGGTGTAGATAAAAATGAAGAGGCAGTACGCATTGCCGCTTTCAGTCTTTATCTGGAAATTCTCAACCATTTAACAAACGAACAGGTACGGCATGAATCCTTTCGCTTTCCGATCTTACATGCCCAAAACCTGGTGGGGACTGACTTTTTTGCTCCAGAAATTGATGCACATTTTGCCCAACATCGCTTTGACCGCATTGTTGGCAATATGCCCTGGGGCAAAGGCACCCTAACGCCTCCGGCGCAGCAATGGTTGAAAGAGCATGAGCATACGGTGGGCGGGAAACAAGCTGCGCCAGCGTTCATGCTGCGTGTTCCCGAATTTTGCCATGAAACGGGTGAAATTGCCCTATTAGCGCCGGTCAAAAGCACAATTTTAGTCACCAGCGACACGCATAAAACCTTCCGCGACCAATTTTTCCTCCGTTATCATGTGCGTGCTGTCGTCAATTTCGCGGCAATTGTTTACGAATTATTTCCCAAAGCCATCAGTCCCGCTGCCGCCTTTTTCTATACGCCACAAACCCCGGATTTCGCCCAAAAACTCATCTACGGCGTTCCCAAACCATCCTCATTATCACAGCACCTGAAAGCAATTGTACTGGACACAGCCGACATAAAATTCCTGGATCGCCAACACCTCCTCGATGTCCCCCACCTCTGGAAAATTGCCCAATGGGGTACCCCTCGTGATGCTGCTTTAATTGAGAGATTGACGCACAGTTCTAGCCTCGGCCAAATTGCTCAAAAGTTTGATTGGAAAGTAGCCAAGGGCTACGAACCTGGAGGCGTTGGAGAAAAAAAACCGGCTTCATGGTTGACTGGTAGAGAGATGATCCCCACAAATGAATTGCGTCCATATTGGATAGATTCAACCCGCTTTCAGGTAATTAAAGAGCAAGAATTTTACCGACGATGTACATCCGCAAATTTCAAAGCCCCTTTAATACTAATCCGACAAAGTGATTGTTCTGCTACTTTTAGTCCCGTTGATATAGCCTACCAAGCGGCTATATCAGGCGTTGTTGCCAATCCAAATGAGGATAACGAATGGCTACTTCTCTGGTTGGTTGCAAATATTAATTCACCACTTGCTAAGTATTATCATTTTTTGACATCAACTCGTTGGGCAATAGAGCGAAAAAGCATTCTCCAGCAAGAATACGAAAGCATGCCTTTTTTAGTGCCGGAGCAGGAAAATACGCACTTACAAGAAATCCTGCACTATCTGGGACAAATGAAGATGTTGTTTGATGAAAATAACATTCTTGGATCCCCGGATAAAGAACGACGTCAGCAGGAGTATGAAACAAAAATAGAGCAGTTAGTATATGAATTGTATGGACTTCATCCGATTGAACGGCAATTAGTAGAGGACATGCTGAATTATGGGGTGGCATTTTTTGAGTGGGCCAAGAGTAAAAGAAGAAAGCCCAACGGCACAAAAGCGGTTAGAAAGCCAGATGTTCCTATGCTCACAACTTATGCCGATGTATTTATCCGCACGGCTACATCCATGCTTCGTCTCAAAAACAAAACATTGAATGCTACCGTTTATAAAAATGGAGCGCCACTGACGGTTGTTACTTTTGATCTGGTTAATCTGGATGAAGCACAACCACCACACATTGTGTCAGAGTCGGACGCCATGCGCCAAAAGCTGCGTGAATTGGATAGGTTTTTGATAGAACAAAAGACACCTTCCCTGTATATGCGGCGGCATGTGCGTATTTATGAGGGGGAACAAATGTCGTTAGTGCGGCCCAGTGAACAACGTTTTTGGACCCAGTCGCAGGCGCGTACCGACGCGGACGCTTTTTTAGCTGAGGTTTCGTTATTTTAGAGGGAAAATTTTGAGCCAGTTACACCACTCTGCCGTATCCAGTGCCGGTGACTTTCAGCAGTTTACCCAGTTAAGCTGGGAAGATTTTGTGCAATGCGTCATTAAATTAACCATTCAGGCGTATCAGTTGATGTACCAGGATTGTGTAGTAAGGCGGAACTGGAAAGAAAACACGTTTACCCTGAACCTTGGCTATAAGTATTTACATCCATTAGCCTTTGATCATGATCTGCCAATCCGTATTTGGGTACGCGCAAAAACACACACAAGTCAAATGCTTGCTGGCAAGCAAGCAACTATAGAAGCAAAAGAGATTGATTTGCTGGTTTATGACATTTGGGAGAGAGACCATCACACTGTTCATTTTGCATGGGAAGCCAAACGGGTGGGAGATAAATGCATAACTGGTAGTTATAGAAAATTAAATACAGAGTATATCCACGAAGCGATTTATCGTTTTATCCGAAATGAATATGCTGCGAATGTGGCTGATGCCGGGATTCTGGCATATGTTGTGGCAGGTGACGTGGCGAATATCGTCACGGACATCAATCAGAGTATGGGGAATATTCGCAAAAATCTAGCACTAGATGCATCAAACCATTTGCAAATAACATCTCCTGTAGAGAACTTCCAAGACAGGTACTATTCCCATCACGCCAGAGTTGATAACACGCCCATACAATTGCATCACCTGTTTCTCACCTTTGCGTTTGCCTGATGCGACTATGGATGGACAGCGTTTCTCAATGCCACAAGAGATGAAACGGCCGTCCGACCAATCCCGTTTTGCATTTGTCACCCTCTTCACCCTCAATGACAGCTACCTGCCGGCGGTGTTGCTGCTGGCATATGGGCTGCGGCGGCAGAAAACGCAGGCGGACATCATTTGCCTGGTGACGCCGGAGATTACCGGCACGGCGCGCAAGGCGCTGGCGCTATTGTATGACCATGTGTTGGAAGTAGAGCCGATTGTCATGCCGCATAAACTGGCGGGGTCACGGCCGTATCTCCCCCTCGTCTTTACCAAACTCCACGCCCTGCGCCTGGGGGCCGATGGCGACCTGGGGCTGTGCTATGACAAAATTTGCCTGCTGGACGCCGACCTGCTGCCGCTGAAACGGTACGACCAGCTTTTCAATCTGCCCCCGCCTGCGGGAACGATCAACGAACGCAAAACACACGTCATGGAATGGGGCGCGGATGGCAACTTTATTATCCCTGACAGCGTGGCGCAGGATGGCACATGGAACTGGCATCATATTTACGCCGATTGCCCACACGGGCAGCCCATCCCTAAAACCATCACCGACCGGGTAGCGGCCGACCCCACCAACATGGGCGTCATCAGTTCGCTGCTGGTCATTGAACCATCGCTGGCGGAGTTTCGGGCGATTTTGCAGGATTTGGAACGGCCGGAAATCCGCGACAGGGTGAGTAACCAGTTTGAATGGCCGGAGATGCAATATCTGACGCTGTGCTGGTCAGGCCGGTGGACGAATGTGGATTTGCGCTTTCACAGCTTGAATGGCTACCCCGACCCATCTGTGTTGTGGGGCATTCATTACACCGGCTTCAAACCCTGGCAGTTTCGCAAAGAAGGCAGCATGGCGCGTTACGGCCGTCGCGCTGACTTCCAACTGTGGCACACCACTTACCGCCAGATGACCCGCGCCTACCCGCAACTGCTCACCTTCAAAAAGCTGCGCGCGTTGCAGCAGGAAATCGAGAAATTTCAGCCTCCCATTGGGACACCCCCCGTGCCAGATAAGAAAGTGGCGAGAAAGAGGGGGAAGGGGTACGGCCGTGCTCGTTCCCCCAAACCTTGACTGTGATATAATCCTCCTTCGCAAATTAACGAAAACGTGGGCTACCTGACAATTCACCGATTACGGATTACCGATTACGGATTACGGATTACCGGACGACGCCCACCAAAACAGGAGATCAACAATGTCTGGTCATTCAAAATGGGCAACCATTAAACACAAAAAAGCCGCCACCGATAAAAAGCGGGGCAAGATTTTCACCCGGCTGGCAAAAGACATCACCATTGCCGCCCGCGAAGGCGGCGGCGACCCCAACTTTAACAATGCCCTGGCCCTGGCCATAGACAAGGCCAAAGCAGACAACATGCCCAAAGACAACATCGAACGGGCCATCAAACGAGGCACCGGCGAACTGGAAGGCGGACAGTTGGAAACGGTAATGTATGAAGCGTATGGGCCGCACGGCGTGGGCATCCTCATTGAAACCGTCACCGACAATCGCAACCGCGCCGTCGCCGATATTCGCCATGCGATGGGCAAAAATGGCGGCAGCATGGCCGAAGCCGGTTCCGTCTCCTGGCAGTTCACCCGTAAAGGGTACATTGCCGTAGAAGGCAAATTTGACCAGGACGAACTGTTTATGGCCGCCGCCGAAATGGGGGCGGAAGATGTGCAGTTTGCAGATGGCGTGGCCGAAATTTACGTGGAGTTGGAGCAGTTCCAGAGTGTGCGCAACCATTTGCAAAAGAGCGGTTATAACCTGACGGAAGCCACCATGATTTATGACCCCAATAATCCGTTGGGGCTGTCGCTCAGCGAGTCCATGCAGGTGATGAAGTGCGTGGAAGCGCTGGAAGACCTGGACGACGTGCAAAACGTCTACTCCGCCCTCGACATGAGCGACGAAACGATGGCCGCCCTGGAAGCAGCCTAAGAAATTATGAATTAGGAATTATGAAAGAGGCTCTTTATTCATAATTCATAATTCATAATTCCCTATGAATGAGAATTATTGGACTGGACCCGGGGACGGCAACGACGGGATATGGGATTATTGATGTGATCGAGGGGCAATTCACGGCCGTGACCTACGGCGTCATTACCACTTACCCAGACGATCCTATGCCCCACCGCCTGCAAACCATCCAGCGTCAGTTGCAAGAGTTGATTGACGAGTACCGGCCCGATACGGCCGGTGTGGAAGAAGTGTTCTTTGGCCGTAACATCACCACCGCCATTACCGTCGGCCAGGCGCGGGGGGTGTTGCTGCTGACCCTGGCCAATGCCGGGTTATCCATCGCCGAATACTCCCCGCCCAAAATCAAAGATGCCGTCACTGGCTACGGCAAGGCGGACAAAAAACAGGTGCAGCTCATGGTGCGCAACCTGCTCGACCTGGCAGAGACGCCCCGCCCCGACGACGCCGCCGACGGCCTGGCAGTGGCCATTACGCATTATCATTATCAACGGTTTGAGAGTCTGTATGAGTAATTGGGTAATTACCCAATTACCCAATTACCCAATTACCTTATGATCGCATCCATTTCCGGTTCCATCCAACGAATTGAACCCGCCGCCCTCATCATCGCTGTGGGCGGGGTTGGCGTGCGGGTGTTTGTGCCACGCACGGTGTTGGAGGATGTGGGCGGCGTGGGCCGGGCCATTCATCTGCACACGCACCTGATTGTGCGCGAGCAGGAGTTGGCGCTCTACGGCTTTGAAACGACGGATGATTTGCAGTTGTTTGAAGTGCTGCTGGGGGTAAGCGGCGTCGGGCCAAAGGTAGCGCTCTCCATTTTGTCCACGCTCAGCCCGGAACTGTTGAAAAGCGCGATACTGCGGGAGGAAACGGCCGTCCTCCAGCGCGTCCCCGGTATTGGCAAAAAGACGGCCGAACGGATCATGTTCCAACTACGGGACAAACTTGACATGACACAGACGGGCACGGCCGTGCCCTTTGTCAGTGATGTGGACGCGGATGTGATTGATTTCCTCACCGGCCTCGGCTTCAGCATCGTCGAAGCCCAATCCGCCTTGCAGCGCCTCCCCCGCGAAGCCAAAACGGTGGACGAACGGGTGCAGTTGGCGCTGCAATATCTGGATCAAGGGGGGTAATTAAGTAAATGGGTAATTTTGTAATTACCCATTTACTCAATTACCCAATTACCCAATATGAAAACCCAACGAACGGCCATCCTTCTATTGCTCCTCATTTTGGGGGGATTGTTCACGGCCGTACTCGCCCAGGAACCATCGCCTCCCACTTATCTACCCCTGGTCATGCGCCCGCTGCCCACGCCCACCTTCACCCCCACACCCACACCCACACCGACTCCCACCGCTACCCCACCCAGCCAAATGGTAGAAATGCGCGGCCTGTGGGTGACGCGCTTTGACTGGACCAATTACATCAATCCCGCCAACCCGGCCAAAATTGACGAGATCGTCAACAATGCCGCCTATGCCGGGTTCAACGCCATCTTCTTCCAGGTGCGCGGCGCCGCCGATGCCTACTACGATTCGCCCCTTGAACCCTGGGCCTACCGCGTCAGCGCCCAGGGGTTAGGTGTGCCCCCCAATCCCTATTGGGACCCGCTGGCTTACATGATTGAGCGCGCCCACGCCCAAAACATCCAGGTACATGCCTACCTTAATGTCTACCCGGTGTGGGATAACTGCACCACCCCGCCCAGTTCCAGCATCACGCCGCTGCCTTTGTATTGGCAACTGGTCAACCAGCACGGCACGACCAGCGGCAAACCCAATGGCCTGCAATGGACCACCACGGGTCAGGTACATTGCAGTTCTTACTGGCGGGCCACACCAGCTTCCGTCTTTTTTGACAATCACATCCTCTCGGTGGCGGCCGATCTGGTGGCGCGTTATGACATTGACGGCATTCACCTGGATCACATTCGTTACGGCCACCGCACCACCTCTTGTGACCCGGTGAGCGCGGGCGCGGCGGGAGTACCCTGTTTCTCCGCGCCGCCCGCCGGATATAGCAGCTACCAGGATTGGCAGCGGGCGCAGGTGAACGGCACGGTGAGTAAATTCTACAATTTGCTCTACGGCGATAACGGGATTGCCGATAAACCCAACTTCTGGTTAACGGCCGCTGTCTGGCCGGTGTATGTAGATTACTGGGGCTGGGGCGCTTCCGAAGGGTACCACGATTATTACCAGGATTCTAAAGCGTGGGTGGGCGGTGGTTATATTGACGCCATTTCGCCGATGATTTATGGCGGCGCCACATGGGATGGGCAGCCATACGGCCAGGCACGCTGGTATACATTAGTGCAGAATTTTCAAGGGGATGCCAACGGCCGTTACATCGTGCCCGGTATCAATGCTGACTATAACGACTTCAACGAAATCGTCGCCCGCATCCAGATGGCGCGGCAGTTGGGCACGGCCGGCCATGCTATTTTCTCTTA
>CAADGU010000513.1 GCA_900696625.1 uncultured Chloroflexota bacterium | reverse complement strand
TGCACCTACAAAAGGCAAAGTCGGCCTTCGCCGACTAAAACCCAGTGAATACCAGCCCACGAAGGTGGGCTTTGCTGTTTGTAGCCGCGATTTCAATCGCCGGGAATTGAGTATGCAATCGCCCTAAGCGTGGAACCAGCAGGGTGGGAAACAGATGAGTGAAGCGGTATAATCAGCCGCCAGATTGATTCTATACGGTAGGCAGCGACGATGATAGACGCACTCATTTTTGATTTTGATGGTTTGATCCTCAACACCGAATTCACCGAATACCTCTCCTGGCAAGAGGTATTTTTGCCCTTTGGCGTCCCTTTCCCACTGGCAGTGTGGCAGCAGCATATTGGTACCACTACCTTTGACCCCTTCGCCTACCTGGAAACGGCCGTCGGCCATCCCATAGACCGGGCCACCATTGAACCACACCGCCGCCAACGAGACCGCGAGCTTCTGGCTCAGGAGACGATTATGCCCGGCGTCATGGCCTATTTGCAGGCGGCGCGGGCGATGGGACTGCCCATTGGTCTGGCTTCCAGTTCGCCCCACCACTGGGTGGACGGCCATTTACAGCGGTTGGGCATTGCCCCCTATTTTGCGGTGGTGGCCTGCCGGGATGATGTGGACAACTGCCCCAAACCAGACCCGGCGGTGTACCATTTTGCCCTGGCGCAACTGGGCGTGGCGGCTAAGCGGGCGCTGGCGCTGGAAGATTCGCTCAACGGCGTGCAGGCAGCAAAGGCGGCGGGGGTATGGGTTACGGCCGTGCCCAACAACATGACCCATGCGCTCGACTTCTCCCTGGCCGATTACCACCTGCCGTCTCTGGCCGACATGCCCTTATCTCAACTCATGACCGAGGTTTTTCATGCCCCAAACGAATTTTGAAAAGATTGTGACCTTCCACGCGGCATTAGAAGCCACACCGACCGCCCCCACCATCCCTCACCCGGACACGCTGTCGCTGCGGCGCACCCTCATTCAGGAAGAGTATCGGGAAGTGATGGCCGCATTTGCCAGCGCCTTCGCCGTGTTGGATGGAGAGATGGAAACGGCCGTAGACCTGGCCCCCCTGGCGCACGAACTGGCCGACCTGCTCTACGTCGTCTATGGCACCTTTGCCACCCTGGGCATCAATGCCGACGCCGTCTACGCCGAAGTCCACCGCGCCAACATGGAAAAGCTGGGCGGCCCCCGCCGCGCTGATGGCAAACTGCTCAAACCACCCGGCTGGCAGCCCGCCAACATCTCATCTATCCTACAGCAGCTACAGGAAGGACAACCATGATCGCGCTCTACTTTTTTGCCGTCCAGGCCTGGCGGCGGATCAGAGGCGGTTGGCAAGACAAGGAATTTCGCGGCCTTTTTTGGACGGTGTTGGCTGTTATTCTGTTGGGTACGGTGTTTTACCATGAATTTGAACAGTGGTCGTGGGTAGATTCTTTCTATTTTACGGTCGTTACCCTGGCTACTGTTGGCTACGGCGACCTTTCCCCTACGAACCCCTTTACCAAATTGTTTACCACCCTTTACATTGTCATTGGCCTGGGTCTGTTATCCAGCTTCATCCTCAAACTGGCCGAGATTAGAATTGAGCCGGGCGCACCACGCCGACTGCTCAAAAGAGAAGTGAAGGAAGTGGCTGCGGAAGTGTCCATCATTGAAGCAGCAGCCACAGGCAAAACGGCCGTAGACGAAACACCACCTGCGCAAACAATGCTGCCTGGAGATGATCAACCAAGAGATTAAGAGATTGGAGATTGGGAGATTCAATCTCCCAATCCCCCAATCTCCCACTCTCCTTCTTCCTACGAGTTCCTATGACCTACCATTCCATCTTCCGCCCCGATTTATTTGCCGGGCAGACCATCATCGTCACCGGCGGTGGCAGCGGCATTGGCCGGGCCACCGCCCACGAACTGGCTTCGCTGGGCGCGCATGTGGTCATTGCCGGGCGCGACCCCGACAAGCTGGAAACCGTGCGCCAGGAAATTAGCCAGAGCGGGGGCGGCGTCACGGCCGTACCCTGCAACATCCGCGAGGAAAGCCAGGTGCAAAACCTGTTTGCCCAGGTATTGGCCGAACGAGGGGCCGTGCATGGGCTGGTGAACAATGCTGGCGGCCAATTCATCAGCCCGGCGGAGATGATCACCTTGAAGGGGTTCACGGCCGTTGTTGAGACCAACCTCACCGGCACCTTCCTCATGTGCCGCGAAGCCTACACCCAACAAATGCACCAGCACGGCGGCGTCATCGTCAACATGCTCATTGACCAGTGGCGCGGCTACCCCGGCATGGCCCATTCCGCCGCTGCCCGCGCCGGGGTGGAAAACCTGACCAAAACGCTGGCCGTCGAATGGGCGCGTTCGGGTGTGCGTATCAATGCCGTTGCGCCGGGTGTCATCAATTCCAGCGGGCTGGACAAATACCCCGACTACGTCAAAAAAGAGTTCCTGCCGCTGGTCATCAAAGACATCCCTTATAAACGAATGGGCACGGAAAGCGAAACGGCCGCCGCCATCGTCTTCCTGCTTTCACCTGCTGCTGCTTACATCAGTGGCGAGACGATCAAAATTGACGGCGCGTACTCCCTCTGGCGCAAAACGTGGGAAATTGATGACCACGATAATGCGCCACCGGCTTTTGATGGATTTCGTGATGCGTGATGCGTGACCCGTGAGGCTTTCACGCATCACGCATCACGCATCACGAGAATAAGGAGGTAAAAACGATGCAATTTACACACGGCGGCGAACTGGTAGCGCGGGCGCTGGCGGCGCAGGGGGTGGGCACACTCTATACCCTGTGCGGCGGGCATATTGCGCCTGTGTATGAAGGCTGTTTGAATAACAACATTGCCGTGATTGATTTCCGGCATGAACAGGCGGCGGGGCACGCCGCCGACGCCTATGCCCGGCTGACGCGCAACATCGGCGCGGCCATTGTCACCGCCGGCCCAGGGGTGACAGATGCGGTCACGGCCGTCGCCAATGCCTACCAGGCGCGCAGCCCCATGATCCTCTTTGGCGGCGCGGCCCC
>CAADGU010000512.1 GCA_900696625.1 uncultured Chloroflexota bacterium | reverse complement strand
TGAGCGACCGCACCAAAGCGTTGGCGCTGTTTACGTTGGGGCTGGCCTGGGAATTTGCCGGGTATCCTGACCGGGCGCTGTCCCAGTTTCAGGCGGCGCAGCAGCTGCCAGACTGGCGCGATGACGAAGGCAAGGAGATTCTCTATCTTTTCCTTAGCCGTGAAGCCTATTTCTTGTGGCTGGATGGTCAGGTGGATGAAGCGGCGGTGTATGAGCCGTTACAACTGGCGCTCCGGCTCAATCCCGATTACGGCCGTGCCTATGTGGGCCTGGGCAACTATCACCGTGAAAAAGCGGAACGGCTGCGGGCCGAATTGGCGACGTACAAACAGGCCGAAGGGTTGGCCTCATCTACCGTACAGGCCACATACACGGCCGTGCAAGCCGAAATCAGCCAGGCGGTGGCCGCTTACCAACAGGCCATTGCCCTGGCCCCGGCAGCATCGGCGGACCAGACGGCCGTGAAAGCGCACCTGGCGCTGGGGGCAATGCTCCTGTTGCAGGCGGTGGTGGCCGAGGAGATGCAGCAGTACGGCCAGGCTGAGGGGTATTACCAGCAGGCGCTGGCCGTTTTCCAGGAAGGGATGGCGCTGACGGCCGTTGACGATTATCGCCATCAAGGACTGGCTCACGCCAGCCTGGGTACGTTATATCAGAGCCAGGCCGCCCTGCGCGCCCGCCGCACCGACCTGCCGCCGGGTGATGCCGAAACAGCGCGCTTGTTGTCGCAGGCGTTGGCCGCGTACCGGCTTTGTGTGCAAGCAGCGGCCCAAGACCCGGCAGACTGGTTCTTGCAGCAGGTGAAAGATGAAAATTGCGTGCCGCAATTGACGCAACTTGGGCAGTGAACAAACCATCTCATGCCAGGACGTTGCGGCGCAGAGAGAGGTGTATCATGTGGAAATGGCGAATCAAGATGTGCCTGGTTTTATTGGGTCTGGGGCTGGTATTGGGCGCCTGCCGGCCTCAGGTAGAGCCGGCAGCGGCCGTGGACGCGGTTTCGCCGGGTTTATCGGTTTTATTAGTAATGCCGACGGTAACGGCAACGGCCGTGCCCCCATCCCTGCCCACAACGCCGCCTACGTTAACGCCCCTGCCTGTTGTGACCAATACGGCCGTGCCCGCTATCTGTGCGCCTGTGCAGCCGGACGGCTGGGTGTTGACGGCCGTGCAGCCGGGGAATACCTTGTTTGGCCTGGCGCGTCGCGGCGGCACGACGGTGGCCGAACTGATGCGCGTCAACTGCCGGGAGAATGATATTTTGTATGTGGGTGAACTGCTCTATACACCGCCGGGCAGCGGCTATACGGTGACGCAGCCACCAGGTCAAAGAGTGCTGGTCTCACCGCCACCCCCAACCATTCCACCGGCGCCGCCACCCTGCCAAACGCCGCCGTGTGAGGATGAAATTCTGCCGATATTGCCGTCGCCCGGCGAGATGGACGAGCCGTCGCTGCTGCCCACCGCACCGCCGGATGAATTGCCCTTGTTACCAACGGCTTATCCATAGAGGATTGATCTCATGTTCGTAGTAGGCGATTCATCGCCGTCAGAAGGCGATGAATCGCCTACTACGAACCTTTTGTTGGGAGAGATTATCATGCGTGAGAAAAATGTTGATTTAGTTGAAATGGAATATCCTGAGTTACCCCAGGAAGAAATTCGCCAGGTGGTATTGAAGTTGATGGACGACACGGCCGTGCCTCCTGACGAACCGATTGAACACTACCTGCCCGGTTGGAAAGAGTTGGCAGCGGCCTATCCGGGCATCAGCATTGCACCGTTATGCCGTTCCCTCACACTGGAGGAGATAAGCGAGCATATGGTGCGGGCCAAAGCGTATGATCCCGACTATGCAGCCGCGGCCCCCAATTTCCTGAACTACTTCGCCGTGACCTACCCGCCGGGTACGGAGGCGGAATCTTTGCGGCGAACGCTGGCTTCGGCCTGGGCGTTTGTGGAGTATGCCACGTTGTCTGGCTATGTGCCGCCGCCGCCGTTGGTGAATGCGGCCAACGAACCTCACCGGCATTTGCAGACGTACCTGAATGGGGCCCCGGTGGGCGTAGACGCGGCGGTGGCCTGGCAGCAGCCGGGTGGGCATGGCGCCGGTGTGCGATTGTGTGACCTGGAGCAGGGGTGGGGGTTGGCTATCAATCACGAGGATTTGCCGCTGAACCGTATTACGTTGGCGTCGGGTGTGGATAAGGCATATTGGGCGCATGGCACGGCCGTGTTGGGCATTATTGCCGCCGTAGATAACCAGGTGGGCATGGTGGGTATTGCCCCTGGCGTGGCCCATATTGACCTGGTGTCACTGTGGCGGACACAGGAGACATATAATCCCTATGATGCGTTGTGGCACGCCATTCACCAGTTGGGGCCGGGGGATGTGATTTTGTTGGAAATGCAAACGGATGGCGGACTGCCTATTGAGTATTATGACCATATGCATCAGCTGATTCGCCAGGCGGTGGCCGAGCAAATTGTGGTTGTTGAGGCGGCCGGCAATGGGGGACGTTTGCTGGACACGGCCGTGAACAATCTGGGCAGGCAGGTGTGGAATCCGGCAGGGCCATATTCTGATTCCGGGGCGGTGCTGGTGGCGGCGGCCAATGTTGCCAATGGGCAGTACACGGCCACGGCGGGGACGAATCGTGGCCGGCGGGTGGATTGTTTTGCCTTGGGCGCGGGGGTGGCGACAACGGCCGTACAATCAGCCAATCCGCAGGCGAACAACCTGTATACCGGTGGCTTTAATGGCACCTCAGCCGCGGCGGCGATTGTGGCGGGCACGGCCGTAGCCCTGCAAGGCATTGCCAAAGCCAGACCCAGTGGCCAACCGCTCTCCCCCTGGCAGATGCGCCACCTGTTGAAACAGGGCACTCCCTCGGCCAACGGTCATTTGCTGGACGGCATTGGCGTCATGCCCAATTTCCCGCAGATAGTGGCGGCGCTGCCCTAAGTAAGCGTTTAAAAATGACTTCCCATCTGAGATTAGGAGATTAAGAGATTGTCAATCTCCTAATCTCCCAATCTCTTAATCTCTGTCGGGGGAAAGTAATAGGCTGTTTTGGCAGACGGCCGTTACTTTTCTATGGTTTTCAGGAGGCGGGGATGGCGGGGGAAAAGGGGCGGTAGAAGACCCTGGCAGCTCTGGCAGGCGACATAGCCATACCCTGAAACGGCCGCTGCCAGGAAGGGTACAGCGCCCCAATGTCCCTTGCTGATGGCCACAACCAGGCTGCCCAGGCAGTAAAGGGCCAGCGCCAGTTCCACCAGGACGATCCAGTCAAACGGGGCGCTGGCGGCAGAGGGCGCAGCGAGAGCGCCGCGTTTGGGGGTGCGGACGAAGGGATGTTCACGGCCGTACCACACCTGTAAAACAGCGCGAGACATCACGGCTGTCATGCCCATGGCGATGATGAACATGGCCGGGAAATGGCGCAGCCGCCACAGCCAGTCCTGGTGCAACAGCGGCTGCGCCAGCCCAAACAACAGCGGCTGCCCCAACCCCATGAGCGTAAACAACCACACCCAGGCTGACGGCTGGTACCCCTGCAACATCAGCGGCAGTTGCAGCAGCAGCAGCAGGATGACCAGCAAATTGGCAGTGTACGCCAGCATCGCCAGCAGCGCATAGAGACGGGCCGCCCAGGAATGGCCGGGTGCGGTCAGGATAGGCCGGGCGTATTTACGCAGGCATTGGGTGGCCCCTTTGCCCCAGCGCGCCTGCTGAATTTTGTAGGCGGCCATCGTTGGCGGCAGTTCGGCGGGCACAACCACATCGGGTAGAAAGCGGAACTGCCAGCCTTTGAGTTGGGCGCGGGTGCTGAGGCAGAGGTCTTCACAGACGGTGTCTGCCTGCCAGCCGCCGGCGTCTTCCAGGCAGGCGCGCCGCCAGACGCCACCCGCGCCGTTAAATTTGGGGAAGAGGTGGGCGCGGTGGCGGGTGGTTTGTTCCAGGGCAAAATGTTTGTCCAGCGCCAGGGCTTGCACGGCCGTTAGCGC
>CAADGU010000511.1 GCA_900696625.1 uncultured Chloroflexota bacterium | reverse complement strand
TGTACACCGGCATTGATGGCGCCGGTTTTGGCTGCCCGCCGGAACGGCCCTGGTTTCACAACGGCGTAGACATCGCCAATGGCCAGGGAACCCTCATCTGGTCACCGGTAGATGGTGTGATGCTCTATGCCGGCCCCAACAGCACCGGCCCGGATTGCTCTGAGATTCCCGGCTCGCAGCCACCCCATGAAGGCTTGGGCAACTACCAACGTGTCACCGCCGAGGGCACGCTCCATTACTTCGGCCATCTCAGCAGTTTCCTGGTGACATCGGGCAGTGTGGCCGCCGGGCAGATGGTAGCGGAAATGGGATCCACGGGATGCAGCACCGGCAGTCACCTGCATTGGATTGTGTACCAAAACGGCAACCTGGTAGACCCGGCGCTGTGGGCCGGGCCAGGGCCGAATCCGTGACCAGGTGGCAGCGTGGCAAGGCGACAAGGTGAAAGGAGGTTATGGTGAATAAGAAAGCGTTACGACTGATTGATTTGGGGCTGCATCCTGTCCTTTTAGGAAGCGAAGGGGATGACTTGAAACGGCCGTTACACAAAGGCTGGCAAACGGCCGTGTATACACCAGATGAGATAACCCGTTGGCCAGCTCAAAATAATGTGGGTATTCGCTGTGGCTTACAGAGGGACGGCTGTGCCCTTATCGTCTTCGACTTTGACGAAGAAGCCGAGCGTATTTTCCCCACCTGGCAGTGGGGCGTGGCGCAGCGTTTCCGGCAGCCTTTGGTCATCGTGGCCAGCGCGCGCGGCTACCATGTCTACTTCTTTAGCGAAGAGACCTTTCCGGGCCAGACAATGGCCGGTCGCCTCGTTTTGGTCAACGGCCGCAGACGGCTGGTCAAGTTCATCGAAACATTAGGGCAGGGGCGGCAGGTGGTGGCCGCCGGCGGCCGTCATCCCACTGGTCAGCGTTACCGTTTTCTGACGGATACCGGTTACGGGGATATTCCCCAACTGAGCGCCGCCGATTACCAGCGGCTCTCAGCCCTCAGCCGCACCTTTGATGAACGGCCGTCCCCACCACCACCGGGCCATCATAAGGCCGCGCCAGCCATCGCTCCCGACCACCTGGACGGTATCCACAACTGTCTGGACTATGCCCGCCGCCACCTGGGTGGGCCGGAGCAGGTGGAACGTAACGGCGACATTCGTTTTCTGGGGCAGGGTGGGCTGCTCCTCACGGCCGACGGCCGTGGCTGGTATTCCTTTAGCGATGATACCGGCGGCGGCCTGGCCGACCTGGTCGCCTGGCATCGCGCGGTGACAAAGGAGATGTGAGCATGTTACTCCTGATCCTCCTTCTCCTCATCTTTCTGTTTTTTCTCTTAACCCTTTTCTTCTGGCCTCGGCGCAGCCCCTATGTCCGGCGGGTGACCAAATCATACAACGGGCAGCGGTATGGGAAAGACCGGGAGCTTTATTGAATGGTCAATTGGCAATGGTCAATTGGCAATGGTCAATGGTCAATTGGCAATGGGTAATGGTCACTTTATGACGCAGCAGAGGATGGGACGTATGAAATGGAACTGGTGGGCGGCCTGGCTGCCTGTTTTACTGGCGCTGGTGGTGGGTATGACCGATGTGTGGCAGACGAGCGGAGCGGTGCATCTGACCATCCGGCTGCGGGGCAGTGACGGCACGGCCGTTGCCGGGGAGACCGTTATCCTGGAACGGTTGCCGGAGGCCGACCCCATACTTCCGCCCTGCACGACCGACGCCCAGGGTGTCTGTACCTGGTCTGTGGGGCGCGGCCTGTACCAGGTGTTGTTTTCACGGCCGCTGGACGACATCTCGGCCCTGGCGGTAGCCGAAGGCGGCCTGCGCGGTTTGGGACTGACGGTGGGCGAGGAAGACATTGTTTACCACTTCACCTTCCACAACGACGGCCGTGTGTACTTTGATGCCGCCCCCGCAGCGGCCGTGCCCTGGCCCATTATTCCGGCCGGCGAGGCGCTGCATGGCGGCATCGCGCCCATGCCGGCGTTACCGGTGATAGATAACGAGCCGCTCGAAGCAACACCCACATCGTCGCAGCCAACCAGCGCCCCGGATACGGCCGTGCGCACGACACCGGGTAGCTCCTGGCGTCTCATCCTGTTTATCGGCGGCGGCCTGGTGATTGGCGGTGGCCTGCACCTCCTGCGACGCCGTGCAAAGCCGGTCCTGCACGCGCCAAAAGGAAAGGGCCGGTCACGCCCACAGCAGAAGCCGCACGCCGAAACCACCCAACCAACGGACGAGGAGACTCCCCATGCTTGATCCCGGTCGCTACCTCGCGGAAGCCATTTACTTCCTGCAATATGTCTTGGCCCAAATCCTTTGGGCGATTGCCAGGGCGACGCTTTCTATCGCCATCATCGCCGAGAGTATCAACACCTGGGTGACGGATAACGTGGGCTACTTTGTCGAGTTGCTGGCCAACGCCCTGTCTGCGCCGCTGGGCGGCATGTTCATCCTGGCCCTGACCGCCCTGGGTTTCTGGTATGCCCTGAACAACGTCGTGCCCACCGGCCGTTGGGTAGACCCCGGCAAACTGTTTACCTACGGCCTCATCGCCTTCTTTTTCTTTTCTTCACCCATTGTCGTCATTGACATGATGGAAGATTTACGCCAATCCCTCAACGCCGGCATTGACCAGGCCCTCATTGACGGCGCCGCCGGTGACATCTTCGACACCAGCATGAACGGCACGGACACCGGCCTGCCGGGGGCCATCCCCGATGTCAACAGCGACGGCGTCATCGGCAGTTTTGACCTGGTGGCCGCCTTCATGCTGGTGGCCAACCTGGATGAACTGGACAGCAGTGAATTCCCGGTGGACTTTGAGGCCCTCTTCTTTCCCTTTGGCGACCCGTCCAGCATCAACCTGGCGGACGAAGCCGACCAGCAGTTGGCCAAAGCGCTGGCCAGCCAGGGCATCGAACGGCTGCTCTTTGCCCTGGTGGCCATCCCCACGGCCATTGCCGAACATTTCCTGCGCCTGGCGCTGACCGGCGTAGCCATGTTCCTCTATGCCGGTGTGCCTATCGCCATGCTCTTCGCCTTTTTCATCTATACCCAGGCGTTTTTGGGCGCGTACCTGAAACAGTTTATCAACCTGCTCATCGAGACGCTGATGAGCGTCATTATTGTGTCCATGATGATTGGCCTGCTGGCGGCCGCCGCCCAGCAAGGTATTGGCCTCTACATTGGCGCCAGCATCATTACCTTTATAGTCATTTTGTGGCGCATCAAAAGCGCTATGAAATTGGGCGCGGCCGCTTTTGACCTCTTTGGCGGAGCAATGCTCACCGGCGGGACCGGCGGCATGGAGCTGGCGCGCATGGGGCGGCAGGCAGTTGTCGGCACGGCGGCGCTAGCGGGCGCGGCTTTGACCGGCGGGGCGACGGTCGCCGCCGGTGGCGCGGTTTTGGCTTCCGCCGCGGCGGTACGGGCAGATGGCAGCCAGAACGGCGCTTATCTGGGCACTGACCCGGAGAAAACCGACGGCCGGGTGCGCCAGTTGAAGACCATCGCCGGTTATACCCTGGGGCGGTCAGAAAGTGTGCGCCGCGTCATTGAAAACGCCCATGAAGCCCGTACCTTGATTCGAAATTTCCGCGATGGGGAGGTGCAGGCCCATGAGCCGGATATGCTCGACTACATGCGCGCCGGTTCCTCCATGTCCGGCTTTGGTTCCAGCCCCTGGCTGGCGATGCGCACGTCGCCGTCATTAAGGGCGGCGTTTGACCAGATTGGCGGCAGCCGGCCCGGCAATCGTGATGCGGTTTTTGATGGGGATGGTGAACCGCTTATCCTGACCGGCGTGACGCCAGGGCAGGGCGGTCACGGAAACGGCCGTTCCGTGCCAGGCCAATACGGCAGCACCCCACCGGTGGATAACAACAGTACCCGCTTTTGGCAGGACGAACCGGCGACGCCGCGCCAACTGGCCACTCTGCGCCAGTCAGGTATGGAAGCAGCCGATACCCTCAGCCGGGGCCAGGCCAGTGACCTGATCGCCCAGGTTAGGAATCAGCAGAATGGCGTTGCGGACAGCGGCGGCCGGGACCCGCTGACCAACCATGATCTGCTCAACCGTTTTGCCAGCCTGGAGCAGGCGCTCCAACTGTTGACGCAAGCGTTGACCGGCCCGGAAACGGCCGTTCAGCCCATTAGCCCCTCATCTGAGAGAGCGACCAACGGCCCCATCCCCGATTGGCTGCGCGAGGGCAGCGCGGCAGACACAGAGAGGGCCGCGCCGCAGGATGTCAATATCGTCAGCGCGGCGCCGGATCCTTCGACTAGCTCAACTTCGTTGAGCCGCTCAACTCTGTTGAGCCGCTCAGGACAGGTTCTGGATCGTGATGGTCAGGAAGATAAATACGAGACGCCTCATGCCGGGCAGACTGGCGCCAACCGCCTGGAACCGGTGATTCGTTTAGAGCCATATCAGGAAGCCCGCCGCCAGGTGATCCACGACACCCTGGCGCGGCTGGCGGAGCCGCAATCGCTGGCCGGTCAGGCAGCCCACAAAACGTTGGTTCACTACACCGGGACGCACAATGCCGCCCTGATTGAAACGGCCGTCGCGCAGCATTCCGTCACGGCCGTGCAGGAAGCGACGGCAGCAACAGCCGACCTGGTCGCCCAATACCGGCAGCAAGGGTTGAGTGACGCCGCGCAGTTGGCGGCTTTTCAAAGCGGAGAAGCCACCACCGCCATTCGGGAAACAAGCGCGACGCCTCTCTCCGACGAGCAGTTAGCCGCTGTGGCGGACATGGTGTTATTGCCGCAGCGCCGGTTGACGCGCGCCGAACTGGTGGCCGTCATTGGCCAGGAAGCGGCCGCCGGCGCAACCGGTGAGCAAGCAGTTGCTCAGGCCATTGGGATACCCGTTGGCTTTGGTGGGCAAACCGGCAACGTGCGCGGTGTGTTGGCTGGGGCGCAGGCCATGCAGCTATCCCCGGCTGATCTGGCGCGCCTGGCGGAGATGATTCAGGACGGCTTGCGCGACATGGTGCAGGTGGAATTGGTGGATCGTGGCTATCCGGCGACCCAGGTGCATACCTTTATCAGCGACATGGCGGCCTTGCCCGGTTCGCTGGTAGTGCCTCAGACCACGGCCGTGGCCCCCAAGAGTGTTGGTCCAACGGCCGTCGGGGGCCAACAGCCCCTGGAAGAATAGGAGAAGAAGATGCTCAAGAAACGCTGGCTTTTTATCACTTCCCTCAGCTTTGTCGCTCTGTTACTCATCTTTGTCGCCGTGGGTATCACGCAGGCGCAGGATGGCGGGCAAAATCCAACGCCCATCGTCATCACCTTGACCCCCCAGGCGTCGCCCACGCCGGACGAGCAGGCAACGGCCGTGCCCAGCCCCACCGGTGAAGGCTCGCTCCCCCCGGATCGTTTTGAACCCAACAACGATGCCGACAGCGCCACAGTCGTTGGCCTGCAAACAGAACCAGGCCTGACGCTGAGCGGCGACGACGTAGACACTTTCACCGGCTATCTCAAGGCCGGGCAGATGGTCAGCATTCAGACCACCGTCTATGATGGCCTGGACACCCGGCTCA
>CAADGU010000510.1 GCA_900696625.1 uncultured Chloroflexota bacterium | reverse complement strand
TAGATGCTGACGCCGCTTTGTCCGCCGGTATTGGTGGCCTTCACCGTGATCTTCACGAATTCTTTTCCCAATGGCACGTGAATGTAATAACCACCCGGCTGTGGCCCGTCCAGCCAGATGGAGGCGTCTGTGACCTGGTATTGGATGGATTCGTCGTATTTGTTCAGACCGGTCGCTTCGCCGCCGGTTATCAGCGGCCTTGATTGACCGGTAATAGTTTCGTCGCCGGTCAGGGTGATGGTCAAGGGTTCGGTATCCGCTTCGCTGATAGTGAGAGTCGCCCCTTCCCATTGAGTGGTGGGCAGCACTGCGCCGCTGACGGCGTAGGTGCGGGTCTCGTTGATTTCAATCGGGTCTACGCCCAACTGCTCGACACCTGTGCCATCGGCAAAGTTGATCCGAAACGTGCCATTGCTGATGTCTGCTTTGAAGCCCGACAGATTTTTGCCTTCGATATTCAGTTCGGCGCGGAACTGGTCGGCGGCGGTGTTGGGGTCAATGAGACTGCGATTGGTGATACGGCCGTCCACCACCGTAAACTCCACCCCCGCATACATGAACGAACGGGGCAGCGTCGTCAGCCCGATGTCGGTGGGGGCTACGGCCGTGCTGCCGGCCGTTTCTGTGGTGGTCTCTGCGTTGGTGGGGGCAGCTACGGCCGTATCTCCGCCGCCAGTGGCCGGAAATGCCAACAGATACCGGGCCATTTCCACGGCCCCGCCCCGGTTCGGCGCATCGCCCACGGCCGTGACAATCACTTTTTCATTCCCCACCCGCACCCACACCTGCTCCGCGTCCGGGCCATTGACGGCATACGCCTCATTCCCCAATCCGGCAACCGCTTCCGCCCCGACAAAGCCGGTAAAAGCATCGGGCGCGAGCACGGCGGCATAGGCAAAATAGGCGTTACCATCCCCATCCTTGCCGCCATCCCACTGGCAGCCGGAAACCGTTGTGCCTTCATAATAATCAAAGGCCGCCGGGCTGCTGACCAGATCACGCCCCAGAATTTGGGCCATTTTGCTGGCGGGGATCAGGGCGCAAATGTCACTGGCGTTAGAAATGGGCAGGGGTACGGCCGTGTCTCCCACGGCCGCTTCCTCCCCGCCGCCACACGCCGCCAACAAACCTATCCACAATACCACCCACATAAATGTCCCTATACGTTTCATTTTCATCTCCTACGTTTCGTTCGTAGTAGGCGATTTATCGCCTTCTGCTGGCGATAAATCGCCCACTACGAACCTGGCGCATGGGGCGACGTCGGCTCTTGCGGCACAAACAGGTTAATGAAGCGGCGCACCTCATCCCAGGATGCCTCATTCCAGGACGTAAAATCGTGGGTTTGCCGGTCAGGCAGATGAATCACCTGCCCTCGCCAGCCCTGGCTGCCCGCCTCTCGCGTCAGCCGGATGACAAACAACTCCCACTGCACCGGTTGATAAACCTGCGTCACCATTGCACCTCGTTTTGATAAGATGAAGGGAAGAATAAATGGGGGGTGCTTCTAAAACCGCTTCTACTACCGGGCAGAGTTCGCATGCCCTCGTGCGAAAGAGCTGCACGAGGGTGTGCTGCTCACCGCTCACCGCTCACCGCTCACCGCTCACCGCTCACCGCTCACCGCTCACCGCTCAAACTTCATCCCCCCGCCGCAGGCGTTCATACAGCAGGCGAGTTTCGGGAGAAGGAGTAATGCCTAACTCATCTTGCAAGAGTTGGCGGAGCGTCTGGTAATGGCGCATGGCCTGGCTGCGTTCCCCCAAACGGCCGTAACAACGCATCAACTCCCGGTGCGCCAGTTCCAAAAAGTTATCCAGCGCCAATGCCCGGCGAAAGACGGTAATGGCCTGGTCATAACCGGCGGCAGCCAGATAAAGTTGCCCCAAGGTCAGCAATGCGCTCAGATATTCCTGGCGCAACGCCTCCCCCCGTGTAATGGCCCAATCCCCCAACACCACATCGGCCAGAAAGTCGCCGCGCCACAGGCTGGCGGCTTTTTCTAAGGCCACGATCACTTGCTCCCGGCCAGTTGGCGCCACCCCACCCGCCCGGCGCAACGGCCGTACCGCCGCCAACTGCCGCTCAAATTCATGCACATCACACCACAGGCTGACCGCCGGGTTCATCTGGTAAGTGGCCTGGTTAAACTGCACCCCATCTGGCTGTCCGATGGCCCGCCGCAAATGATATAGGGTGCGGTGAAACTCATTGCGCAACTGCGCCGGCGACGCCTCCGGCCACAGCGCCAGCCCAATCTGCGCCTTACTGGCCGGTGGTTGCGCCAGCAGGTAAAAGAACAGTTCCCGCGCTTTGTGGTACGTCCAATCGGCAGCCGTGAGCGGCCGTCCCGCCACCACCACCTGCACCGGCCCCAGCAAATAAACGTGCATCTCTGGTTCAGGCACGGCCGTGACCACTGGCGCATCTGGTTGGGGAGCCACCGGCAGATAGTGGGCCACCAGTTCCGTCCATTCTGGCGCGGGCGGCCGTTCTGTTTCCGCTAACAGCGTTTGCAGCGCAGCCAGGATGGCCTGCTCTACCGGGGGAATGGGGACACCCACTGCCTGCCGCCGCGATTGCACGGCCGCCAGCAGCCCCGCGGCGGCCACCCGGTCGCCCGCCTGTGCCAGCAGAGTAGCCAGTTCGGTCACGGCCGTGAGCGCCGCCGCCGGATAACCGGCTCGTTCGGCCTGCCGCCAGCCGGCCAACAGATACGTTTGCGCTTCATTTATCTGCCCGGCTGTAGCCGCCAGTCGCCCCAACCCCGTTTGTACCAACGCCAACCCTTTGGCCTGATCCAGTTCGGTGAACAGATGTAGCCCCTCGTCATAATATGCCTGCGCCTCAGCGTGACGGCCGTCCACCAGCGCCACATCCCCCAACCCTGCCAGGGCAAAAGCCATACCGCCCGTTGTACCCATTTGCCGGTGCAGTTCCAATGCCTGTTGGTAATGGGCCGCGGCGACGGCCGTCTCCCCCTGAAAATAAGCAATCATGCCCAACGTCAGGTTTTCCTGCGCTACCGTATACCAAACCTGCAACGTCTGGCTGCGTTCCAGATTGGCCTGGGACAATTCCTGCGCCGCGGCATAATTGCCGCGCAGCGCCAGAATATCGGCCAGATTGCCGCCGGTACCCAGGCCCGGTAACTGGTGCTGCCGGGTCAATTGGATCGCTTCCTGATAAAGGGTTTCGGCACGGCCGTACTCGCCCCGTTCGTGATACAACAGGCCAAAATTGTGCAGCAAAACGGTGTGCAAATAGGGGTCGGGCAGGGTACGCACGATGGTCAGCGCCTCATCGTAACAGGCAATGGCCTGGGCCACGTCGTGCTGCTCCTGGGCCACCAGCGCCATCAGGCTGAGGGCCTGCACAATGCCCGGCCGGTCGGCCGCCGCCCGGAAGAGCGCCAGGCTTTCCGCGCCTCGCCGCGCCGCATGGGGCACATCCCACTGGCGCAGCGCCAGCCGCCCAGAAGCAAACAACGCCCAGGCGCGCACCGTTTCCGGTACCTCACTCGGCAGGAGCAGCAGTTCTTCCAGCCAGGCGCGCCCCTCACTGAGTGCGCCGCGCCAAAACCAGAAGCGAAACAGCGCCGCTGCCAGCCGCAGGCCGGGTTCCGGCTGGCAGCTGGTAGCCGCCCAACGCAGCGCGGCGCGGATGGCCGGGTAATCGCTTTGCAGCCGGTCTAGCCAGATCGCCTGCTGATTGCCGGTGAGTTGGGGCCGGGCTTGTTCGGCCAGCGCCACCGCCCAGGCGAGCAGGTGGTTTTGGGCCACGGCCGTTTCCCCGGCCAGTTCCAACTGTTCGCGGGCATATTGGCGCACCACTTCCAGCAGGCGAAAGCGGCGTGACGCATCCGGGGTGGTGGTGGGTACGGCCGTGAGCAGCGATTTGTCCAGCAGGTCGGCCAACACGTTGAGCAGGTCGGGCCGCTCTGGCAGCACCGCCTCGGCCATGGCCACGCTGAACGGGCCGGTGAAAATAGCCAGCCGCCGCAAGGTGTGTTGTTCTGGGGCGGACAGCAGGTGGAAACTCCAGTCCATCATCGCCCGCAGCGTCTGGTGGCGGGAAAGTTGGCCGGGTACCTGGCGGCTGAGCAGGGTAAAGACG
>CAADGU010000509.1 GCA_900696625.1 uncultured Chloroflexota bacterium | reverse complement strand
TGGTGGCAATAAAACGGCTGCCGGCGGCATGGTTTTGGCCGAAGGTGTAGGTGTATGGGCCGCTGCCGCTGACGCCGGTACTCATGTTCAGCGCGACCGGATTGAGGGGGTCGGACACATTCCAGACGAGAGCGTTGGCGGTGCTAAAACCGGTGGTTTGTAACGGGCCGCCGCCGGTCTCGTCGGTGAGGACAAACTGGTCATTTTGGGCGATCAGTTGGCGCATGTAGGAGACGCTGACGCGATTCAGGTAGATGCGATCATCCAGGTCGTAGGTAGCCGCCAGGGTATTGTTGCCGTTGATGAGCAGGTTGGCGGGAATGGTCGCGCCAACGTTGACGTTGCGACGGCCGTACCAGTTCCGGCTGCCTGTATTTGGGCCATTGTTCAGGTTTGTGGTCACAATAAATTGCTTGGAATTGTAATCGCCAGCCGCAGCCGACGAATACTCCGCCAGGAATTGAGCTGCCACCGGGGAGGCGGTGTCCGGGTCGCTCAGGGCAATGGTGTATGAGCCTGACGTTGCCGATAAATTGATGCGCTGCCAGTAGAAAGCATCCGGTTCATTATCAAAGGTGGGCCATTGGTTCGTCCAGGTGCTAAAAAGGTCCAGTTCTGGCTCGACGGTTTGGGTAAACCACACGCTCGTTTTGAGTGTGCCCTCTGTCTGGTTGGGCATGGTGGTGATGGTGCTGGCCGTGCCGTTGGCCCACAGCCAGTAGATGTTGTCGTTAACGAACTGTTTTTCGGTGCGGGGGCCTTCAAATTTCCAGCCAAAGAAGCGCACACATTCATCTGGTTCAAAATTGTTATCGCCGTCGCCGATAAACTGGTAAGAAACCGGCTGGCCGCGATACAGCATTTGAATGGTATGGGGATTGACGCTGCCGACATTCATACCGGCGGCAGCCAATGCCGGCTGGCACACATCGTAGACGCCGTCGGCATTGATGGCGATCTTGAAGGTGGGTACGCCAATGGGTAGGGTGGTGAGTGAGGCATTCAGGACATCGGCGGGCAAACTGCGCCAGGCGCGGGCGGCATCATAATTGAGGATGAGGTCACGCAGCCCTTTTTCATCTAACGCGGGCGACGGCCGTAAGTCGGTGAGTCGCCCGCCGCTAAAGGTCATATTGACGTTGAATTGCTGGGCCTGCCACACCTGCCCGGTCACCGGGGTGTAGCGGATGGGGTAAAGGTGCAGGGCCACCAGGCGTATGTCGCGGAGGTACATGGGGGCGGAGAGGGTGTAGAGGGTGTCTGGGAATAGGGCGTCACGGCCGTATATGGCCGCATCCTCACGCAAAATTTCCCGGGGTACGGCCGTCAGGCCAACGCCATCCGCCTGGTCAAAAAGCATATCGGGGGCAGGCAGCACCCGCGCCAGGCTCGTTTCCACCACATCCAGGGGCAGCACTTCCACAGAAACCTCGGCGTCTGGCGGTAGGGCAATGTAGGTGGTGTAATACGGAAGATCAGGCACGCCAGGTTCCGTTTGCCGCGCCAACAGGCCCGGAATTTGCACCTGCCCGGCGGCGTTGATCTGGTAAGCCGGAATGTCCACCTGGAATTGTAAACCACCGGCATGGGAAGCGGTTGTTTTGGTCGTCACCGTCGCTGAGGACAGGCGGGTGAAACCGGCGCTGGCAAAGGCGGCGTACAATGTACCGGTGAGGATGGCCATAAGGGTTACGGCCGTTACAGTAAGCCAGGTTACGTATGGAGTTTTCATCATAAGATTTTCCAAACTATTGCAATAACCCCAACATCCTCAATTCTTGAATAAAATTGGCGACATCCTCATGCGCCTGTTCATCGGTAACAATATATTTTTGCACCAGATAGCTTTCAATCGCTCTCACATCGTTCCGGTCGGCCAACAGTTGCCAGATGTCTGAGCCGGTCTGGCTGAAAACATGCACATCACCGGCTGTGGGCGACACAATAACGATATTGCCATCTACTACTCGCCAGATAAGCCCCGGCGCAATTTGCGGGACTGCCATTGCACCATCTGCGGTCATGTCGTGCCTCCTTCGCGCAATCCGGCTACCACCAGGCCAATACCCACCAGCAAAGCCAGAGCCACCATGATGATGGCCCACCATTCCAGCAAGGGAACCTGCCGTGAAATCATATCCTCCACATACTGGTGCGTGGTTGAGTCATACTCTATTTCTTCTAACAAATAATAGTAGGTCTCGCCGGCTACAACGTGGCTGTCTATGAAAGAATAACTGCTGCCAGAAACAGCGCTGCCCGTACTGGCAATCATTTCCGGCGTAATCAGTTCAAAATCACCTGCTGGCGATAAACTGCGATAAAGTTGGAAACCGGCTGTATTTTGTTCAGTAGCCGTTTCCCACTCAATTTTTACCTGCTTTTGACTGAAAAGCTGAAAAACCAGGATGCCCCCGGCTAACAACAACCAGATAATTCCCAGACCCACCAGCAGCGTGGCATATCTGGCATTTGCCGTCGGCTGCTCATCGTCCATCACCGTTTGATAAAGCCGGGCAGCCAACTGCGGCGTTTGCGGCGGGGAGTACGGCCGTACTCTTTGGCGCCGGAGTAGTAATAATGATATTTGTAATAATACCCATACCGGCCTAGCCGTCGGGGGTTCAGCTTATTGATCACCACACCAAACAAATGGGCATTGGCGCTATTGATCCGTTCATATGCCTGTACCAGGGCCGCCCGGCGCGTTTTACCGCTCTCCACCACCAACAGCGTACCGTGCATACGCGGCGCCAGAATACTGGCATCCGCCACCGTCAGCACCGGCGGCGTGTCAAACACAATCACATCCACCTCTCGCAGCAGTTCCTCTACCACCTGTACCATCCGGTGCGAGTTCAAAAGCTCGGCGGGGTTTGGCGGAATGGGGCCGCTGGTCATCACTTGCAAATCCGGCATGATCGTTTTCTGCAAATGGAACGTGATCGGTGCATTGTTATCCAAAATAGCGGTCGTCAAGCCCTGGTTGTTGGCCGTGTTAAAGATTTTATGCTGGATGGGACGGCGTAAATCCGCGTCCACCAGGGCTACCCGTTTACCCGTTTGCGCCAGCACCACCGCCAGATTAGCCGCCGTGGTAGACTTGCCTTCACTCGGCGACGAGCTGGTGACAAGTATCGTCCTCAACTCTTCATCTACAGCGGAAAAGCTGAGGTTTGTGCGCAAAACACGGTATGCCTCAGATACCGGGTCTCGCGGCGCTTTAGACGTAATCAGCCGGTCGGCGAGGTCCTCCCCCTTGATCATGGCAATGGTGCCCAGAGTGGAAAGGCCGGTATCGGCCGTAATTTCTTGCGGCGATTTAATGGTGTCATCCAGATAATCAATCAGGAAAATGAAGGCGGCAGCCAGAACAGCGCCGACCAACGCCGCCAACAGGACATTTGTTTCTGTGCGCGGCCGGATGGGGTTCTTGTTAACCTGAGCAGATTCAATTTGGACGAGATTGCTGCTTTCTTGCGCCTGTGAAACTTGCAAGCCATTTAACTTGTTGAAGGCGTCGGTGTAACGAACACGGGCTTCATTACGTTGGGTTTCCAGGCGGGATAATGCCGCCAGTTCTTCCGGCGACTCTGTATCAATTAAGCTATTAATTTGCGTTTCTAACTCTTGAATAATGGCGGCTTCTTCATTCAGACGTAGCTCCCAGTTGGCAATAGGCGCGGCATATCGCTGGTTTTCCCGGATTTCATTTTGTTCGATGAATACAAAACCCATGGTGTTGGCAATGGCCGCCGCTCTCACCGGGTCTGTATCCTCCACGCGAATGGTAATGAGATTGGTCTCTGGCACGGCCGAAATAGCCACCATACCGGCCAGGCGACCCTCATGCAGCCCCTCGGCATTGTCTAACCGGGCGATGGTTTGTTCACGCACGGGGCGGGTGTTGACCATGCGCACGTAGCTTTGGGCCAGTTTTTGTTCATACAGGCTTTGGGCATATTCGTTGCCGGTGCCGCTGGGCGCTCTATCAAGCAGGTAAACGGCCGTTGCCTGATAAACCGGCGTAGTTCGGGCGCTGACCACATAGGCCAGACCGGCAGCCAGCCCAATGACCAGCACAATCAACCAGGCCCATCGCCACAAAAGAGAAACGTATTGTCTAATTTCCATGATACCTATACACACGATCGGAGGTAGGAGATTGAATCAATCTCCTACCTCCAATCTCAAAGAACGATACGCAATAAAAGCCTTAGCCATAAAAAGAATACTTACCCCGGTAAAAACAACCCATATAGCGGTTTCCCAAAGCTGCCGGCTTGTGCCGGCCAACCCCACACAAACAAGCGCAAAACTGAGCCAGAAAAAAACAAGGAAGGAGGGTTGGTTGAGTTGCGCTTTGAAACTCGTTTTTGTTTGGTGCGCGGCCCAATGATGGTAACTAAGGACTGCGCACAAAACCGCCAGACCCACAATCCAAAATGAGTTAAACAAAAGGGCTTGCCAGTTGATCACAATGAGAGAGTATAGCATATGCAAAAACGGCTTCAAAGCATGGCGGCTGACCCTTATGTCCCTGTCATCTCTTTGCACCCTGACATGTTTGCGTTACATTTACCCATTAAAGGAGACAGACATGGCAAAGAAACGCTCGCAATTTGTGTGCCAATCCTGTGGCCGGATAACGGCCGCATACATGGGGCGCTGCCCGCAGTGTGGCGAATTTGATACGATGGTGGAAGAGGTGATGGTGGCGGAAACGGCCGTGCCCACCAAAAACCCACGCGCCTATGCCTCCCTCAGCAGCAAACCACTGCGTCTGGCGGACGTTACCGCCGATGGCTTTGAACGGCTCTCGCTGCCTCTTTCGGAATTTGCCCGTGTCTTGGGCGGCGGCATTGTGCCCGGTTCGCTGGTATTGGTGGGCGGCGACCCCGGCATTGGCAAATCTACACTGCTGTTAGAAGTGGCCGGCATGGTGGCCAACCAGCACGGCGTCACCCTCTACGTCTCCGGCGAAGAGAGCAGCCGCCAGATTAAGATGCGCGCCGAGCGGCTGCAACTAACCGCCCATGACCTCTACCTGGTCACCGAAACGCGCATGGGCGCCATCATGCAGCACATTGGCGATTTGCAGCCGCAAATGCTGATCATTGACAGCATCCAGACCACCTACCTGGAAGAGATGACATCGGCGGCGGGCAGCGTCAGCCAGGTGCGGGAATGCGCCAGCCGCCTGCAAGAGCTGGCAAAAAGCCAGGGCGTCACCGTTTTTCTGGTGGGGCACGTAACCAAAGAGGGCAGCATTGCCGGGCCGCGTGTGCTAGAACATATTGTAGACACAGTGTTGTATCTGGAAGGCGATCCGTTCCACCGTTACCGGCTGCTGCGCAGCGTGAAAAATCGTTTTGGCGCTACCAGTGAAGTGGGCGTGTTTGAAATGGGCGAGCGGGGCATGGTGGAAGTAACAAATCCATCGGAAGCATTTTTGGCGGAGCGGCAGGTGAATGCGCCTGGTTCGGCGATTGCGGTGACGATGGAGGGGACACGGCCGTTGCTGGTAGAAATTCAAGCCTTAGCCAGTACCACCACCTTTACCAACCCGCGCCGCACGGCGAACGGCATTGATTATAACCGGCTGCTGCTGCTCACGGCCGTGCTTACCCGGCGTGTGAGGCTCAATCTGCACGACAAAGATATTTTTGTCAACGTCATTGGCGGCCTGCAAATCAATGAACCGGCAGCCGACCTGGCTTTAGCGGTGGCTATTGCCAGCAGCGTCAAAGACCGCCCCATTCACGCCGATATGGCCTTTGTGGGCGAAGTGGGTCTCAGCGGTGAACTGCGCGCCGTCAGCCAGCTTGACGGCCGTCTGAAAGAAGCGGCCAAACTGGGCTTCAAACGCTGTGTTGTGCCCCAATCCGCCGGGCGGCGGCTGGGCGAACCACCCAAAGGACTGGCCATCATTGGCTGCCGCACCCTGGCCGAAGCAATTGAAACGGCTCTACTACCTGCCTGATGCTTTGCCAATAAAGTTGCCTACGCTCAGGGAAAGTATCGGTAAATGTCTTTACGGTGGAGGAAACGCACAAGAACGGCCGTGTCAGCCTCTAAAAACAAACCCAGGCGAAAATCTCCGATACGAATACGAAAATACTGATCGTGCCCCCGGATTGCCTTCACGTTCACCAATTCAAGCAGTGAATCTGCTTGTTCCAGTTGTTCAATTACTTCTTGGACGCGATCAGCAAGCTGCCGGTCCCGAATTCGCCTGAGATCACGGACAAAGCTCTGACGAAATTCAACATTCACTTCACGGTCTCCAACACAGCAAAGACCTCATCCCGTGAAGCCATTTCCGAAGTTAGCCCTTCGTCAATAGCCCTGACCAGCGCATAATCCTCCAACACTTCGGCCAACGCCTCCTGAAAAATATCTCTACGTTCCTGCAATAATTCTAGCATTGCTTCCTTCAAAATATTTTTTAGCTGCTTGTCATCTATCACCATTTGTGTCATTTTTCACTCCCGGATTATTCTGTAATGCCCATATGATATACCAGAACCAGCCAGCTGTGCTGTTGATCTTGTTGAATCTAACGTTGTACGCCTTTTTTGCACCATTTTGGTGGTCGTTTGCTCACTATGCCTCCCCTATACTCATAGTTGAGTTAATTTGTTTGGAGGCTTTGCGAAAAGCACTCCCACTTTCACACACACTTTAGGAGGAAAATCTGATGTCGTTTGAGTTGTTGTGTGCTACTTTGATTGCTTTGCTGTTCGGGACGGTTGTCTGTTTTGGCGGCTACCGGCTGTTCCTGGTGCTGCTGCCCATTTGGGGCTTTTTCTTTGGTTTTGGTCTGGGGGCGCAGAGTGTGCAACTGTTATTTGGCGAAGCATTTTTAGCCACGGTGACCAGTTGGGTGGTGGGGTTCATGGTGGCGTTGTTGTTTGCCGTGCTGTCTTATCTGTTTTACGCTTTTGCGGTGGCGTTGATTGCCGGTTCACTGGGCTATGGTTTGGGTGTGGCTATCATGGGTATTTTCAGCGCCGACCTGACCATTCTGACCTGGATTGTGGGCATTGTGCTGGCGATTGTGGTCATTGGCATTACCTTCTATTTTAACCTGGCAAAGTACGTGATTATTATTGCTACGGCCGTAGGCGGCGCGGCGGCGGCCATTGGCACGTTGGTGGTGGGTGTAGAGCACGTCCAGCTACTCACCCTGGCCGAAAATCCGGTGCAAACCATGCTCAACGGCTCATTCATCTGGACGCTGCTGTTCTTCGTGATGGCGGCAGCCGGCATTGCCGGGCAAATTACGGCCAATCGCAACTATGAAATTGCCACTTACAATCGTTATGCGGAAATGTAGGTGT
>CAADGU010000508.1 GCA_900696625.1 uncultured Chloroflexota bacterium | reverse complement strand
GTTACGGCCGTGAGGTAGCTGAGCGCGCCATACTCCGGCAGTTTGTCCCATTCGTGCCGCAGCGCCTTCTGGCTGCGCGAGCCGTTGAGGATGAGGGTAACGCCGGCACGGCCGGCGTCACCGATGATGCTGTCCGTAGCCATAAGAATAGCGTCAATCTCGGCCTGGGTGGGTGGTTCGTCAGGCACGGAAAGGTGGACGGGGACGGGTGGGCGCTTGCGGCGGGGCATAACTCTTGTCCGGTTAGTTACTCATACAACTCAAAAGCTGATTGGTTCGCTAATAGATTGGCCAACCGTTTGTCGCGTGTCAAGACTGGCAAATCGGCCGTAGCCGCTGTGGCTACAATAAACGCATCCATCCAACCCAACCCAATCGCCTGATGCTGCTGCATCCAACTCCCGGCCAGACGGGCCGCTTCTGAACGTAAGGGCAAGACAACAAATTGGGCCAGCAACAGGTTGTGCCTGTCTACCTCGTTGGCATGTAAACCACGCCATAATTCCGCCTCGCTGATCACGGAGATGTAGTTCAGCCCGCCCGCCTTGATGAAGGCATCGAAGTAAGGTTTGATGCGGGAACGGCCCTTGTAGATGTCAATTAATGCGCCGGTGTCGAACAGCAACTCTTTACTCATGGCGCCAGTTGCTTTCCCAATGGGAACGGCCGTTGGCCAACCAATCGTCGTCAATTTCTGGCCGGCCGGCCCAGAGGCCAAAAGCGGCATCAAGCAACTCTGCATCTGTGGCGGGCAGGTTTCCCGGGGGGTGCAGGGCTTGCCAGGCGGCGATGCTCAAGAGAACGGCAACCGGTTTGCCATCGCGTTCAATGATGATGGGGTTATCCGATTGCGTTACCTGACGCAGGACGCGGCCAAAGCGGTTTTTGACTTCGGTGGCGGGCATGGCTGTAGTCATAGATACCTCATTAGCTAATGTGTTTAGCTAATAGTGTAAGGGGTGGGGGAACGGCCGTCAATGGGGGAACGGCCGTGTTGTTTAGGTGGTTGGTGTGGGTGTGGTGGGGGCAATAGCAGCCAACTCTCAGTGTATTATCTATTTCTAGGGGCCGGTTTGCACTCCACAATTTCATCGTCTGGCAACAGTTCCAAGACAATGCAGGCCCTTTGTTGGCCTGGTTGATAGTGAATCCCTTCTTGCCGCTCGCGTACAATCCGCAGCAGCCACTTTTGGTAAACTTCATTTTCCGGTTTAAGGTAAACGTCACCGTTTGCTTCAATGGTATCTACAATACCCCTGACCCGCTCATTTACCTGGGGAGTAGCGGACCGGACCGTTTTGGCAGGGATAGGGCGAACGGCCGTTCCCATTGTTGGTGGTTTGTTGGGCTTACCCGGTGCTTTATGCTGGCCGCCTTGCCGTTTGCCGTGTTCCGGCCCGCCATACGGCCGTTGGCCGGATGAATGGAAACCATCTGGATCGGAAATTACCCCGATCGGGTCTGGCAGAACTGGCCGTTCCTTGTACTCGTTGAATGTTTCTGGTTGGTCATCAGAACGACGACGGCCGGTAGGCCGCTCAATTTCCATGTAGCGCGTTTTGGCCTGCCACTCTGGTGTGCCTTCGCGCCATTCCAGCATCGCCAGCAGCATTTGAATCCGCTCTAGTTCGGTGACGTTTTGTAATCGCGCCCCCAATCCTTGCTCTTGCAGCAGGTAACGATTGAGTTCGTCAAGGAAGGGCTGGGGATCGGCCGTTTGTACCCCTGTCTGCCATTGCTCGCTGCTGAATAACGTTTCGTAGCGGCTCGACCGGTTGGTGACAACTAGCTGCGGCTTAATCGCTACCGCGCCCATGCCCAGCGGCTTGCCCATGCCCAATTTGTGCCGGTATTCCTTGCCCGGTTCACCCGGCAAGGCTAACGCCCACCACAGCAACCCCAACTCTTCCGGGCGCAGGTTCTCAAAATGAACTTTGAATTGAAAGCGCACGCCGGCGCGCACCGGCTTGATGCGCGTGAGTTGTTTAGGATGTTTCAGTTCGGTGGCGCTGGCTTCCAGGTCCGGCTGGCGGCCTTTGTGCCAGTATAGTTTGTAGCCGCGAATCTGGGTCTCGTTGGGCGGTGTGCCGTAGTGGGCCAGGCTGACTTTGCTGTCCGGGTGGTGGCTGTTTTGGCCGGGGGCACGGCCGTCCTGCACCAGGTAATGTTGGAAAGTTGTCGCCTTAGGGCCAGACAAAACGTGGGGCGTGATTGGTTCTGCCTTAAACCAGACGTTTTCTTGCCCGGTCACACAACGAGCATCGCTGAAAAAGACACGGCCGGCGCGTTGGCCAGCAGGTCCAATCACCTTGTCTTTTTCCTTATCTTCCACCCAACCAAAGATAGCGTCGGCCAGATCTGGTTGGGGATTCTCGCGCAAATGGGCAGGTACAAAGTCACGCGGGTTGGCGGCGCGGCTTTCGCCGGGCAGGTTGAGGCGGGCCGGAATACGAAAGTTGGGTGAGTGGCCGAAGTAGCGCACCATGTTGCCTTCGGACACATAAAAGATGGGCGCGCCATCTTTCAGGCAGCCCCAGCCCTTGCCGCCCCAGGCGTCTAACTCTTCCTGAAAGGGCGTCAGCCCATCCCGGTAATCCTGCACGGCCTGGGGATCAATTTGTACTGACCGGGCATGGCCGTCTTTGGCCAGAATCAGCGCATGGTTTTTGCGGTTGGTCTTATCCCCCGTTTCCATCATATTGCCGGAGCAGACGAGGATACCTTCATACCGGTGGTTGGCCTCGCGGGCGCCGATACGGGTCACGGCCGTGTGCATTCCCTGTTTGCCGCGCCGATCTTCTACGTCAAAGGAAACATAATGCCATGCCGGGCGATAGTCCGGGCTATTCAAGCGGTAAAACCCAGGGATGGTTTTGGCCGGAATATCCCGCTCTTTTATCTTCAGGAATGCGCCTTTTTCGGCAAACTTGTATGGGGGATCAGAAGGGAGAGGGGCGGATTTGATCCACCACTCATCGCCCCGTTTTTCGAGGATACCGGCGCGCACGTTGCGGGCAAAAGCCCCCACCACTTCGCGGTACGGCTCGCGTAGGGGATCATCATTTTGGGCGGCCACAGCGCGGTAGGTAAAGGTGGGGGTGGGAGAGACATAACGCATACGGCCGTGTCCCACAATCTCCACCAACTGCCGGATCATGCCGCGCAGGCTGCTGCCGGGAATGAGAGGCGCATCCTGAGACAGACCAAAGAAGTTAGCCATTGCCTCTTTTTGTTCTTCCGTCAACTGGTCTGGCCCGGCCTGCCCAAAGCTGGCAAACTGCTTTTCCGTTAACATGCCACGGATGTAGGTGGGGGAGCAGGTTTCCAGGTCACATTCAATCCAGCCGGTGTAAGCCACCGGTTCTGGCTGATAGCTGTCGTGGTCCGGCGGCGGCTGGGCCACGACCATTTTTTCGGGCAGAGGGATGAAGTTGTAGGGGGCAACGGCCGTTACTTCCATCCGTTCTTTTTTATCCCAACGGGGTTTGGTGGGGTTCGTATGTTTAAGCGCCATTTTTCGCCTCCTCTACGGCCGTTACCTTCACCAGCCGACTAAAACCGATGCGGGCCTGACCTAATTCATCTTCAACCAGATAATGGCGTACCTGCAAACGAAGCGGACGATAACCGCCCTCTTTTTTCGTAGGGATTTTTTCGGATGGCAGTGGCACGGCATGATACAATCCTTGCACCCCATCCGACATCAGTGAAAATTCTGAGCCGCCGATGGGTTCGGCATGGTCACCCCAAAGAATTTGGGATTCGTCAATATATTCATCACCCTTCCCATTGATATCATCGGTGATGGTTTGCGCTTGCAGGTTGCCGTTCACGCGCCAGATGTGTAGTTCCCCATTTTTGCCAAACAGCCGCGCTTCTTGCAATGTATCGGCGTTCAACGGCACGGCGTGTTCATGAGCAATGATTAATTTACCCGACTCGATTTTGCCCCAAATGAGGCCATCCAGATCAAAAGCGAGCAGCGTAACGGCCGTTGCCGGGGCATTTTCCACCAACCAACTACCCAAATCCGCCTCGATTTTCACCGGCACAGATTCGTATTTCATTTTACAAGGTTTAATTTCACGACTCACGATCCACCTCCTGGCCATGCAGGGCATCCACAAACGACTGCAAAGGCGTGATACTCTCTGTCTCGACCGTTATCTGCTTATTTTCGCCCTCAACCAAACGCCATTCCTCTGTTTTGTCTGTTTGTTTGTAGGTTAAAACGGCCGTTTCACCTTCCAGACGACCGCGCCCCACACTCACTTCACCACCCAAAGGTAAGTCACCCGTCCATAAATCCTTGAGCAGCAGCAGCAGCAAGCCAATGTCCCATTTTTCGGGCTGACGAATGACGACATTAACAAACAAGCGTGTTTCTGGACGGCCGAATACAGGCTGCTCATTAAACAGAGCCGTATCTAACGCTCCGCCCGTAAAGCGATCAATCGCCACCCGATTTTGCACCAGGTCAAATTGTGGTTTTACGATTTGGGTTTCTTCGACGATGAGACGACTGGCATAGAAATCGCCACGCATTTCTTCATCGCCAAATAAGCTGGTCAACCATTCATGATCAATACGTATAAATTCACCTTCTTTGGTTGGATGTGGTTTTTGCCATTTTTCAGGCGTGGGATCAACTAAATGCAAAATACGCCGCGCCCGTTGGCGTAATGCGCCGGCGACACTGGTTCCCGACAAGACAGGCTTGCCGTCGTGGTCGCTGAGATGCACCATGTCGGGTGATTTGCTCCCCGGCAAGCCATTAGCACGAATGAGGAGAGAGCCATCCAGTTTGAAAGTGGCCGCCATATGGAAATATTCCCGCCTGTCGGTTAAATCTTTGTCTTCAAACTGTTTGAATGTGTCTGTTTGGGTCAGTTTAGCCACGGGATCAGTTTGCAAAGGGCGGTTTCCCCTCTCCAACCAATCCATTAACCCCGCCTGGCTCATCAAATCATATGTTTTGACGCGCCAGTTGTTGACCGTGATACGGCCGTAGCCCCGATTCTTGCGACCCCCTAGCGTAATGCCCCCATCAGACAACCCTTGTAACGCCGTGAGCAGCGATCTCTTCAGCTTAGTAAAATATTCTGTTTTGCGCTGTTTATACACATCATCCGCTTCATCTTTGTCACGTTTAGGCGCCGACAACAGCAACTCTAAGCGGATGGGGAAACTCGTTCCTGCCGACCACACCTGCATATCAAACAAATGACCCTTTTCACGGATTTGACCATCATCGTCTTCAAAGTGTTCGACATAAGCTGTGCGCGTTTGGGGATCAAGCCGCACACCATCCCGAAACTGCACCGAATACGTCTTGCTGCGAGCATCATCCACAATTAACGCGCTTTGCTCTCCATCATCATGCTGTTTGAAGCCGCCAAACAACACCTCGGTGAGCGATTTTTCTTCTGCGGTGATGGGCTTCACACGCGGTTCCGGGTCCGCCTGGCGATCCCCTTGTTCCCGCGACCATAAGTAGGCGCGTAATGCACCGGCCAACGTTGCACCGGTCAGCAGCGGCGATAACCCGTCGGCGGCATCCACCAGCAGCTGCATGTCAGTAAAATGATCGCTGTCGCCATCGCCAAAATGGGCGGGCGTTTGCAAAACAATCTCCCCTTCAACCACAATCCGCTGTTCGAGACAGCGCGATTTTCGGCCCAGCCAATGTGCGTTACTCATTGTCTGCCTCCTTCGCTTTCTTACCCATTTGCGCCAACACCGCATCAATCAGGCGCAAATTTGCTTCCAGTGTCGCTATTTCGCTCCACACGGCCTGCACATCCCCAATTTGGGCCTTGATTTGCTTAAAATCGGGCAAATTGGGCACCGTTTCTTTAAGTAAACTGCTCATCCAGTCTAGCAGCGGGGTATTGTTCACCCGCGTTTTATGGAATTGATCGCGGGTGCTGCGACGAGTTTCTAAATCTTTCATGTAGGCTCGTAAATTGTCCGTTATCATGTCGCTGGAACAATGAGATTCGGGCATGTCTGGCTGCTGTGCTTGCATTGCTTTTTGCAAAGTAGCTTGCACTTTCTGGCGCAAGCGATGAAGCTGGCTTGGGCTGGCTTTGATTTGGGCCTTGTTGGCTAAATCGTTCGCCATTGCCACAATGCGTTGTTCAAGCTGTGAGCGCCACATGCGTGTAACCATCTGGCTGGCGATCTGCCGGTCGTTTGAGTTCGCAGGCAAGGAGATGGTTCCAGCCTCTGGCGCATCCGGTCTGGACATGATGAAGTCGGGATGGGTGTGCCAGTTGACGGCAATACGGCCGTATCCATCCTCCCGACTTTCCCCTACACCATCACGCACTAACGTCGCCAGCTTTTGCCATTGAGCATCTGTTGGCGGCTGGCACACCAAGACCGTACCCATCTTTAACGCCATGCGCTGCGGCAGCGGCAAGCCCCACTTGCGATTAAAAGCGCCAATCGGACGGACAGCGCGAAAAGCAGTATCCAATTCCAAATCCATTGACCTGGCCGCTGTGCGAGGATCGGTTGTCCAGTTGCCGTTCCCATCCCGCAAAAGCAGATCGCTTAACAGAGTAATGGCGACTTTGCCCGCCGGTTTTTGCGCCGGGTATCGCTGCGCCAACCATGCTTTCAGGTCAGCTGGATTTTCCACCAACGCGAAACGCACACGGCCGTAGCCCGCGCTGCGTGAGCCACCCAAATGCAATTCGCTGGCAAGCAGGTCAACTACTGGCTGAACGGCATCCTTGGTCAATGTCGTCAAAATATGGGCGCGGAACGTTTGCCCAGCAGACAACGCCTCATAGTTGTAAATCTCGCCCGATTCGCGGGTCGAACGCCCCACACGCCGGTCGCGCTGAATGTGAGTGGTCACTTGCCGCTCAACCTGCGCCGTTTGTCCCCCGCTGTCAATGATACCAAAGGGAGTTGGCAGGCGTTCCGTATCTTCTTCAGAAGTCCAGGCAAAATCATACACTTTGAACGAACCTTCTTTTTCTTCTCGAGCTTCCTCGCGTCGCAAAGAAAGGGGCAAAGGCCAACTGCGGACTTCTTCCAGCGTAACTTGATCGTACAGTGTTCGATAGCCGTTCAGATATTGGGTATCGGGGCTGAAAAAGAGAGAGTGCAGGGTGATGGAGTCAATCTCGTTGCCTGCATTTTGGTAACGGCCGATTAACGCCCCACGCAAAACGCTGCCGGGAATAAAGTCGTAGGAAATGCTGCTGTTGGGATCGCCATCTAGGGCTGTTACCAACAGCGGCTCAAGCAAGTGGATGTCGTAGGTGATCAATCTCATCTTAGCCTCCAATGACGGCTTTGAACCGGGCTAACTGGGTGTCGGTAATGTCGGCGCCGTCTTGCCACAGCCGCGCCGAAAGCCGCCCCCTGCCTCGATTGCGACCAATGCCGCCGCGCTGCACGGCCGTTACGCAAGCAGCCAACAAGGGCAAATGCGCGGTTGTGTCTTGGGTAAAAGTGAGCGGGGCAATCAATTCTGTATCACGCAGTAAAACGCGCATGGCGCGCAGGGAACCAGCCTCCGGTGTGCCGTACTCATCATCAACGGCCGTTTGTCGGCGAACGGCCGTTAATGATTGCAAAACCGCCTCTGATGTTACCCGCTTATCCCGCACATCCGCCGCCACAGCCCGGCGCAGCGTCTCCGGAAATTGGGCCGTACCCACCCGCATCTGCGCGTCGGCCACCAAATCACTGCCCGGTTTGCCAAACAAAAACTCGGCCGAATCCTGCATCGCTGGTGATCCCGCTTCACCCAACGCATAAAAAATGTCGGCGCAGCTTTCCACCAACAGCCCTTTCAATGTGCGACCGCGCACCAAAGGCAAACCGGTACGCGCATCATGTTCAACCTCTTCATCCACCAGCCCGGACACGCCGTCGCCACGCCCAAACGTAGCGTCGCTCAATAATTTCAAACGAATTTCAATCATTTGTCGCCTCCTCGATTGCAACCGCAGGCACATCCATAAACCAGTCGCTTAATTCCAGCGCATCAAAATAACCGCAACGGTCAAGGTAGTAACCAGTGTCCCGAAAATTTTCGTCCCCAATGTCGGGCAGCTTACCGCCATTCAAAAACATCGTGCGGAACCGTACCACAGCATTTTTGCCCTCGCGTAACGCATCCCGCAAGGCTTTTGCCTTGTTCCGCCGCGAATACCATTTTTGTTTATCTTTGGGTTGATTGGGTTCTTGAAACGCCTCAATTCCCTTTTGAATTGTGTCCCAACGCCGTTCGGAAAGTTGTTTTGGCTTTTCAACCGCTACCGGACGCAGGGTAAGATTGCCAGAATCGCTTTGGTACTCTCGCTCACGAATCGTCTTCACATTGCCATACAAACCGCCAACGGTAAAGTGCCAGTCGAGTGCGCCAATCTCTTCCTCTTTCCACTTGTTAAAACGGCGGGCGCGTTTAGAATTTTCCATCAAATCCTCCGCTAAATCGTAAGCACGGGCAAAAGGGTAATGGGTACGCACAATGGCAATGCCGGCGCTGGCGCTGATTGGTTTATCAAACACCTTTTTGCCCTCAATTTTGATGCCGCTGGTGGCTTGTTTGAAGGCGCGGAGGTAGTTTAGGGTGAGGGCGTGGGCGATACGGCCATCGCACACAAACGTCACGTCATCCCCTCCTGAAATGATTGGCCGAAAAGGTAAATAGTACAAATACTTACCTTCTTCAATCGGTTGCAGCTCAATTCGTTGCTCCTCATCCCCATAAAACGCAATTAAAACATCCCCTTTCGGCTTGCTGTCTTGCAACAACTTGTCCTGCAAACTTTTCATGGTAGCTCGCAACGCCTGGCGCGTAGCCGCTTTCAAACCATCAGAGAACCTGCGCCGTTCGGTAATGTATTTTCGGTGATCCCAATCCAAATAATTCCCTTTTTCATCTTTCCCCAGCCTCTTTAACCGGCTGCCCACCCCATCTCCATCTGCATGAACGATGGCGATGTAGTTAGCCTCCCCCTGGCGTGGAACCATGTCGTCAAAATCGCCAGGATAACGATAATGATCTTCGTTAATGGGAACTTCTTTTTTCAAATAGGTGATGGCAGCGCGCCTATCATGTATTTGATCAGCAACCGCATGTTTGGCAGCAATTTCCGCCGAAATAGGGTATGGAGGTGTATCGCCAACTGGTTTTGACATTTGCACAGCGGGCAATCCGGTTGCCTTGCACGACACACTCACGCTCATACCCAGCAGCGGTTGCGAATCTTGCTGCATCTGCTTGGCCTTGTTCGCCGTTTCCCCCATCAACTGGCCGACAGCTTCAGCTAACTTCTGCGTACCCGACCAGTCAAATGGCTCATGGGCAGTATAAACGGGGATGTTGGGTGCATCGCACAACAAACGGCGCGAATAATGGTTTAGAAATTTTCGCATCACAGCTTCATCACGGCACAACAAAATGCTGTTGCCGCCTCCCGCTGTAATGACCTCGACAGCCAAATCATCCCTCTCAAAATGGCGGTCTGGATCAATTTCATAGGTTTTATCTGCTCTTTGGCGGATATTGTGCGGCTCAATGCCATGCTTGACAATTGTTTCCAGCACCCACTGCTCCGTTGCCATCGCCACCAGGTAGGAACCACCGATATTTTCCATCAAGCGGTTACTGCCAAAGATGTAGCGTTGGGTTTGGGTGGTGTCAATTAAGAGTAGTTGATTTCCGGACATGGTTTTCCCTCTTGACTCTGTTCTTTTATCCATTTGGATAAATGCTGAGCTAGTTTAGGCAAATGATTGCTTCCAAACACCTTGACTCTATCCTTAGCTTGTAAGGTTTGCTGTATTTCCAGTTCTAGTGACGGGTCATTTCTCTGACAAGCTAAAGCAACACAGGCTTCATCACCCCCTAATTGTCGCCCGCGAACATAAGCCTCAAGGAGCTTCTGCTTAAGTTCGCCTCTTCCGGGTGTGGTCCCACATGAAATGAAAAAAAGTTGATAGCCACGTAAAGCAACAACATCAAATTCCGGCCATTTGTTGTCATCCAAACCAGACAACTCCGCTTTAACGTTCATCCACATTTCATCAAGTTGCCCGTTTTCCAGTAATGACAACATCGCTCTGCCCACTTCTTTCTCGAAGCGTTCTCCTTTTTGTTCTCCTTCAATATCTGGTAAGACGGTGTTATGCGATGTGGAACCATCTTTTTTCTCGCATAATTGGGTGTTATGAAGCCAAAATAATTCCTTGATTGTGATTTTGAACTGCTCTGAACGGCCGACATGGGCGGTAGTGCCATCATCAAAAATCATGCAGAGGCTACGGCCGTCTAAATAACTGCAAATAGGGTTTGAGGCGCGATGGGAAACGGCCGTATGCACATGCACAGACATCGCTGAGGTACCGCTGGTGTAATTTAGACCCACACCCTCTTCACCTTTAGCCACGACTTGCTCAACCGCTGCCTGAATTGCTCTGCGGTGGGTACGGTCTGTGCCGCGCACATCAATTCTGTTTTCGGCCATTCCCTGCTGGGTAAACCAGATCTTCAACCGATCGGCAATACCTCTTGTATCCACTGTGTGCAGCAGCGTAATCCGTCCGCCATCCTTCACCAGTATCCGCCCCGCCACCGCATTGGGCAGCGGGTTGCCGCCTACCAGGAGGATTAAATGGTCGCATTGGGGTATTTCGTCTGTCATTTATTGTCCTCTACCACGCACGTAAGATGATTTGGCAAATCGTCCCACGATATTGTTCCACTTACACCGGCAGCCCCTCAAACTTATCCGCAATAAAGCGGTAATCCAGCCATTCGCCATCTGGCAGGTTCCAGGCGTTGCGGCACTCGGCCAGGATCACGGTTTTGTGTGAATCCACCGTTTTCAGGCTGATGACCAGCTTCTCCGCCACTTGCTGCGGGTGCAACCCCTCGGCAAAAGCAAACAACACCTCCTGCTGCCGTTCCGTCAGCCGCCGCCTCACGGCCGTACACCGTTCCCTCTCCGCCATATCCAGCAAATGACGCGGGCCGGCCAGCACATCCGCATCCGCCGGCAACGGCCGTGCCAGTTGCCGCAGCACCGGGAAATAACTACCCCAGGGCATCATGGGCACCTGAATCAGGTTAAAGCCGGTATCCGGCGGCAGGTGCATCAGCGCCCCTTCCCGGCTGCGCGCAAGCCATGATTCCGGCGTGTACATATGCCATAACCTATCCTGATGCCCAAAATGCAGCATCGAGACAGACATCGTCATCAATCCCAAAATACGGCGGCCACCGCTGATGCAAACATGAAGCGTATGATGCGCCTCTTTGAGGCCGATGATCAGCCCGTTAATCGCTTCCCAGGCCGTATGGGCATCCGCTTCATTGTGGATGTCGGCCAGCGCATCCGTCTCGGTGGCTACCGGGAAAAGGGTCAGGCGCAACGGCCGTTTCCCATACCATGAACTCTCAACTTCTGCCGTCACTTTGTGGATAGCCTCTTGCAAACGAGGCGCTTCCGAGGCAAAGTGAATCAGCAGCAGATGCGTAATCGCCACCCCCCGCGCCAACAAAGCATCCAACGCAAACGTCACCACCTGCGGCTGTCCGCCCAGAGTGGTGACTAAGGTGGTCTCACGGTTTGAATCCATGATCAATTGGCTTTTGGTTGCCACTTTATGAAACTGGCAAATAATAGCTTAAAAGGGCTACGCCAGTTTATACTGTGGTCATAAGGAGATGTCAACAATGAATCACCAGTTTCCGGCCATCTTAATTGGCGGGCCGCCACATTCCGGTAAATCGGTGCTGATCTACAGCCTGACGCGCGCCCTGCGCGAAGCGCGCATCAGCCACTACGTCTTGCGCGCCTGCCCCGACGGAGAAGGCGATTGGGCTTACCAGCTTCCCCAAGACCAGGTGCGCGCCATTCGCGTTAAAGGTGAATTTACACCGCAATTTACCCAACGGGTCATCAGCTATTTGCAGCACCGGCCCTTGCCCTTGTTGGTGGACGTGGGCGGCAAACCCACACCGGAGCAAGAAGAAATTTTTGCCCATTGCACCCAGGCCATCCTGCTCATTGGCCACCGGGCAGATGATCCCGGCGCGTTTGCCCGTGACTTGCAAACGTGGCAGGCCATGATGGACCGCCAACAGGTGCCGGTCTTAGAGATTTTTCGTTCCGACCAACAAGAACCTCAACGGCTGCGAGCCAGCCAGGAGGGAGAATTTAGAACACTCTCCGCCCTGGAACGTGGGTCTTTGGTTCACGGGCCAGTTTTTGAAACGGTCATTGACCATCTCTCCAGCCTCATGCGAGATGCGGAGCGCAGTTTGTCGGCCATCCATAAACGCTTATTGCCGCCAGGAGTCCACTTCATTGACCTGCCCCATTTGGCCGGTAAGTTGGGTGATCCCCAGCGCCATTGGCAGCCGGCTGACCTGCCCTACCTGTTAGAGCAGATACCGGCCGACCAGCCCATTGCCGTCTACGGCCGTTCCGCCAACTGGATATACGCCGTTCTGGCCCTGGCCGCCCGTGTGCCACCCTTCACCATGTTCGACGCCAAACTCGGTTGGGTCACGCCGCCCGTCTTGCCCCGCCGGGCGCACCTGCCTGGCCTGGATGACTGGCAAACACGCCTCATTCCAGAAGGCGCTGATTTTCTGTTGGAAATGAACACCGGCTCGCAATATCTGGATATTGATGAACCGGAACGCATCCCCCTGCCACCGGTACCAGAGGGGAAAGGTCTTATCCTGAGCGGGCGTATTCCCCACTGGCTGGTGGTAGCGGTGTGCCAACAATTGGCCGCCACCCAGTCCTGGGTAGCTGTTTACCAACCCGCCCCCCTCCAGGCGGCCCTGGTGGTTGCCAGCCAGCGGCCGGACTACCCGGTAGGGCAGCTCATTCCGTGGCATACACCTGCTGCCAAAAAGCATTCATAAACTCACCAATCGTCCGCTCTTCTTGTAACAGGAAAGGCCGCTCGCCGGCCTGTTGGTTCAACAAGGCCACAAAGGGATAGGAAACAGGGTGTAAAAAACCAACCGGTTTGGCCGCCTGGCCCATCTGTTGTACCAACAAATGGACACGTGGGTCGGTCAGCAGTTGCCGACCGCAGGCTGCACCGCCGGCCAGCAACAAACCATCAGGCAACGGCCGTATCGCTTCTTCACCCACAAAAAAGGAAATGAGCGCCGCCGCCGGAACAGCGTCGCCGGCGGCCCCGGGGATAGAACCGGACTTCAATCCCAGGAAAATCGGTTCAATGCCTGCCTGCTCCAGCCAGAGCGTCGCTTGCTGCACACTCGTCTCGGCGTAACCCGCCGCACATAAGATATAACAATTCCCGGTCAATGCCTGTATCCTCATTCTTAAAAAGAAACATGGCAGCAAAATCATAGTTCTGCTGCCATGCCTGTCCTCCCATTTCACTATATAACCGTCACACCTGCACCATACCACAGAAAAAGAGGCTGGTTGGGCCGGTCAGGGCGAAAAAAGACAAACGCAGGCAAAAAAGTGCGAAAAAGGGCAAGATCGGGCAAAATGGGGCAACAAAGAAGGGAACAACACAACAATTCCCAAAGGACAGCTTATGCAATCTGCAAATGACCTCTCGCTGCCCCGGTTGAAAACCGACGTTCACCTGGCGCTCAAACATTGGCACACAGTAGATGACCATGCCGAGCCTCTGTTAACGTACCTGCTGCTGGGGCAAGCCAATTATCAGGAATTAGGCCCCCAAACGCCTGCCACTGCCCGGCTGGCCACCAATCGGGTGCTGCTGACCGGGTTGGAACTGCTGGAAAAGCAGCAGCCCCAGGCAGCTAACCTCCTTAAAAAACGTTTCCTGGATCAGGAAACGGCGCAGCGCGCCGGCCAACAGCTTGGTTTGAGCCTAGACCAGGTGAAACATCAACAGCGGCAGGCGTTGGCCCTGCTGGCAAACATTCTATACGCCCTGGAAATGGAACTGCGCAAAGCGTCCATTACCCGCCAGGAAGGGCAATTAGAAGCCAAAAGTTATACCTGGCTTTTTGGTATTGATGCCCTGGCCGACCGATTGTTAACGCTGTTGACAACGGCCGTGCCCCCCTGGGTGATTTCTCTCGTGGGCATGGGCGGCATCGGCAAAACATCACTGGCCAACCATGTGGTGCGCCGGGCCATCCGCTGCCTGTATTATGAAGAAGTCCTCTGGCTCAAGATTGCCAATCAGCCCTCCAGGTCACACCCGCTGGCCGGCCCGGAGCAGACGTTTCAGCATCTCATCACCCAGATGAGCCAGAGGCTGCTGCCCGCTCTGCCGCGTGATACCACTTTCCCGGAACGACGACGGCAGTTGCAGCCGCTCTTCAAAAACCAACGGTATCTGATCGTGATAGACAATCTGGAATTGGCCGCCGACACGGCCTACCTGTTGGCCGAATTGCTGACGCTGGCCCAACCCAGCCGCTTTTTGCTCACCTCCCGCACACCGCCGGTAGACCATGCCGGGTCACTTTCCATCAGCCTGCCAGAACTGAGCCAGGCTGACAGTCTGGCCCTGATCCGCCACTATGCGGCCGAGATTGGTTTCACCCAGGCGGCGGCCGCCGGGGATGAGGCGTTGTCACCCATTTACCAGGTGGTGGGCGGCAATCCATTTGCGCTCAAACAGATCGTGAATTTAGCCAAAACACGGCCGTTACCGGCATTGTTGGCGTCCTTGCGGCAACGGCCGTTGGCCGATGGCGAAGCGCTGTACCAGTACATTTTGCGGGAGACCTGGCTCACCCTCAGCCATGATGCCAAAGCCGTCCTGTCCATTATGCCCCTGGCTGCGGAGGGCGGCATGGACCCGGAACAGATAGCCCAACTGAGCGGGCTGGCGGACGCCCGCTTGTGGCCGGCCATCAACGAATTGATCGGCCGTTCCCTGCTGGAAGTGCGCAGCAGCCCGCAAAGCGCCCACCTCTGGGAGCGTTTTTATGGGATTCATCGTTTAACCGAACTATTTGTGCGCTCGTTATTGGACGATGATGACCTGTAACCATGACGTTTGATGTCAAAACCCATTACCAACGCGCCGTAGCCGCCAATGTGCGCCTGTGGCGGCAGCGGCTGCTAGAAGAAGCCGCGCCCGATCGCTGGCAAACCCAAAAGGACGTGATCTGGCAGGCGGTGGCGGCCGGGCTGGCGTCTGTTCCGGCGCAGCCGGAAGCAGCCGCCCTGGCGGCGGCGATGGCGCCTATCTTGGAGCGGTGGGGCGTCTGGTTGGCGTGGTTGCCGTTATTGGAAACGGCCGTAACCCTTGATCTGCCTCCTGATGTGCAGGGGCGTCTCTTGCTGGCGCAGGGGCGTCTCTACTTCCTCAATCGCAATTTCGGCGATGCCATCCAGGCGCAAGAAACAGCCTTGCGGTTGGCCCAGGCACACCAGATGGGGGCGTTGGCCGCTCTGGCCCATTGTCAACTGACCAATGCCTTTTTGGGCGACAAGCAATATGCCGCGGCGCGGGCGCATGGGGCCGAAGCCTTGAAGTTGTTATCACCCACAGAGCTGGCCACATGCGCCTCATTACACAATGCGCTGGGCTTGATTGAACTGGAAACGGGTGCGTTTGCCGCCAGTGAACGGCAGTTCCAACAGGCGCTGGCCTGTTGGGCCGGCATCAATGAACCGGCGCTGTTGGCCCGCACCTGGCTTAATTTAGGGGTGGTATATTACCGGCAAAGCCGTTGGGCGGAGGCGAAGGAGTGTTATGAACAGGCGGATGCGGTCTTGGCCCCCACCGCCAGTGTAGTGGACAGACTGAAGGTACTCAATGGACTGGGCACGTTGCATTATGTATCCGGTGAATACCCGGCGGCGGAAGCGGTATTCCGGCAGGGGTTGGCGGCGGCACGGCCGTTGCCCGGTTTGTTTCATCTACGCGGGTCGCTCAATCATAATTTAGGGAATACGCTGCTGGCACTGCGGCGTTGGGGGGAAGCCCAGGTTTACCTGGAAAAGAGCGTGTTGTTGTGGCAGCAGGCCCATGATGAGGTGGAACAGGCCAACAGCCGGGGCACATTGGGGGAACTGTATGAGCAGCAAGGGGAGTGGGCCACGGCCGTGACCCATTATGATGCCGCCCTACACCTGCTGGCCGCCTATCCAGACCACCAGTGGGCGCGAAAACTGACGGCAAACTTTCAAACGGCGCGGCTCAGATGCGCCAAAATGGGTAATTAAGTAATTGGGTAATTGGGTAATTGGGTAATTGAGTAATTACCCAATTACCCAATTACCCTAACAGGTCCCGGTTTGTACGGAACACTCTCCTTGAATAATGGCTGGGGGGGTGGGTGCAGAGAACAAGGCCAGCAACAAGCCAATACCGACGACAACATGAACTACCTTTTTCTGAACTTTTGACGACATCTGAGGCCTCCATGGGGTTGGAGGCTCATGTGTCAGGCGCGCCCAGGGTTGCCCCTCTTCATGAAGGCCACAAGAGCCTGGAAATAAGACAATTCGCTAGCTGATGGGCACAGCATAGCGTACCAGGGCACACCCCGGATGCGAAGTGGCGGCAAAAAGCTCTGATAAAAGTTCGGGTTAAGTTCTGAAGGAAAGCGACAGCAACCTCTTATCCCAGGCCACGAATTCCTGAGTGGTGACACCCCGCCAGGCGGTTTCCAATCTGGAACAGATACAAATTCAATGTCATTTTCAGGTCTTTAAAGAAATCCCGACGGCGCCCTTCCCATTTCCCCCTTTTATTCCCAGGCGTGAATACGATCGAGCCGAAAAGTAAGGTTAGCCTCGGCGCGAAAACAGTAGGCATAAAGGTAGGTGAGCGCCCCACGTTCTTCCAGGTATAGTGGCTGAATTTGCCGGGCCGTTGGCTTGTGGTCACCTAGTGCCTGGTAGGTAATCAGGAGCGTTGCTTCTTGGACAATTGCCTTTTGTACGGTAGAGATCAGGGTGGGGGACACTGGTCTTTGTGCCGGGAAGAAGGCGTCACGGCCGTGAATGG
>CAADGU010000507.1 GCA_900696625.1 uncultured Chloroflexota bacterium | reverse complement strand
AGTTCCGCTTGCCAGTGGGGGTGGATGGGGCCTTCGTCGAAGCCGGTGATGGTTTCCAGTTCCGGGCCGCTGCCGGCAATGGCTAACGAGCGCACGCCCGACCAGACGACCGCGCCATAACACATGGCACAGGGCCGCCAGTTGACTACCAATTGATACGCGGGCATGCCCGGCCCACCCAGGTCAAATGTGCCCAATAGGTGCTGCGCCAGCGAAAGCGTCACCACTTCGGCGTGGGCGGAGGAACAGTGCTGCGGCACGACGCGGTTGACGCCGATGACCACCAGTTTGCCACTCTCCCGTTCAAACAAACCGGCGGCAAAGGGGCCGCCCGTGTTGTGTTCAATGTTGAGGCGGGAAAAGTGGATCACGGCCGTCATCCGTTCCGCCAGTGTAGGCAAATATGCCGGTAATTTTGCCAGTTCCGCTTCGGCCCAGTCAGGCAGGGAAATAGTGAATTGCATGAGGCTTGTCCTCCTTGTGGATAGGGTTACGGCCGTATTGTAACCCCCAAAGCAGTGCCAGGCACAGGGCATAAAGGGGTTTTTTAGGAATTCAGGGGGTTGACAGGCCCCTCCGACAAGCTCGGGGCAGGCTGTGATGCGTGACGTGTGATGCGTGACCAGAGAAACCTCACGCATCACTCGTCACGTGTCACGCCGGGCCGCAATGCGCTCTACCAACCAATCGGTGGTACGGGGGAAGAGGCGGTTGAAGTGGGCAAAGAGCCAGTCTGTCCCGGTGATGTAGACCTCGGTTTTGCCGGTGTGGATGGCTTTGACGATGGCCTGGGCCACCTGGTCGGCGGAAACGCGGGCCAGGCGGCTGGGGTTGGCCCCTTTTTGGCCTAACAGGGCGTCGCCGAATTCGGTAACAGTACGACCAGGGTAGACGGTGGTGACGCGAATGTGATACGGCCGCACCTCCATCCGCAGCGCCCGGCCAATAAAGTTCACGGCCGTTTTGCTGGCGCAATAAAGGCTCATGTTTGGCAACGGCCGTTGCCCCAAAATGGACGATACGTTGATGATGTGCCCGCTGCCCTGCTGTTTCATCTGCGGGATGACGGCCTGGGTGAAATAGAGCAGCCCCATGACGTTGGTATCCCACAGGCGGTGCATGTCGGCGGCGGGCATGTCTGCCAGGCGGCTGCGATGGCCCAGCCCGGCATTGTTGATCAGCACGTCCAGGTGGCCAAAGGTGATGATGGTCTGGGCCACGGCCGTGGCCGCAAATGCCGAATCACCAATATCCCCGGCCATTGCCAGGCGTTGGCCGGGATATGCTGCCAGTTCGTCTACCAGCGCGTCTAGCCGCTCTTGCCGCCGGGCGATGAGGACAACGTTTGCGCCCGCTTGGGCCAGGGCTACGGCCGTCGCCTGCCCAATCCCGGCGGATGCGCCGGTAATGAGAACGACTTTGTTGGTTAAGTTTGGAGTCATACGAAGTAATTGGGTAATTGCGTAATTGGGTAATTGGCGGTGTCAAATTACCCAATTACCCACTTACGCAATTACCAGAGGTAAATCGGATTGCTATAAATCCACCCCCGCTCTTTGCCCTGGAAGGGGATGGTACATTCCACGCGGTAAGCGCCGGGTTCGGTGGCGGTGTAGGAGAGGTTGGTTTCGTTTTCAATGCTTTTCACCGTTTCGCCGTGCCGGATGAGGCGGATGTGGGCGCGGGTGGGCAGGCTGGCTTGCAGCGTGGCCCCGGCGTCTAGCTGGATGCGCTGGCCCATGTGCCCTTTGGCACGGCCGTGACCGGTAAAGCGGAACCCTTTGGTGGGGTGGGGCAAATCATAAGCTACCCAGCTATGCCCCTTGCCAATGGCGCGCAGGATCAACTGTTTGTCCCGTCCCACATCGCCGCTGAGTGGTTCTGGCAGCAGCAGGTGGGTGTTGACGGCGCGGAAAAGGTATTCATAGGGGTAAATGAGGCGATGCAGCGGGCCGAGGTTAAAGGGCGTACCGTGGGCATCGCTGTTGCCGACGACGGGCACTTCTTTGCCCTGGGCCAACAGTTCATCCCACAAGGCCAGCGTTTCCGGTTCGGGGAAGGCGATATATTTTTCGGGGTTGAGGGCTACGCGAATGGCGGTGAATTTATCCAACAGCCCATTTTCCACCGGCAGCTTGTTTAGCTCTTCGGACAACCGGCAAACAAAACTGGACATATAATTCCACAATTCCAGGCCGGTGTACCCTTCAATATCCCAATCGCGCCAGCCGAGATTGGGGTAGGGAAAGAGGCGGCAATCTTTTTCGTGCGGGTGGGCCAGGAAGGTGTGGGCGCCGCAGGCGTTGGCGGCGTTGAGCAACTCCTGGGGATTGGGCGCGCAGGGGGAAAGCTCCCGTTCCGCGCCGTAAACGAGCAGGTGGCTGGCCTGCGGTTCCCGCCGGACGTGATGCACTTCTTCACCGGCGAGGAGGAGGACACAGCCGTGGGCATTTTCATAGTACCCTTCCACGCCATCTACCCAAATGTTATGGTCGGTGACAATGATAAAGTCCAACCCGGCGGCGATGGCGTCCTGCGCAATCTCCGCGTGCCACTTCTCCCCATCCGAATAGGGGGTGTGCATGTGCATGTTGCCCACTACTTCAAAAAGCTCCATACCTTCCTTGAAGAGGCCGGGTTTTTCGCAAAAACCCGGCTTCTGTGCAATGCTATCATTGATTGGGATGATCTCCAAGCTGTGTGATAATGGCGGGGATGGGCGACGAATGGGGAAGTAGATAAACGGATAACGGCCGTATCCATCCGTTATCTGAAGATGCGCGTAAAGGTTATGTGACGATGAAACGATGGACCATGGGAATTATGCTGGCCGCCCTTTTGGTGGCGCTGGCGGTGTGGCTGTGGTGGAATCATGGCCCAGGGCGGAAGTTGTATATGGTGGATGTGCCCATCACCGGCAGCCCGGCGGATTGCGTGGGCGGCGTTCGGATGGCGGTGATCGGTGATTTTGGCAACGCCGGCCCACCGGAAGCGGATGTGGCGGCGCTGGTACATGGCTGGCAGGTGGCCTATGTGCTGACGGTGGGCGACAACAATTACTCGTATGGCAGAGCCAGCACCATTGACAAAAATATCGGCCAGTATTACCGGCGGTACATTTACCCGTATGTGGGCACATATGGCCCCGGCGCGGCCGATGAAAACCGCTTTTTCCCGGCGCTGGGCAACCATGACTGGCGTCTCGGCAACGTGCAGCCGCATCTGGATTATTTCGTGTTGCCCGGCAATGAACGGTATTACGATGTGGTATTGGGGCCGGTGCATCTGTTCGTGGTGGACAGTGATGAGCATGAGCCGGATGGGTACACGGCCGATTCGGCCCAGGCGCAATGGCTACAAACCCGGATGGCTGCCTCCACCGCTCCCTGGAAGCTGGTAACGCTGCACCATGCACCGTATTCATCGGCGGCTACGCATGGCAGCGACCCATTGCGGCAGTGGCCGTTTGCGGCGTGGGGAGCCACGGCCGTGCTTGCCGGGCACGACCACACCTACGAACGCATCCACGCCGATGATATTGTCTACTTTGTCAATGGCCTGGGAGGGCGGTGGCGGATTGATGCGTTTAGGGGCACGGCCGTGCCCGGCAGCGCCGTGCGCTATAACCAGGATTACGGCGCTCTGCTGCTCACTACCACCGAAACCTGCCTCAATTTCACCTTCTTCAATCGCGCCGGTGCGTTGATTGACAGTTACACGGTACGGCCGTGACCGGCATTGTAGGGTGATTTGAAAAATCGCCCCCCTCTCAGTGGGCAAACGAAAGGCGTATGATACAATGGACATGCTTCATTATGTAAGGTATGAAACTGAACTGGTAGCCTGGTGGGAAAGAAGTAATTAAGTAATTGGGTAATTACCCAATTACCCAATTACCAGATTCCAGCCAAAAATCCGGCGACTCAACATGACAGAGGGAACACCCCAACGGCACAAAGTGTTGGCTGTGGTCAACCGCAAAGGTGGTGTGGCCAAGACCACCACTGCCATCAACCTGGCGCATGGCCTGTCGCGCAAACTCATGCGCCGCCTGGCCCCGGAAGACGTGGAGCGCGTGTCTGATCCCAGCAGCATTTTCCATTATCATGATCGTATCTATTACCTGTTGGGCCATGTGCTGCTGATTGATTTTGACCCGCAGGGGCACTGTGCGCGTGGGTTGGGCATTGACCCTGGTCGCGCCGATATTGGTGAAGTGCTGCTGGAACAGCAGCACTTAACAGAAGCGGTCATTTCCGCCGACCGCTCTGCCGATGGTTATCCCCGCCCCAATTTATGGCTGCTGCCTTCTTCAGATAATCTGGAAAGCGCCAAAGATATTTTGCGGCTGCAAACCATGTCCCTGACCACCAAACGGAATTACGGCCTGCTGCGGATATTATCTGACCGGCTGGGGCTGGCGATTGAACGGTTCACATTTATCATCATGGATTGCCCGCCGGCGCTGGATGCTTTTACGCAGGCGGTGTACCAGTTTGCCGATGCCGCCATTGTGCCCGTGAAACCGGACTATTTCAGCATGGCGGGTACGGGGCAGCATATTACGAACATCTTTGAGGCACAGGTGCGGGGTATTGACATCAATATCCACACCATTGTGCCCACCTTTAACGTGGAACGGCAGGTCTTGGATAAACAAATGGTGGATGAGCTGCGGCAAAAGTACGGCAATATCGTCAGCGCCCCCATCCCGCGCAGCCAGCAAGTGGCGGAAGCGCCGTCGGTGCAGCAAACGATTTTTGAATTTGATCCGCGTTATTTGAACCCGGCAACCGTAGCGTATCAGGAATTGGTAGACAGAGTGTATTATGGCTAGAAAAGTTAAACCGGATAGCGGCGAGGATCCATTAGCCGCTGTGGAAACGTTTAATCCGAAGATGGATTTGGTGCGGGAAACGGCCGTCATCGCCGACCAATCCATCAGCACCCCCGTCTCCCCCCTGGGACCGCCCAAACCGGCGCCGGCAGTGGTAATGCCCCCCTTTGCCAACCAGCTACAACTGGCCGAACAACAGGTTTTGGCGTTGAAACAAGAGCTAGAAGCGCGGGAGACTGCCATACGTGACCAGGAACGGCGGCTGTATGTATTGGAAACGGCCGTGACCCAGTCTCAACAAACCATTCAGGAATTACAAAAAGAGCGCGACATACGGCTGGCCCTGGAACGAGAACTGGCGGCGCTGGAAGTGGAAGTGCGCCAGGCCCAACAATCTGCTGCCGCATTGGAACAAGAGCGCCTCCTGCGCCTGGAACTGGAACGCAAAATTGCTACCCTGGAAGTCCGCGCCGAACGGGCCGACCAGGTAGCCGAACAACTGGTGGTGGAGCGTGACGCCCGTATTCGCCTGGAGCGGGAAAAGGCCACGCTGGAAGTGCAGGTGCAAAGCCTGCACAAGCTAGACGCTCTGCTCACCGAAGAGCGCCAGGCACGCATGAATGCCCAATCCCGCGCCGCCTCCGCCGAGGCGCAGTTAGCGCGCCTGCAAGGGGAACTCTCCCAAAATGAAGGCAGCAGCAGCTCCTTTTTCGGCCGCCGGCGGGGTGGGAACCGGTGAGCGGTAATCGGTGAGCGGTAATCGGTGAGCGGTAATCGGTAATCGGTGAGCGGTAATTCGTAGTCGAAGATCAGCATTCTCCCCAATTCATCCTTCATAATTCATAATTCCTAATTCCTAATTTCCTATTGTTCACAGCATCACGCGCTAAAATGCGCTACTATAGCGCCATGCAATTTCGCAAGAGCCTTGACCCACGCAAAAGTTTACGGGGACGCCTGATTATTGGTTTTTTCCTGGTTTCCCTGGTGGCGGTGTTAGCAACCGTGCTGGTCGTTAACTATTGGGCGCGGCAGGCATTGGAAGAGTCCATTTACGCCCGGATGGAAGCGGTGACCATGGTGAAGGAAGCATCGCTGGCGCGCTGGCAGGCGGAACGGAAGGCTGATGTTGTTTTGCTGACCCGCGCCCCAGAAGTGCGCAACGCCGGCACGATCTTGCTTGACCCGGCCACGGAAAGTGGCAGCGACCTGTATCAGACGGCGTATGCGGTGCTGGATCAAAGTTTGCGGGATGTGCTGCGGCGGCGGGTGGATTTGCTGGAAATTTTTCTGATGTCGCCGGCTGACGGCCGTATCCTTTACTCCACCGATGCCAACCGCCTGGGGGAACGGGTATCGGCCCCCTATTTTGAAGCCGGTCTGCAAAACGTTAATTTGCAAAGCGTAGACGACGATCCACAAGCGCCGCGCATGTATCTGGTCATTGCCACGCCGCTGCGCGCCGTGAATGGCGAAGTGAAAGGGGTGCTGGCGGCTAAGGTTGACCCCACGCACATGGAGCAGATTGTGTTAGATCAGACGGGGTTGGGGCCTGCCAGCATCACCTATCTGGTTGATACCCACCGCCATTTGGTGCAAGTGATTGACCCCTATCTGCACCGCGCACTGCAAAAGGAAAAAGTGACCTCAGCGGGGATTGAAGCGGTATTGGCCGGGCAAGACGGCCGTGCCCAATACACCAATTACCAAAACATCCCCGTCTTGGGCGCTTACCGCTGGCTGGATGAGATGCAGTTTGGTCTGGTGGCGGAACTGCCGGTTGCCGAAGCTTATGCCCCGGTGCGGCAGTTGACGGCCAACATTCTCCTGACGGGTCTGGCGGGTATTATCTTTGTGATTGCTATCATGACCTGGGTTACCCGCAGCATCAGCCGGCCGATTGCTGCCCTGACGGAAACGGCCGTGCGTGTGACCGAAGGCGACCTGACCGCCACCGCCAGCGTGCAAACCCAGGATGAAATTGGCACGTTAGCCCGCACGTTTAACCAGATGACAGAGCAGTTGCGCCGTCTGTATATCAGCCTGGAAGCCCAGGTGAATGCCCGCACGGCGGAACTGGCCGAACGGGTGCAGCAGCTTGATCTCATCAACCAGGTGGGGCGCAGCGCCATTTCTCATTTGGAATTGGATGCCCTGCTGGCTGAAGTGGTGAAACTCATTCGCCAGAGTTTTGATTTTTATGCAGTCGGGATTTTGCTGGTAGACCGGGAACGGGGGGAGGTGTATCTTTCAGCGGCTGACACGGCCGAGGCGATGCCCGTTGTGCCTGGCTCATTTGCCATCAAAATCGAGAGCCAGAGCATGATTACGCAGGTGGTGAAAACGGGACGGCCGTTGGTTGCCAACGACGTGACCCAAAACAGTTATTCCTTGCCGGATGACAGGCTGCCGCGTGTGAAGTCAGAAATTGGCCTGCCACTCAAAGTGGGCGAAGATGTGATTGGCGTGTTAGAAATTCAGCATTCGGAAATGTACGCCTTCAGCCCGGAAGATGTGCAGGTGCTGCAAACCTTGTCTGACCAGATTGCCACCGCCATTCGCAATGCCCAATTGTTTGAGGCCGCCGAGGGCGCCCGCATGGAAGCGGAGGAAGCCAATTTCCTCAAATCACAATTTCTAGCCAACATGTCTCACGAACTGCGCACGCCGCTGAACGCCGTCATCAACTTTGCCTACTTGATGTCATTGGGGGTGGATGGCCCGCTGACGGCCGAGCAGCAAGACATGCTGAACCGGATTGGGGATTCGGGCCGCCATTTGCTAGGTTTGATCAACGACATTCTCGACCTGGCAAAGATTGAGTCGGGCCGGATTGACCTGTTTTTGGAAAAGGTGTATTTGCCGGAAGTCATTCATGGGGTCATGTCTACGGCCGTTGGCCTCACGCGCGGCAAATCTATTTCCTTGCACGTAGCTGTGCCTGATGATCTGCCGCTGGTGCAGGCCGACCGTAACCGGGTGCGCCAGGTGTTGCTCAACCTGGTCTCCAACGCCGCCAAATTTACCGATGTGGGCGATATTACCGTGCGCGCTGCCGGCGATGGCGAGCAATGGGTGACGGTGAGCGTCACGGATACCGGCATTGGGATGCGGCCGGAAGATATTCCCCGCGCCTTTAGTGAATTTGTGCAGCTAGATGGGCACATGGTCCGGCGCACCGGCGGCACCGGTTTGGGGCTGCCCATTGCCAAAAAGTTCATTGAAATGCACGGTGGTCAGATTTGGGTGGAATCTGAATCCGGCAAAGGTTCTACCTTTTATTTTACGCTGCCCCAGGTGGAGACCGGGCCAATTCCGCCGGAAGCGCAGCACATCACCAAAGAAATTCCCCCGCTGGTTTGGCGCTAGGCCAGTAATCCGTAATTAGTGGCTGTCTGGCTTTGCCAATTTCTCCTCAATGCGCCGGTCTGGCAGCAGCCACAAGACGGCTACGGCCACATACAAAATACCGGCCAACCAGGGCGCGATGAAGGCCAGAGGAATAGCCATCAGATAAATCCCTACAGAAATTTTGCCTTTTACATCACGGCCTAAGGCCGCCGCCAGCATTGAATCGGCAGTGTGCAGCGCCAGCAAGGTGCGGGTGAGGATGTAATAAGCGGTGGCTGCCAGGAGCAGGGCCAGGCCATACAATGCCATGGGAGGGGCGGCAAACTCAGAAGCGCCAATCCAGTCTGTGACAAAGGGGATGAGCGAGAGCCAGAAGAGCAGGTGTAAATTTGCCCACAAGACACGGCCGTCCACTCGCTCTACCACCTGGAATAGATGATGATGATTGTTCCAGTAGATGCCCAGGAAGATGAAGCTCAACACATAGCTAAAAAAGGAAGGTGTTAACGGCCGTAAGGCAGCTAAGGTTGGCTCCTCCGGCGGCCGCAGCTCCAACACCATAATGGTGATAATAATCGCCAATACCCCATCGCTAAACGCTAACAAGCGTTCTTTGCTCATGTGCCATCTTTACCTCTGGGGATGCCCCCGGCTGAGATACATACAAAACGCGCCAAACCGCGCGCACGGCAGCATTTTAACCTCTTGATGAAGTTTGAGAAAGGTAATCGGTTGTAGTCGAGGGCATCATCTCAACCCGGATACCAGATGATGCGCGGCTCGTCGGCCGGCCGACGGTATTCCCACGCCGTTTCCACCATCTGTTGCAGGTTGTACGCCGGTCGCCAGCCGAGCAGAAATTTGGCTTTGCTGTTGTCCAACCAGGTGGAGTGGTAGGGGGTGTTAATTTCCACAGTGGGCAAGCCTCTGGTTTTTGCCAGATACGCGCCCAGTTCGCCATAATCCACCGGCTCATCCATGCAGATGTTGAACGTTTGCCGGCGGGCTTTGGGGTTGTCAATGGCGTGCATAATGGCGCTGACCAGGTCTTGTACGTGGACAAAATTGCGTTTGATGGCACGGCCGTCTGCCCCCACCATCACCGGCACTGCCCCCACCCGCACATATTCTTCTGCCTGTTCTGCCCCCACCAGATCACGCCAGCGTGGGCCGCCAAAAACATCCTCGCCAAACGAAAGCTGGTACTTAAAATCATCCTTTTCCAGGATCCAGGGGGCGCGCAGGCAGCACCCATTCAAGCCATACTGAATGGTGTACTGCTCCAGCATCACCTCCTCCAGCACTTTGGAAAGGGCGTAACAGCCGGGGTATGCGCTGTGTTTTTGCGTTTCCGTCACCGGAATGGGGTGGGGGTAGCAAAAGTGCCCCACGCTGGCATCGCCGCCAATGAGGATGAACTGCTCAAACGTGGGACTGAGGCGGCATGCTTCCAACAGCCAGAACAACCCTTTTACGGCCACATCCATAATCGTTTCCGGCGTCTCTTTGCTGGTCGCCAGATGCAAAACATGGCTGACGCCGGCCATCGCTTCGGCCACCACCGGTTGTTGTTCGATAGAACCGCGCATTACTTCCAGACGGCCGTGCCCCGCCAACACCCGATGATGACAAAGAGCGCGCACGATGAAATTTTCAAAGGCCGGTTTGGCCAGGAAAGGTTCAATAAACGCCTGCCCCACTTTGCCCGTTGCTCCGGTGACAAGAATTCGTTTCATGGTGGTCATAGCAGGATATGAATAATTGAGTAATTAGGTAATTAGGTAATTAGGTAATTACTCAATTACTCAATTACCGTCCTCGTTGTCTGCGGCGACGGCCGTAATCAAACGAAATCGCCAGCAGCAGCACAAAACCAATGACAATGCGATGCCAGAACGGGTTGATGTTCAACATCACCATCTCATTCTGCAAGACGCCAATGAGCAAAGAGCCAACCAGAATGCCCAACACCGTGCCCTGCCCGCCCATCAGGCTCAGGCCGCCCAGAATACAGGCGGTAATGGCCAGCAGTTCAAACCCCTCCCCGGCGCCCGGATGACCCAGGCTCAACCGCCCCGCCTGGATAATCCCCACCAGACTGGCGCATACCACGGAGATGACGTAACACAAGATAATACGGGCATCCACATTCACCCCAGACAGGCGCGTGGCTTCAATGTTGCCCCCGGCTGCGTAAATTTGCCGCCCAACGTAGGTGTAGCGCAGCAAATAATGGGCCAGCAAAGCCACAATCAGGCAAATGATCACCGGAATGGGAATGAGGCCAAAGAGCATCCCCTGGCCCAGATAAGCAAAGGAGCGCGGGATGCTGGTAATGGGAAAACCGCCGGTCAGCACCAGGATAGCGCCACGCGCCACGCCGAGCGTCACCAGCGTCACCAGGAAGCCGTGCATCCGTAGTTTGGTGACGTACAGGCCGTGAAAGGCGCCAATGGCCGCCGCCACCGTAAAAGTCAGCGCCACCGCCAGCCCCAATGGCAGGCCGGCTTTGACGGTGAGATAAGCAGTTAAAACCCCACCCAGGCCAATGATGGAGCCAATCGAGAGGTCAATGCCGGCGGCGATAATGGTAAAACCCACGCCGATGGCTGCAATGGCTAAAATGGCGGCGTCACGGCTGAGAATTTTCAAGTTCTCAATGCCCGCGAAGCGCGGATTGACCACTGCGCCGATGACAAACAGGATGATGACGACGAGAAGGATCAGGAACTCTGGTGAGGCCAGAATGCTCGTCTTGCCGGTAAACGAGACGCGCGTGGCCGACTTCGATTTTGTGACTGTGTTATCCATTTTCATCTTCCTCTACCCAGAAAATCGTTCGTAGTAGGCGATTTATCGCCATTGTT
>CAADGU010000506.1 GCA_900696625.1 uncultured Chloroflexota bacterium | reverse complement strand
TCTTTGGTTTGGGCAAAATAACAGGATTGGTGCGGCTGCTGCTGGTGGCTAACACGTTTGGCACATCGTCCGAATATGATGCCTTTGTGGCCGCCAACCAACTACCGGAACTGTTTTTTACGCTCATTGCCGGGGGAGCTTTAGCCGCCGCCTTTATCCCCGTTTATTCCCAATATCTCACCGGCGCCCGTGACCGCGAAGCAGCGCGGTTGGCAAACAGTATCTTAACGCTGGTACTGCTGGTATTGGGCGGCATTTGCCTGGTAGCCGCCATACTGGCCCCCTGGATCACCAGCCGCCTGTTGGTGCCTGGTTTCACGCCAGAACAGCAGGAATTAACGGCCGTACTCATGCGCGTCATCCTCATCCAGACCACCCTTTTTGGCATCAGCGGCGTCCTCAGCAGCATCCTCAACGCCCACCAACATTTTGCCCTGCCCGCTTTAGCGCCGGTGGCTTTGGACATTGGCTATGTGTTCGGTCTGTTTGCCCTTGTGCCGGAAATGGGGGTGATGGGGCTGGCCTGGGGCACGGTTTTGGGTGGTGTGCTGCACATCCTCATCCAGGTACCGGCGCTGCTAAAATACAAAATCGGCTATCACCCGGCGCTGGCCATGCACATGACCGGGGTGCAGGAGATTATTCACCTGATGGGGCCGCGGATTGTCACATTGGGCGTCATTCAACTGGCCGATCTGTTCATCATTCGCCTGACTTCGCAACTGCCGGAAGGCAGCACCTCCGGTTACTTTTATGGCTATACTTTTATGCAGTTCCCGGAAACGCTGCTGGGCACGGCCGTCGCCATTGTCGTTTTTCCCACTTTAGCCGAGTTGTATAACAGCGGCGACATCGAGGGATTGAAACGCACGGCCGTCAATACCCTGCGCATCATCCTCTTTCTCACCATCCCGGCGGCAGTGCTGATGGTGTTGTTGGGGCGTCCGGCGCTTTCGCTGCTGTTTGCGCCCGAAGCAGTGGCCGTCATCTTTGCCGTGCTGCTCGTCTTCAGCATCCGGCTGGTCAGTGAAGCAGCCAATGAAATTGTGGCCCGCCTCTTTTACGCCCGGCACAACACCCGCACCCCCATGTTTGCTTATATGGGTTGGCTGGTGGTGAATGTTTCCTTTGCCTATTTGTTGGTAACAGCGTGGGGTGTAGTAGGGCTGGCCATTGCCAGTACGCTGGCCTTCACGTTCCTGGCCAGCCTGCTTTACTGGCTGAACCGGCGGGAATTGGGCTATCTGGGGGAACGGGAACTGGCGGCAACCGGGGGGCGCGCGCTGTTGGCTTCCGGTGGCATGGCCCTGGTGATTCTGTCCATGGGGTGGGCCATTCCCCTGACGGCCGTCGCCGCCAATCTCAGCGGCATCACCAACCTGCTGGCACAGGTAGTGTATTTGGGCGTAGCGGCGGTGGGAGGCACGGCCGTTTACCTGCTGCTGCACACCCTGGTTGGCGGGCGCGAAATTCCTCAACTCATTCAGGTGCTGCGGTCACGCCCCTCTGCTTAACCCCTTTTGCAAAAAACATCTATAGTTGTAATTGCAATTATCTATCATCAGCCGCAATGGTTGACAATACGGCCGTCATGATTAGAATTTTGTGAGTGTGGCGGCAGAAGCGCCCCCTCACTTGAAGAAGTGACCCGATCAATAACCTGAAAGCTGTATTGGAACCTTAACTCATATTACATTGGTACGTTTTTGTGGCTAACCGGCCATTGATGCTACCTTGACTGATTTTCTGTCTTGAAATCTGGATGCAAATTTACCTGCCAGCCCAGGCGCATCTGCATCCATTTTGTAAGTGTGGCTTGTACCAACTCATCCATCATCCTGGTCTTTCATTGCAACCGCGCATCATGGCATACGGTCAATTGCCCATTGCCAGACCGTATGGCCTACCTGCTTTGCCCTACGCCAACCTTCCATACCCTACCCCCACTTCTCAACAACATACCTTTTCTCCCCTTTCACGACCAAATGAATCCTGTTTAGAGGAGGTGAAGCGATAAGTCCTCAACCTGGTTTGCGGACAGTCGTCCGTATCCTGGAGAGGAACCAACCCTATGCAAAAGTGAACGTCAATCCCATGCCTTTGTTTATTGATGTCAACGGCCGTGCATTCCGCAACGGCCGTGACCATTCACTCATTTGAGGAGAAAGTCAGTGAAAAACGGAAGTACAAAAATCTCATTTGGCCTGGTTGGCAGTATGCTCGTCATTGCCATTCTCGTCCTGTTCATTGCTGTTGGCGGCGCGGCCGGTGCTGCCGGTGATCCTCTGCAAGGGGCATCTGCCCAGGATGTCAGCTTTTTAACCGGTCCCAACGCCGGTCAACCCCGTGACATTGCCCTGGGTTATTTGCAGCAAAACAGAGCCGCTTTTGGCCTATCGGCGGCTGATGTGAGTGACTATGTGATTGCCGATCAATACGTCAGCGATCACAACGGTACCACACACATCTACTTGCAGCAGCGCCACGCCGGTTACCTGGTGTACAACGCTATTATCAATATCAACATTGCCAAAGACGGCAGCGTCATCAATGTGGGCAACCGGTTTGTGCCCAACCTGGCCCAATCGGTCAACACCACCAAAGCGGAGCTAACGGCCGTACAAGCCGTAAATGC
>CAADGU010000505.1 GCA_900696625.1 uncultured Chloroflexota bacterium | reverse complement strand
TGTTCGGATTCATTCGCGCTGCTCCATACACCCAACTGATAGGTGCGCAAGATGTTATGGAATGTTCCCTGATATTTTTTTCAGAATCGCGGACACGGCTGTCCGCCATCCACGTTGTTTAGGTTCGCCAGGCCAGCGTCGCCTGATTAAGTGTATCAACCTCCGCCGACGTCAAGCAAAATGAGAGTGCCCCGGCGTTGTCGAAGGCCTGCTTGCCATTTTTCGCACCTGGAATGGGTAGGACATTCTCGTTTTCAATCAGCCACCGTAGCGCCACCTGTGCCGGGCTTTTAGCGTAGCCCTCGCCAATCTTGCGCAGCAGGGACACGACTGGGACTGCTGCCTCCAGGCCTTGCCCGCGAAAAGTTCCCATAAACCGCCGCAACCCCGTGGGCCTGGCTCCTGTGGCATACTTGCCGGTAAGTGCGCCGCTGGCCAGTGGCTGGTAGGCAATCAGTGTAACTCCCAACTCGTGGCAGGCATCAAGAACGCCGTTCACCTCTGGTTGCCGGTGTAAAAGCGAATACTCAACCTGATTAGAGGCGAGCGCAATGCCGCGCCTGGCGAGCGCGGCGTGCGCGATCCCCATTTGCTCCGCCGAATAGTTACTCACACCAACTGCCTTGACCTTGCCCGCCTCCACGGCATCAGCCATCAGATCCATCAGTTTTGGGATGGAGACCCGATTGGAGGGGAAGTAATGTTGGTATAAGTCTACCGAATTCCTTCCCAAACGTGCCAGACTGGCATCAAGCGCTTGTGGCATGTCTTCCGTTTTGGAAAAAAGACTGGGTGGGAACTTGGTAGCAATTAAAACCTCTTTGCCGCGACTCAACTCTCCCAAACGTCGTTCCGAGGCGCCCCCGCTATACATTGCCGCCGTGTCGAATAATGTTACCCCGGCGGTCAGACTCACTTCCAGGGCTTGTTTCTCCTCGTCAATCCCGTGCGCCCCGCCGTAGGCCAACTTGGCCGGACTCCACCGAGCCAGCCCCGTCGGATCGCCCCAAGTCATCGCGCCGATTCCCAGGCGAGGCACTTGTAGTCCACTTCGGCCTAAGGATGTTATAGATTGCATTGTTACTCCTTTACTTCACAACCTTGACGTTGAACAGCCCTGTTCCCAACGCTCCCCACAGCCGCAGCCAAATGGGTAGATACATCTCTGTGCCGCGTGCGGTTGTGATGTCGCCCAAATCTATGATTTGCCGCCATCCAAACCAGGAGGTTAGTAAATGAACAACTTGGGCTTTGGCAGCGGCATCATTGCCACTGACAAAAAGGTGGTGGTCGCCATCAGCCAGTTGTTGAGGATTTACCATCAAACTCGCCGTCACTGTATTGAGGGTTTTGACGACCTTGACTTGAGGGTAGGTGTGTTGAATTTGTTCGCCCAATGAATCGGTGTTGGATACAAACAAGGTTGGCGGCATTCCCTGTGAGAAATCTAGCGGGTTTGCAATATCTATGAGGATTTTGCCGTTCAGATTGGCTTCTTTTGCCAGGGCCAGGGCTTCGAGTGAGCCGCCGCCGTTGGTGGCATTAAACAAAATCTCACCGTGGGCCGCCGCTTCGGGCAGCGAGCCAACCCGAACGTTGCCGCCTGTCTTGCCCAGCCAATCCTGTAGTTTGGCTGGGTCGCGTGTGCCTACCATTACATCGTGACCGAGTTCGGCCACTTTGCCCGCTATGGTCTGGCCTACTATACCGGAACCGAATACGCCAATTTTCATGATTTTCTCCTAAGTTCTTGAATTTATCTGCAACTTGCAGTACGATACAGACTTGTATCGTTGGGCTAATAATACAATACAGACCTGTATCGTGTCAAGAGGAGAATACCAGTGAAAATTGAAGCCTCCCCCAGGGACAAACTCTTCCAGACCGCCGCGCGACTTTTCTATCAGCACGGCTACCGGGCCATTGGCGTGGATACCATCGCTTCAGAATCCGGTATTGGTAAGATGACTCTGTACCGTCACTACCCATCCAAAGATGATCTGATTGTGGCCTATTTACGGGATAGCAATGAGGTCTTTTGGCATAATTTTGAGCAAATCACAAAAGATGCACCGACTCCGCGCGAGAAGTTGCTGGCCTTTTTTGGGGCGTTGCAAGATTACGTGGTCACTCCCGCCTGTTATGGTTGTCCATTCCTTAATGTAGCCACCGAATACCCAGAGACCGACTATGCTGGTCATCAAGTGGCGATTGAGCACAAACAAACCGTTCGTGCGCGATTCGATCAATTGGCCAGGGAAGCTGGCGCCCGCCAGCCACAGGCGCTGGCTAATGCCCTATTTTTGTTAATGGATGGCGCTTATATGGCTGCACGGATGTTTGGCAGCTCACTGAGCAACCCGGCCGTCAATGTGGCGGAGGCCGCCCGGTGTTTGATTGATGCACAATGTGAAGTGTAAAGAGCATTCGTTTTGCTGGATGATTTACTCCCCATGATTTTCACGCTCTTAAGCTGCCGAAGACTCATCCCGGCTACTAATCGGCTACTTGTTTTGCCAGAAGCGCATACTCCTGCCCACCTCTACTACCTCTGACTGTTCGCTTCCGTCAGGGGCCTGGTAGATGACGGTCAGTGGGGCCGGGCCGGAAAGGTGAGTGACGATGAGGCCGGTGTGGGTAGTGTGCACGGTAATCGTGTGCCCGCCGAAGCTCAGTCTTTCCAACTCAGCCATCTCCCACCCGGTAGGTAGTTGTGGAGCCAGCCTGACCGCGTGTTGATCGGCGCGTACCTGCACCCCCATCAAATCTTCCACCACGCCGCGTAAGAAAGTCGCTGCCGACCACAGCTGTAGAAAGCTCAATCCCTCCGGGATCAGTTCGTGATACAGGCCAATGCTGCCATGATCGAGTGTGGCAGACAACTGCCGCAGCATCTGGAAACCGAGTGCTGCCCGCCCGTACCGGTACGCAGCCCGGCTAAGTGTAGCGGTCGGCAGTGTCCACACCCGCTCGTCCTCGCCAACCGTGTGCTTCAGCCCCCACTGATTCATATATTTCGCTTGCAGGGTCGTGAAGGTGGTCGCTGCGTACTGCGTAGAAGCCAGCCCGACCTCCAGCGGTACAACAACTGCCCAGTGAGGCACGGGTCGCCGGGAGTTATCCGATTCATTTAGCGACATGGCATAGGCGCCTGCCGCAGGTTCCCACCATGTGGCGTCGAATCTGGCCGCCACCTGGTCACTGCGGGCGCGAACGCGGGCCGCCGTCGCGGTCTCGCCCATCGCCTCGGCCATTTGCGCCAAAGCGCGCAACGCCGCCCACGTGTACGCCGCGCTATCTAGTTTTTTTGCGCCCATGTCTTCCTTCTCGACCAATCCTGCGCCAATGGGGTAACCGTCCCCATCAGGGTCAAGCATGCCCAGCGTGTAATTCAGCAGGCCATGTACGGCGGCCGGGTAGACTATCTCCAGAAATGCCCGGTCGCCAGTCCAGCGATAAGCATCCCATACGGCTATCACCCAGAGCGGGATTTCGGCTGTATTACTCTGCCCCACGATCGCGCCGGAGGGTGAACGCTGGTGGGGCACACTGCCCTGCGCGTCGAACTCCGTTCCGATCAGAAGATGATTTGTGCCGGTTGATGTGAACCCGGCAGCCAGAATGCCCGGTATGTCGTATGCCCCGTCAGCGCTGAACCAGAAGGGGAAGGTTTGCAACCCGGCGTAGAAAAAGCGCCCCAGCGCCCTGGATTCAGCCTCCAGCAGTTGCACATTAGCACGTGCGATATCAAAGGCGGTGTTAAAGTGCGCATCCGGGCTGCGAAAGTGCGGGCCACCAGCCAGCAGATCGGCGTACAGAGACTGCTTTTCGGCCAGCAGGGACTCTCGCAACGGCAGCCAATCCTCCAGATTTTTCAGGGCAACGGCCGTCCCCGCCTCCATCTCCACAACTATCCCAATTGTCCACTCCTGCTCCGTCCCCGGCTCAAGCCGGACGGCGTATTTTAGCACCCCGATCGGACGCTCGTCCTGACCGGTAATGATCTGAACCGCCACCGGTTGTCCCCTTCCCCCGACCGCCACCGCCCACTTGTCAGGCAACTGCCGTGCGCGGGCGACCAATTTCTCCCCTTCCATCTGAACTGTCTCACCCTGGTTTGGCTGGTCAGCCAGGGTGGTGAAGTGGGCGTCGCGCAAGTCAAAGTAGGCGAAGAATGTTACATGGACGTCAGCGGGCAGGTTCCCGTTATTGCGCAGCTTGAGAGTGGTGAAGAGCGCCGGGCGATCCTGTGGTACGAAATCGGTCCGGGTGGCGGTGAACACGCCCCGACGGTACTCAAACTGGACGTCGGCAAAGGTCTGGGTAAAGCGCCCGGCGTCAACCAGCGGCCAACGGACGCCGCCGCTCTCGACGACAAAGGTGTATCCGTTCAGAGCCTTTACCGGCTGTGCCCACACACCCTGTAGGCGGTTCGCCAGCGGATCGCCTGCCTGCGGCTTGCCAAAGGTGTGCAGGTCATAAGGGTTGCTGCGCGGGCGAAAGCCGCCATCAATGTCGCCGATGACATAGAGCTGTCGCCCGGTGGTCGTGAACATCGTGTCGGGCGCAGAGGGGCGATCCTGCCGGATATCACCCCAGCGGAGTTGTTGGATCATTTCGTTTGTGTCCATGTCTACCAGGGCAAAGCCTGCTAGTTTCTCGTTGACCTGCGCGAGGTTGGCCGCGTGAGTTGGCTCGAACCAGTAGTAATCTAGATCCCCACAAAAAATCTGAGTACCCATTCTTAACCGATGTTTAGCGGCAGGTACACCTGAAAAACGGTCTGGCCTGGCGCGGAAACGACAGTAATTTCGCCGTGATGTTTTTGCACAATGTTGTAAGCGATGTTCAGGCCCAGGCCAGTGCCTTTGCCTGGCGGTTTGGTAGTGAAGAAGGGGTCGAACAGTTTGGCCATAATTTCCGACGGGATGCCGGGGCCGTTATCCTCAATTTCTATCACTATATCTTTTTCTTCTTGCCGGGTGCGGATGGTGATGGTTCCCTGACCGTTGAGGGCATCGGCGGCATTGTCAAGGATGTTTGTCCACACCTGGTTTAGCTCGCTTGCGTAGGCGCTGATTGTGGGGATGTGGGCTGCGTACTCACGCCTGACGGTAATGCCTGGCTCTAATTTCTGGCGCAAAATAACCAGAGTGTTATCCAATCCTTCGTGAACGTTAACGTTTTGGATGGGCGCCTGATCAAGGTAGACGTAGGATTTGAGTGCGCGCACGATGTCGGCGATGCGGGCCGCGCCCTGGCCGATTTCGGTGAGCAGGGTGTGGGCGGTGCAGGCCGCTTCAACCCAATTGAGAAGCGCCGGCATTTGTTCGGGCGCAAAGGTCGCGGCCAATTCATCCAGTTGGGTGGGTGTTAATCTCAGGGTGACCAGGGCGGGGGCTAGTACCCAGGCATTGTTGATGGCGTGAGCATCCAGCCAGTTTTCTACTTCTGCTTCACTGTCGCCGCGAGTCAGCGCGTCCAGGGCGGGTGGTTGGGCGGCGGTGGCCTGAATGTGCTGCGCCAACGCGGTTACCCGCTCTTGCTGCACGGCCGTCAACGGCAACCGTTCCAGGGCGATGCGTGCCTGTTCCGAGTGGTTGAGCGAAGTTTGTAGTTGGGCGGCGCTGCGCCACACGGCCGTGACCGGATTATTCAGTTCGTGGGCAATACCGGCGGTGAGCATGCCTAATTGCGCCATCTTCTCGTTGTGGCGCACATGGGCCTCGATGGCCCGCCAGCGGCCGGTGAGGGTATGCAGCATGATTTTGGCGGCGGTAGGACTGCGATTGAGCAGTTCGTGAACCTGGTTATGCGTCAGGGAAAGCAAACAGGCATTGTCACGCGCCCGCACCGTGGCCAGGCGCGTAAACTCTTCCAATAGGGCCATTTCGCCAATGACCGTGCCCGGTTCATCCTTGAGGTCAATAAACACTTCACGGCCGTCCACGTTTTTGACAATTTCCACTTTGCCCTGGTAAAGGATATAAGCTGTGTCTGCCAGGCTGCCTTCATAAAACAACACCTGCCCCGGCGACAGGCGCACTTCGCCGGTCATCTGGCATAGATGGATCAGATCTTCATCCGGTAAATCGGCAAAGAGGGGAACCTTGCGTAAGAAATCCTCGTACATGTTGCTCCTGAGGCGCGTCAGAAATCGGGTGACGTGTTCTTCCATTACGAGTTGTCATCACCTATCCAACTGTCATAGCCGTCTTCAAGCATATGGTAACGGCCGTGCGCCCAATCATAAAAACCCTGCCAGGTGGTCAGAACCGTCTCCGTTCCTTCAATTTTCACCTTAACGCCCGCTTCCACAAGACGACGTATCTCCCGCAGGTTACTGACCAGCGTCCCCCAGCGGGTAGGCCGCCGTCCTAAGGCACCCATGTCTTCCCTTTCCTCATACAGCGCATCCAATTCCTGGAGCCGTTCAACCGTAAGGGTGTATTCTTCAATGGGAATCAGAATGTTGATGCCGCTTTCATGGAGCGCCAGTGAAAAGGTCTCCTTACTTTCGAATAATTTAGCCACAAATGCTTTCTCGAAACCAAACCAGGGCGTCGGCCAGCCATGAGACCTGGCCCAGCCTTTTAACTGCTTAAGGTCGGGCAGTTGAATCTGCGTTCTGCCGTCACGATGCATCTGGCGCACGTCGAAAAAATCATGAACATCTGGGGACACGTTTTGCCGTGCCCAGGCCGGGATTTCAGGTGTCATTTCAATTATCTCCACCTCATCAAACTCTCTACTAAACTTGTCAAAACGCTGGCACTGAGCCAGCCGAATTGGCCGCCCACCCCGGCCCATTCCCCACTCCCTTCCGCCAACCAACCGCCTTGCAAATCCCGCGCTGCACAGCCCAGCGCCAGGTTCAAGCGCACTGGCGCGAGTCACCAAAACCTTTGCGACTCACCAAATAGCTAACCGTCAGAGGCATCGCGCCAGCGTCGGCTGGATGGCATGTTAGCACGCTGCCCAGATCACATTCGGGACCCCAATTTTCGTTTTTTGTCCTCAAATTCTTCATCAGTTAATACACCTGCCTGATGTAGTGTATTTACGGCTTCGATTAAAGAGATAACATCAGAATTTGCAGTCTGGCTTAAAGCATGTTCGTTTTTATAGGAAAGATCGCTCAATAAGTTATAGAAAGATTGCCCATCTTCGGTTGTATAAAATATCGGTGCGCTAAGTTGGCTTCTTCCGAGCGAATCAATAGTAACGAATACCATTGTTTCAATGTTCGTCCCAAATTTGACTGCTTTGTCTTGACGATTAACACCTGAAATCTGATTTAACCGTGCCTCACGTACCTCACAACTACTGAGTTCCTTATTTGTCAATTCTGAATTGGGTGTCAAATACAACCCTTTGTCTTGACTATAACCACCAATGACATCACGCCACAAAGTTTCTTGCTTGTCGTAAATAATTCGTTTTCTTCCACCAAATAAACTACGCTCGGGGTAAACGAAGTGAATTGTAAAAATACGTTTTGAGGACAACAAAACGTAACCAAATCCTTCCAGGAAACCACAGTTGGCAGACCAAGTCATAGTTTCTTGTTCCCAGAAACGCGATTGAATGATTTGTCTTGCGTGCTCAAGAAAGTATTGATTTAGCTTTACCAATTCTTGTTCAGAGGTGTTCATTTTACTTCCCTTTCAGAAATATCGTTATGAGAATCAATTAGCACGCTAACGCCACCGTAAGGTGCGCTGGCGCGGGTTTCCAACGCCTTTGCCATTCACCAGAGCGGTAGCCATCCGAGGCATCGCGCCAGCGTCAGGTGGAAGCCATGTTAGGCAAAACGCCTTTTTGACTTAGCTTGCCAAGAGCCTACAACGAAGCCACTTAAAAACACTGCCTCCCATTGGCGTTGGTCACAAACAGATTGCTATACTGAAC
>CAADGU010000504.1 GCA_900696625.1 uncultured Chloroflexota bacterium | reverse complement strand
GGCAGGTAGAGCAGGCGGCGCTCTGGTCCCTGAATGAGGAAAGCAAACGTGCCTGCGCCCCATTCATCACGGTGGGGAACGGGCACGGCCGTGACGCTCACATCCGCCGCCAAATCCACCGTTTGTCCGGCCACCAGCGGCACAATGCGCAAGTTATCCACCAACGGTTGCCAGAGCGCGTTCTCCAACAACATGTGCCCCAATTCACGTGAGGCGTAAATGGGTAACTGGGTAATTGCCATCGCCTCCGGGCCAAGTTGGGGCAGCCCGCCAATATGCCCCATGTGGGCGTGGGTGAGGAAAATACCATCAGGTTGGCGCAGGCGATACGGCGAACGGCGTGGCGGCCACGCAGCGGCTTCGGGCCGTGTTGGATGCCCGCCCAACACCCCCGCCAGCAAATTCAACTGGTATTTGATGTCTGGCGTGGCGTCGAAAAGGTAAACGGCCGTTTCCTTTTCCCGATTATCCACCAACCCCAGACAGGCCACATACTCCGCTCTGGCAGGATCGGCAAAAGCGCCCTCGCAGCGGGCACAACGGCAGCCCGCGTGGGGCAGACCGCCATCTTGCATGATGCCCAGGACGACGGCCGTGACGTGATTCTGTGGTAATCTGAACATTACTACTCTCTGGAAAGTTAGCAGTAAGCAGTAAGTAGTGGGCAGTGAGCGGTGAAGTGTTCTTACTGTTCACTGTTTACTGCTCACTGTTATAATACCCCGCTATGTCAGAGACGCCTATTTACACCATTGGCTATGGGGCACGGCCGTTGCCCGAATTCATCGCCGCTTTACAGGCCTATCACATTGCCTACCTGCTGGATGTGCGCTCGAAGCCGTATTCCCGCTACCGGCCAGAGTTTGGCAAGAGCGAACTGGAATCAGCCTTGAAAGAGGCGGGCATTCGCTACGTCTTTATGGGAGATACCTTAGGTGGTCAGCCAGACGATGCCCGTTGTTACACCGAGGGCAAGGTGGATTATGAAAAGGTGAAACAGATGGCGTTTTACCAGGAGGGCATCGGGCGATTGCAAAAGGCCTATGCCCAACAACTACCTGTTGTCCTGCTTTGCGCCGAGAGCAAACCAGAGCAGTGCCATCGCAGCAAACTCATCGGCCAGACATTAACGGAACGGGGCATCCCCGTGGCCCACATTGATGAAAATGATAACCTGGCCAGCCAGGCCGAGGTGTTGCTGCGGCTGACCAACAACCAGCCCAGCCTCTTTGGTGACGACTTTCACCAGTTCACTTCACGCAAACGATACGAAACAGATTTTGAAGGGAATAAGGATGACGGCTTATGAAACTTGTCACCATTGGCGCATTTGGATTTTCAGAAGAGGGCTTCTTTCAGGCGTTGCAAGAGGCGGGTGTGGACACCTTTTGTGACGTGCGGCAGCGGCGGGGCGTGCGCGGGGCGGAATATGCCTTTGTCAACAGCCATCGCTTGCAGGCGCGGCTGGCCGAGATGGGCATTCGCTACCTGCATGTGAAAGAATTGGCGCCCACAACGGCCGTGCGCGCCCAACAACACCTGGCCGACAAGACGGAGAAAACGGCCAAACGCCAGCGTACACACCTCAGCCCCGCTTTTATCGCCACCTATAAGTCGGAAATCCTGAATCCCTTTGATCCCCAATCCCTGCGCGCCATCTTGCCGCCAGATGCTGAAGTGGTGGCGCTTTTCTGCGTGGAACGCGAACCGGCCGCCTGCCATCGCTCGCTCATTGCCGAAAGGCTGGCGCAGGTTTGGGGGGTGGCGGTGGAGAATATCATCAGTAAGCAGTGAGCAGTAAGCAGTGAGTGGTGATAATGAACGAATGGCAGGAACTATTAGCCAGTTGCCACAGAGGGAAAGATGAAAGTCGTTATTGTGGCTAAAACACGCCAGGGTGCAGGGGCCTGCATTGGGGCCATTTCGTTTGACGGCCGTAGTCTGCGCCTGATTGCTCCCGATGCTGCCACCAATGAAGCGGTTGGACTGGAATATAACGTGGGCGACGTGTGGGAAATCGAGGCCACGCCTGCCGCCGATATGATCCCGCCTCACATCGAAAATGTCATCGTCCATAACAAACGTCGCCTGCCGCCGCTGGAGGATGTGGTTTCCTTTATCGAACGGCATATGCCACCCAAAATCGGCAGTCCAGAACTGTTGTATGCAGGGTTGACCCAGGTAACAGCAGCCGGCGCGCTTTACATCAGCCAGCAACATGGTATCCCGCCTTACAGCACACTCTTCTGGCGGCCAGACAAACCGTTGCAGCGAAATACCGAGGCCAAACGCATTCGCTATCGTTATCCGGCAGACGCAGACGGTGAAAACGATTGGGACGCCGGTTGGTCGTTGACCTATGTGGGCTTTCAAGAACCACTGGCCGAAATTCCCGCGGGGACGCTGCTGCGTGTCTCTCTGGCCCACTGGTGGCACCCACCAGACAAACCAGAGGAGGAGTTGCGCTGTTTTGTCCAATTGTCGGGCTGGTTCACTGAAGAAATGAGATGGGGAGAAGGGGAGATGGGGAGATTCGATGAGCAGGATCAATCTTTCACTCCCCCCATCTCTCCATCTCTTTATACCAATCCACAAGAAGCCCTCAAGCAAGTTTTTGGCTATGATGAATTCCGCCCGCTGCAAGCAGAGATTATCCAAAACGTGTTGGCAAAAAAAGATAGCGTGGCCATCATGCCCACCGGCAGCGGCAAGTCGCTGTGTTATCAATTGCCGGCGCTCCTGTTTCCGGGGTTGACCGTGGTTGTCTCGCCGCTCATTTCACTGATGGAAGACCAGGTGAGCGCGCTGCATGAATTGGGCGTATCGGCCACTTTTCTAAACAGCACGCTAACGTACAGCGAGTATGTGGCGCGCATGAATGGAGTGCGTAACGGCCGTATCAAACTCCTGTACGCCGCCCCAGAAACGCTGCTCCGCCCAGAGATATTATTGCTATTGGAACAGTGCCGGGTGGATTGCCTGACCATTGATGAAGCCCACTGTATCTCCCAATGGGGGCACGACTTTCGCCCAGAATTCCGGCAGTTGATTGAAGTGCGTAAACGGCTGCCTGAGGCGGTCTGTTTTGCGCTGACGGCTACGGCCACGCCCCGGGTGCAGCAGGATATTCTCGATTCGCTGGGTATTTCCCAGGCGCAGGCGTTTATTGCCAGCTTTAACCGGGAAAACCTCTTCCTCAGCGTCCGGCCCAAAACCGATTTGATCGGACAAACACTCTCCTTTTTGGAAGACCATCGGGATGAGTCCGGCATCATTTACTGCGCCACGCGCAAGCAGGTGGATTTGCTGACCGGTTTGTTGCAGGCGAAGGGGTGGGCAGTACGGCCGTATCACGCCGGGCTGGATGACGCCACCCGCACCCAAAACCAACGCGCCTTCATCCGCGATGACGTGCCCATCATCGTCGCCACCATAGCGTTTGGCATGGGTATCAATAAACCCAATGTGCGCTTTATTTTGCACGTAGATTTGCCGCAGGACATTGAAAGCTATTACCAGCAAATTGGCCGCGCCGGGCGTGATGGGCTGCGCGCGGACTGCCTGCTGCTCTACAGTTATGCTGACGTGAGTACCGTCAATTTTTTCATCGAAAAGATGCCCCCGGAACTGCAAAGAGGGGCATCCCTGCGGCTGGCGGCGATGGTGCAATATGCGGAGGCAGGGGTGTGCCGCCGACGGCCGTTGCTCACCTACTTTGGCGAACCATATGAAGCGGAATCATGCGACGCCTGCGACAACTGCCTGGCAGAAGAACAAGAACGGGTTGATCTGACTGTGCCCGCCCAAAAATTCCTCTCTTGCATTTACCGCACCGGGCAGTTTTTTGGCGTGAACCACATTATTGATGTGCTGCGCGGCTCACGAAATCAGAAGATTTTGCAGCGCGGCCATGACAGACTCTCCACCTACGGCATTGGCCTGGAGTGGGACAAAGAGCAGTGGAAACACCTCTGCACCCAACTCATCCAACAGGGTTTGCTGTTGCAAGATTGGGAACATGGCAGCCTGAAATTGACGGAAATGGCGTGGCCGGTTTTGCGCGGGCAGGCCCAATTCTGGGGAGTGATGGAGACAATGCGGCGGAAAACGGCCGTAACCGCCCCCACCGAACCCCTCGACTACAACCGGGAACTGTTTGCTCTGCTGCGCCAAAAACGCAAAGAACTGGCCGACGCGGCCAACGTACCCCCATACGTCATCTTTTCCGACCGGACGCTGGTGGAAATGGCCGCCTTTTACCCGCAATCGCGGGAATCGCTGACGCGCATCTACGGCGTGGGCCAGCGCAAACTGGAAACCTATGCCGACGTTTTTCTGCCGCTGATCCAGGAATTTTGCACGGTGCACAATCTGGCGGAGGCGGGCAATATCCCGGCGCCGCGCCGTGCTGCCCCGCGAGAAAATAAAGCGCCGGGCGCGCGGGCGCAGTTGGCGGTGGAGATGTATGAAAAGGGTCAAACCGTTCCTGCTATTGCCGACGAATTGGGCGTCAAAACCAGCACGGTGTTGAAATATCTGGTGGATGTAGTCAGAGAGGGACGGCCGTTGCCGCCCGACAACTTCCGCGCCCTCTCCACCCTTTCCCCGGCGGAACAAGCGCGCGTCCTGGCCGTCTTCGCCGAACTCGGCCCCGACTTTCTCCGCCCCGTCTTCGACGCCCTGGGCGAAACCGTCAGCTTTGAAGAACTGCACGTCCTCCGCCTGGTGTATTTGTGTGAGAAGGCGACAGCGAATGGGAGAAAGAACGGATAAGATATGTTATCATAGCAAAACCTTGATTGTTTATCGGTAAAAGTTATAAACATCATCACAGGCATACACACATGATTCTGGGCGGACGTTCTCTCAACGACTTGACAATTGACGATTTTCAGCGCCTGGTAGACAATCAAATTCCAGAAGGCCCTTTTTTAGATTACAAACAAACAATGTATGGCAACCGTAGCCAGGATAGACGCGAAATGCTGCGGGACATTACCGCCTTTGTCAATGCGGAAGGTGGGTACTTGATCATTGGCATTCAAGAAAGCGGTGCCGGCCGGGCTGCCGCATTTGCGCCTGTTAACGATCCCGAATTGGTTTCCCAGCAAATACGCCAGACCTGTCTTGATGGTATTCAAGACAGGATAAGCAGGCTGGAAATACGTTCATATGAAACAGGGTTTAATCAGGGAATCGTGGTTGTCAGAATCCCTCCCAGTGATTCTCGCCCGCACATGATTACCCTGGATCAGCGCACGGACTTTTATCGCCGTTATGACACAGATAAAAGAGCCATGACCATCACCGAAATCAGAGAAGCTATCCTGGGAAATCCCCGCTTTGAACAACTGGTTGAACTAAAGGTTCGGGAAAAAGGTGCAGGCGGGCTAATGGCGCCAGATGCCCAATCTATGACGCCGCCTTACGCCCGCATATTGACCAGCCATTCGGTAGGGCAATTCTTACAACGGTATCTGGTGGGCACAGGGACAACCGCCTTAGTGATCGTTAGCCCTTTCATCAGTGATCTGGCAGAAACAGGTTATGACCTGAAAGATTTGGTGGCAAAAATCAACGCCGATGAAACCAGGACTTACGTAGTCACCCGCGAACCCCGCGAAGCATATCAACAGGCAGCTATGGCGCTGCTGGAAAGATGCCCTTACGTGGAAATCCGCTATAATGCGGACATCCACGCCAAACTTTATGTTTCCTGGAATAGTCGTAATGAAGATGAAGGTTTTGCCTTATTTGGATCAGGAAATTTAACCAGGCGAGGGCTATTACAAAATTTGGAATTGGGTATGATGATTTATCCGTATGGTCACGGCCGTACCCTCATCCGCGAACTTTATCAATGGGGCAGTCAAACGGTCAGGACAATGAGCCGCCGCGTGAAGCCCTTTACCATAACCAGGAGAGGAAGCTAATGGAAGATTTCAAAGTATGGTTCTGCCTGAAAGACAGACTTAATTTCACCATTGACCCTCAGGTCAATACAGATGATGCCCGCTATTATTTTGGCCGTTCAGACATTAAAGAACGGTTGCAAAAGCAAATCCGCCGGGCTTTTATTGCACCTGGCGTTCCCAAACTCATGGCTTATGGGCCATACGGTTCCGGCAAAACCCAAACCCTGTTTTATCTGGATTATTACCTCAAGACAAGCCCGCCCAACTCGCTTAAAGAAACGCCGCACACGCTTTATCTGACCGTGGAAATGCGCAGCAACTCCACCGCTTCCCACCTGCACATGCAACTGATGGAAGCGCTGGGCAAAGAAACGGTGGCCAGGTGGGTACGCACCCTGTTTGATCAAACTTCCGACTGGAATAGCGAACTGGGGAAATTAGTGGATGATCCCAATATCCCGCTGGCGCTAAAAGAACTCAGAGCGGGCGGCGACTCATCATTTGTTGCCTGGCGCTGGTTGACCGGGCAAAGTCTGAAAACGACGGAACTCAGCGGGTTGCAATTAACCCGTAACTTAACGGAAGTTGGCGCTGGCGATCTGGTGGATACGTTGGTTGCCGTTGGTAATCTGGCCAATCAGGTCAACCAAAAGTTGATTTTTCTGGTGGACGAATTTGAAGAGGTTCAAAATGTCAAAGCAGGCGATGCGGCCGAATCCATTCACCAATATCTGCGCCGTTTAGCGGAACCGGCCAATGCTAGCGTGGGTTTCTTAATTGGTTTCAAGGCCGACACGTTTGATGATGCGCCGCCGGTTTTGCAGCGTGGAGATGTAGTCGGCCGTATCGGCCGTAGCAATTACCTGGAAATTCCCTTCTTACCGGCCGTAGCGGACGTACGCTCTTTTGTAACTGAGCTTCTGAAAAACCTGACGGTGGAGGAACAGGTCACCGCCCGCATTAACGAAAAGGGATTGAACTCACAACATGGGAAATTTCCCTTTGAGCCGGCCGCGTTTGAGTTACTGGCCGACTACGCCACCCAGGACATTACCCGCGCCTTGCCGCGCTACATCATCAACGCCATCAATGAGTGCGCGATTCAGGCATGGGATGAAGAAATGTTTGTGATCAACGAGAACATCGTCAATGAAGTGGCTCAATTTATTTTTGCTTGATAATCCCGTTCAGGGGCGACGCACTTCAAAGGTTTGTCACTCCTGGGATCGGCTGATTTGAAAAAATACACAGTCAAACCACGTTTCATCAGCAGTAATACGGCCCATATCGGCCTGCCGGTCAGGCGTTCCCCGCTGGCTTGGTTATACCTGGGCCGTCTGGCCGAGACCGGCGCACTAACAGACGTCTACTTTGATGTACATGACCCGCATGTAGTCGCCATTTTTGGCAAACGGGGATCAGGTAAGTCCTACACGATGGGGTCTATGCTGGAAAGCCTGTGTACCTGTGAAGCCGAAACAACGATCTCTAAAATTGCCAGGGACAAGGCTATCTTGCTTTTTGACACGTTGGGTATTTTTCAGTGGACGGACATCAGCCTGGTAGACGCAGCCGATAGCGATGTTTTGCACAGCCAGCAGGCCAACTGGCGTGGTTGGAATTTGCAGCCAGAACGTCTGGACGTGCAAATCTGGATTCCCAAAGGAACACGCACCGGGGCAACCCCGACCGCTCATCAGGAGTTTGCCGTGCGCACGGCCGATTTCAGCGCTGACGATTGGGGCTATCTGCTCGACCTGGACATTTACCAGGATCGCATGGGGCAGTTGCTAAACGATGCGTATTTGAAAGTGACATTGGAAGGGTGGCAGGGGGCAAACGGCCGTAACCACCCTCCCAAACCAGCATATTCCCTCAACGATCTCCTCCTTTGTATCCGCGAAGACTCGGAGCTAAACGCCAGTTACCAAAGTGAAACCCGGCGTGCTATCAGCCAGCAACTCACCACCTTTCTGCGCAATCCTTTGTTTCAAGATAAAGGCACCCCATTAACTGAAATTCTAACGCCCGGCCGTATGAACGTATTGGTAATGAACCGCATGTCTGCCCCTCTTCGCTCGGTGATCCTCAGCGCCATCATCAGGCGGCTGCTCGATGAACGCACGATAGCCTCTGAAACGGAAAAACATCTGGCCGTTCGCCCCGATTTGAGCGGCGCCGAACGCGAACGCCTGGAAATGTTACTCAGCCAGGCTGTGCCGCCTACCTGGATTGCCCTGGATGAAGCGCAAAACATTCTGCCCTCTGAACGGCGCACGGCCGCCGGCGAAATGCTCATCCGTTTTGTCCGTGAAGGGCGCAATTACGGCCTTTCCTTTATGGTGGCTACCCAGCAACCGACGGCGCTGGACGGCCGTCTCCTGGCCCAGGTAGACACCCTCATCGCCCACAAACTCACGGTGCAGGGTGATATTGAGTATGTACGCCGCAATTTGAAATCAAATATGCCCCAGGAAGTGGTCCACGCCGGACAAAAATTAGAACTGGACGAATTGCTGCGCAGTCTGGATGTAGGGCAGGCGCTTGTCTCCAACACCGAAGCTGAGCGCGCTATTCTGGTGGACATTCGCCCGCGCGTCAGCGTCCACGGAGGCTTTTAACCATGCCCACCATTCGCGTATTGGAAAGCCCCGCTCGCCCCATGCAGCGCCTGGGATATTTGAAATACCTGGCTCGCCGTGTTACCACGCTCAACACCTCCAACCTTGAAAACCTGGGCAATGATCTACTGGATACCGTCTCCAAAAAAGTGCG
>CAADGU010000503.1 GCA_900696625.1 uncultured Chloroflexota bacterium | reverse complement strand
TACCGCGATATTCTGGATTATCGGATTGAGGTGGACGAGGCGCTGCTGCACAACACCATCTTGAAGCTGACCTTGCAGCCGTTGGTGGAAAACGCGCTCTATCACGGCATTAAAACGAAACGTAACGGCGGCCTGATTGTGGTGCGCGTCCGGCGTACCGACGATGATATGGTCTTGTTGCAGGTGGAGGATGATGGCGTGGGCTTCACGCCGTACAAACTGGCGCAGATTCAGGGGATGCTGGCCGAGGAGGGTGATGAAATCTCGACCAGACAGAGTGACTTCAGCGGTTTTGGCCTGGAGAATGTGAACAAGCGCATCAAGTTGTATTACGGCCGTCAATACGGTCTTTCCATCCAGAGCCAATATCGCGGTGGGACGCAGGTGTTGGTGATGATCCCCCGCCAATGTGACACAGCGCCGCCGGATGGGGAGGAGGCACGGCCGTGAACCACCCATTTCCCACCCCACTGACAAAATTAACCGCACTCCTGTTCAGCCTTCTGTTGATGGGCTGCACGACCAATACGCCATTGCCCGAAGCCACAAGTACGCCGGAAATGGATGACGGCCGTATCACCTATGAAGAAATGGTCGTCGGCTACTCCCAAATTGGCGCGGAGAGCAACTGGCGCACCGGCAATACCGCCTCCATCAAGGAAACGGCCGTCAGCCTGGGCGTAGAATTGATTTTTGATGACGGCCAACAGCGGCAGGAGAACCAGATTAAGGCCATTCGCACCTTCATCGCCCAACAAGTAGATGTCATTGGCGTCTCCCCCGTCGTCGAAGATGGTTGGGAATCTGTCTTTCAGGAGGCCAAAGACGCCGGCATCCCCATCATCCTGGTTGACCGCCGCGCCAACGTCCCGGAAGACCTCTATACCGCTTATCTGGGGTCTGATTTTCTAGAGGAAGGCAAAAACGCAGCGCGGGTGATGGTGGATTTATTGGGTGGTGAAGGCAAAATTGTGGAACTGGTGGGCACTGTTGGTTCCGCGCCCGCCATTGACCGCGCCGCCGGTTTCCGCGAGATCATCCAGGATTACCCGGATATGCACATCATCGCCTCCGCCTCAGGCGATTTTACCAGGGCCAAAGGGGAAGAAGTGATGGGCGACCTGCTGCAACTCTACGGCGACGAGATTGACGCCGTGTACGCCCACAATGATGACATGGCCATTGGGGCGATTAAGGCGATAGAGGAATATGGCCTACGGCCAGGGCAAGAGATCAAAATCGTCTCCATTGACGCCATCCGCGATGCGTTTCAGGCGATGATTGACGGCAAATTGAACGCCACCATTGAGTGTAATCCGCTGCTAGGGCCACAATTTTTTGATCTGGCCCTCAAAGTGGTCAATGGTGAGCCGGTACCGAAGTGGATACCGTCCGAAGAAGGCATCTTCTTCCCTGAAAACGCCGCCGAAATCTTACCCAGCCGCCGGTATTAGGGTTTCGGCTAAAGCCTCTCCTCCTAAAATTTTTTAACCTTTATCTAAAAAAATTACACCCGCTGCATGGCGGGTTTTTTCATGCGCCAAAACTCCCAATTTTTCTCCAATAAGCTCCTGAAAAAGTGGATTGAGTGGTATGCCGGTTAAGCCCTATGATTTTGTTCAATAATCGTTTCGTGGGTTTTCTGGGATTTCGTGGGAGTGGTAAACCCTGACCTTTACGTTTTACCATTCCCAGATTTCCCAAAGAACCGTTTTATTGAGACCTGCAAAAGGAAAGGAGAACGAATAACATGAAAAAGCTCAGTTTACTTATTATTTTTCTACTGCTGTCTGTGGTGATAGTGGGCTGTTCCTCAACCGGAGGGGAAGAAGCGGCTGATGAAGCAACCACCAAGACAATGGAAGACCTGGTCGTGGGCTATGCCCAGATTGGCGCGGAAAGTGAATGGCGTACAGCCAATACCGCCTCCATCAAGGAAACGGGCGAACAGTTAGGCGTTGACCTGCGTTTCTCTGACGCCCAACAGAAACAAGAAAACCAGATCGCCGCCATTCGCTCCTACATCGCGGAAGGCGTGGATGTGATCGGCTTCTCGCCCGTTGTGGAAACGGGTTGGGAGACCGTTTTGCAGGAAGCCAAAGATGCCGGTATCCCCGTTATCATGGTAGACCGCCGCGCTGACGTGCCCCGCGAACTGTACGCCACCTATTTGGGGTCTGACTTTGTGGAAGAAGGGCGCAAAGCGGGCAACGAAATGAACACCTTATTGCCCGAAGGTGGTAAAATCGTGGAACTGGTGGGCACGGTTGGTTCCGCCCCCGCCAATGATCGCTACTCTGGCTTCCGGGAAACCCTCAATGACAACATCGAAATCGTTGCTTCGCAGTCCGGGGACTTCACCCGCGCTAAAGGCAAAGAAGTAATGGAAGCGTTTTTGAAGAACTACGGCGGTGACATTGTGGGCCTTTATGCGCACAATGATGACATGGCCATTGGGGCCATTCAGGCAATTGAAGAATACGGCCTGAAACCGGGCGTAGACATCAAGATCGTCTCCATTGACGCGGTACGCGGTGCGTTTGAAGCGATGATCGCCGGTAAGCTGAATGTGACGGTGGAATGTAACCCGCTGCTCGGCCCTCAATTCTATGACCTGGCGCTGCGGGCGGTGAACGGCGAGCAACTGCCGGATTGGGTGCCTTCTGAAGAAAGCGTCTATTATCCCGACAACGCCGCCGAACTGCTGCCGGAGCGGAAGTATTAACCGTAAAACGTATATCGTAAAACATGAAACGTAAAACGTAAAACGTAATGAAGGTGGTTACGTTTTACGTTTTACGCCAACGAGGGATTCCATGCCCGCAGAACCAAACACCTCCCTACTGACCATGCAAGGTATCTCCAAATCTTTTCCCGGTGTGCAGGCGCTGGAAGATGTGGATTTCGCCTTGAAAGCGGGCGAAATTCATGCGTTGGTGGGTGAAAATGGGGCCGGGAAGTCTACGCTGATCAAAATTATCACCGGGGTGGAACGGCTGGATCACGGCCGTGTCACCTTCCTGGGCCAATCCGTGCAAGCCAGATCACCGCAACATGCCCAGGCGCTGGGCATCAGCACCGTTTACCAGGAGATCAATTTGTGTGACAACCTGTCGGTGGCCGAGAATATCTTGATCGGCCGTGAGCCGCGCAAGTTTGGCCGCATTGATCGGCGGGGGATGCAAAACCGGGCGCGCGAAATTCTGGCCCGCCTGGACGTTGATATTGACGTTACCAGAGATTTAGGCGAATACTCCATCGCCATTAAACAGATGGCGGCCATCGCCCGCGCCCTGGAAATCTCTTCCGCCAAAATCCTCATCCTGGACGAACCTACCTCCAGCCTGGACACCCATGAGACGGAAAATCTCTTTCAGGTCTTGCACAAATTGAAAGAGGACGGGCTGGGCATTATTTTCATCACCCATTTCATCAATCAGATTTATGAGGTAACTGACCGGGTCACGATTTTGCGCAATGGCAAATTGGTGGGCACATATGAGACCGCCAGCCTGCCCCGCCTGGAACTCATTGCCCTGATGCTGGGCCGCACAATGGGTGACTTCAATGATATGGCCCAGATCAAATTGACGAGCGGCCAACATCAGCAAAAAGAACCGCTATTACAGGTCAGAGGATACGGCCGTAAAGGTTCCATGCAACCCTTCGATTTAGAGCTGCACGCCGGGGAAGTGCTGGGTTTTGCCGGGCTGTTGGGTTCCGGGCGCACCGAAACCGCGCACCTGCTCTTTGGCGTGGACAAACCGGACAGCGGCTCCTTCACGTTCGCCGGGCAAGAGGTTCACAAATTCTCCCCCGCCGAATCCATCACCAGAGGCATCGCTTTTTGCCCCGAAGACCGCAAGGCCGACGGCGTCGTCGAGGAGTTGACCGTCCGCGAAAACATCGTCCTGGCTTTGCAAGCCAATCGCGGCTGGTTCAAGCGCCTTAGCCGGCAGCAGCAGCAAGAATTAGCCGACAAATTCATCAGAATGCTCAACATCACCACCCCCTCCGCCGAGCAGTCCGTCAAAAACCTCAGCGGCGGCAACCAGCAAAAGGTCATTCTGGCGCGCTGGCTGGCCACCAATCCGCAAGTACTCATTCTGGACGAACCCACACGCGGCATTGACATTGGCGCCAAGGCGGAAATCCAAAAACTGGTGCTGGAACTGGCCGAAGAAGGCAAGGCGTGTATCTTCATCTCCTCCGAACTGGAAGAAGTTCTGCGCACCAGCCACCGCATCGCCGTTTTGCGAGACCAGCAAAAAGTGACCGAATTTTTTGGGGAAGTTGACGAACACACCATTATGCGCGCCATGGCCGGGAGCGGCGCCGGGAGCGAGGCAACATGAATTCTTCACGATTTTCCTGGCACCGCCTGCGCGACAGCCAGTTATTCTGGCCCTTGTTAGCCCTGGCCTTGATCATGCTTTTCAATTTGTTCTTCACGCCGGGCTTTTACAATATTGAAATTAAAGACGGCCGTCTCTCCGGCTTTCTCATTGATATTCTCAATCGAGGCTCGATTTTGATGCTGCTGTCCATTGGCATGACGATGGTCATTGCCACCGGCGGGGTAGACCTGTCGGTGGGCGCGGTGGTGGCCATCTCTGCCGCCACGGCCACTGTACTCATCAACCCGGCGTTGGCGCGGCAGTTGATTAGCTCCGAGGAATTGATCAAGGATGTTACCTACACGCCGCTGTGGTTGTGTATCTTGGCGGCGCTGCTGGTATCCACTGCCTGTGGTTTTTGGAATGGGCTGCTCATTTCCAGGGGCCGCATCCAGCCAATGGTGGCCACGTTGGTGCTGATGGTGGCCGGCCGGGGCATCGCCCAATTGATCACCAACGGCCAGATTATCACCGTGTACTACAGCCGCTACTTTTTCATTGGCAATGGCTATTTACTGGGGCTGCCCTTTGCGCTTTTTATTGTGGCCTTTGTCTTTTTGCTCACCTGGCTGCTGGCGCGGCGCACGGCATTTGGGTTGTTTGTGGAGTCGGTGGGCATTAACGGCCGTTCCAGCTATCTCAGCGGCATCAGCGAAAAAAATATCAAGCTGATTGTGTACACCATTTGCGGTTTTTGTGCGGGTGTGGCCGGGCTGATTTATAGCTCCAATGTGAAAAGCGCCGACGCCAACAACGCCGGCCTAAACCTGGAACTGGACGCGATTTTGGCGGTGGTGATTGGCGGCACATTGATGACCGGCGGTCGTTTTTCACTCTTTGCCAGCATCATTGGCGCGCTGATCATTCAAAGCACTACCACCACCATGTACGCCCTGGGCGTGCCGGCCATGGCCGCCTCGGCCATCAAAGCCCTGGTTGTGCTCATCGTCATCCTGCTCTACTCTGACCAGACGAAGCTGGTATTGGGCCGCGTATTCGAGCGAAAAGGGGTGCAGTCATAATGGAACGATTGAAGATTGATCGGAAATTTATGCCCCTGTTGGCGACGATTGGCGTCTTTGTGG
>CAADGU010000502.1 GCA_900696625.1 uncultured Chloroflexota bacterium | reverse complement strand
GGTGGTGATGACATGCACGTCTGCCAACGCCGTGAGTTGTTCAGCCAGGGCGCGGGCGGCGTCTTCAGCCCCCCCCAACACTTCCGGGCCATACCGCTGCACAACAATGGCAATACGTAAAGGTTTCGTCTCAGTCATGGATGTTTAACCTGGTGAAGCCGACAGACAGCGCACGGCCGTCAGGGTTTTCCCCGCCGGTTAATTCGGCCGGACTGATCGCGTAAGCAGCAGCAAATGTTATCCGGTTCCAGCCAATTTGCACCAGTTCGGCCGGAATCGTCACCGATTGCTGCCAGGGTTCACAATCCGGCCATTGGTGCGTTTCCAGCAAGGTATCGTTCACGTAAATCGCAAGCTGCTGCTGCTCCGGCGCACAGACGGGGAACGCCTCGATGTCTAGCTTGTGTTCGCGCACGGCCGTAGCCACCCATTCGGCCGTTGTTTGCTGCCCCTCGGCCCACACACCCCAACTTTCCAGGGCTGACCAACCCTGCCGCAAGCGGATATTGCCGATCAAGGATGACGGGGCTTCCAGGCTCACCACGCAAATGGGATAGGCCCAGATTGGGCTGTGGGCCACCGGGTCAAAACAGTTGATCGCCCGAACGTCTTCATTCTGCGCGGCGCCGGCAATGAACTGGTCGTCACTTGATTTTTGCATATGCAGCAAAATGTACTCCGCCCCGTATGAACGCAGCAAGGGGGCAAAATCTGCTTCGGCAAAGGGGTGGGGGTGCTGCCATAACCACTCTCTCAGGAAAGTGGTATGCCGGGGTAAAACGCTGCTGGCGCCATTGACAATAGGCCGGTTATGGTACGACATCGCCCACAACGTCTCGCCACCGATGGGCAATGTCAATTTGTCTGGTTGCGGCGAATATAAATCTATCAGCGCCAATCCGGTGGCGGGCTGCTGGTTTACCCAGGTAAAGGCGGGGTGCGGCGGCGGCGGAAAGGGGACGCCGCGATAGGGCGCGGGCAGTATTTCCAGGAGCAAAATGGCGGCTATGGAATAACGCAGCCAGGACGGCCGTATGGCCGCCAACCCGAACGCCACCAGCGGAAAGAACCCCATGGCGGCCACAAAGGCAAAACGGGCCGCCACCCGCGCCCCTTCCCAAAAAGGGATCACGGCCGTGAGCAGCCAGCCAGGTAAGGGAATGGCCTGAGCAAATAATTCCGGCGTATGCGCTGTGGGGAAAATCTCCGGTTTCAGAACATGCCCGATACGCCAGAGTAAGTGATTCACGGCCGTTACCATCGGGAACTGCACCGTTTGATGATTCCATTGCAGCGTCACGCCCAGGGCCAACACCAGGCCAACCACCGTCAACAGCAAAAACGGTCGCCACTCTTTGCGCCGCCCCATCAGCAAGGAAAACAACAGCAGAATTGAGGCCGCCAGGCCAAAGTTGTGAAAGCTGGCGCCATCAAACGGGCCTTGATATAGGCGGGCGCTAATTTCCCTGACGGCTTGCCAGGGATGAGCCAGGTAGGGGATAAAAAGCGCGTTCAGGCTGTGCCCCCAGGCATTCACCACATGGATATTAAACGGTTGGGTTTGGGCGGCTTGCTGCCCGTGCCGAAACAGGATGAAGAGCGGCAGATTGAGGCCCACAGCCACCACACCGGGAACAAGCAGGCTTTTAAGCGCCACCCGCCAGGTAAGACGGCCGTTCCAGCGGCAGCCCAAAAGCCAGCAGGCCAGGACAATGCCCCCTAACCACAAAAAATAAAAGCTGTGCGCTATCATCAAAGCCCAGATCACGCCTACAAAAACAAGCCAGATGATCGCCCGGCGCGGCGAAGCGGTAGATTTCTCGACCCCGAAAATCAGCCAGGGTAACAGAGCCGTGCCCACCAGGATATTAAAATGCCCGGCCAGGCGGATCCATCGCGCGCCCCAAAAAGTAAACAATAGAGCTGCCAGCCCCGCCGTCAATGGTTCTGAAAACGGCCGTACAACCAGATACATGCCCACAAACGCCACCACCAACGAGATCAATAACAATACATTCCAGGCCAAAGCCCAACCGCCTATCTCCGCCAGCGGAATCAGAAATAAGAATATGCCCGGCCCGTTGGCCGAGGTGGCTAACTGCCACCCCTCCGGGTAAAAGACATGCGGGTTGAGCAGGGCTGATGCGGCGCTGTTTGCCAGGCTGTCCCGATACCACTGCGCCGCCCACAACACTTCCAGCGTATCGCCATACGCCGGAACACGGTGGGCCAAATCCATGATACGCCAACCATAAAGCAACAGCGCCGTAAAAAGGCCGGGCAGCAGAATCTTCTGGCCCAGGTTCTTGGCTCTTGCGGCGGGGGCGGGATGATTGTGTGTTTCTGTCATTGCGTATACTTACTGTGGCCGGTTTCTGACCGTGCCACCCCTGAGTTGCATGTGGCAAGTCGTTCAGCCATTAAAGAGAGTTCCCCACCTTCCCACAGCAAGATAGCCTTAGCCATTTGTTGCCAGTGGGGATCGGTGTGAGATAGGAACACCGAAACGCCCCTTATCTGCGCGCACGCCGAACGGGTAAGGTAACGCAGCCAACCAATGGCCTGGTGTTTTAACGGCCGTTGCCCCAGGTCTGGCCGAACCACGCCCAAGGTCTTGGCCGTTTTGGCGATGTCGTCTGCATCCATACCGGCGACCAGGGCGGGGTAAACGGCCATTACGCACAGCCCGGCCCCCGCTATTGCCTGTTCATAGGTGGGCCAATCCGGCCGCGTTTCCACAATGCCCACTGCCAATTCATGCTCGGCGTGGCGGTGCAGTACATCTTTTTCGGTTTCCATCACCGACCGGCAGGGTTCGTTGATGGCGCACAGCCGCCCACCCGGTTTTAGCGCCCGCCCAATGTTTTGCAGCAACAGTGGGAGGTTGGCGCAGTGATGCAGCGCCGCCGCACAAAATACCAGGTCAAACTGTGCCGGGGAAAAGGGTAAATTTTCACCATCGCCAATGAGCCGGTCAAAATAGGTAT
>CAADGU010000501.1 GCA_900696625.1 uncultured Chloroflexota bacterium | reverse complement strand
ACCGTTTGCTGCCGTTTGGGCAGGGAAGGGGCCGATTTCAGGTAGACGGTGATGATGTTGGCTTCGGCCGTAGCCGTCAGGTGCAATGTTTCCCAATGGCTCAAGGGGGTGGTTTTGTCACTCCACACCACCAGGGGGCTGTTCGGGTCCAGGCCGCCGGTGGGGTCAATGCCGATTTGCAGATTGACATCGCTGGCTTCCAGACGGCTGGCGGGGGTGGTATCTTCACTCGACCACGCCTGCCCTTCTACCGAAAATTCATAGCTGTTGCCCGGCGCTGAGGGAACCTGCTGCCACAACCCGCCGATGTGCGTGCCAAAGGGGGTGGCGATTTGCTGCGTGAGCGCCTCATCCAGGGTGATGGGGCTGAAGACGGGCTGGCGATTTTTCCAGCCGGGGTCGCCCGCCGCCGGTTCCACCCACCAGGGCGCCCAGCCAACGGCCGTGATCAACTGGTTATTGTCTCGATAAGGATAAAACGGCTTGCCCACTGCGCCGTTGAGGAGGATGCGTGTTTGGGCCATAGTTTTAGTGAGCAGTCAGCAGTGAGCAGTGAGCGGTGAGCAGTGAGGTGCTGCTCACTGTCTACTGCTCACTGCTCACTAATCAAAACCAAGTCCTCTTTCTTTCAAGGAAACATACCGCTGATGGCCGATGATGACGTGATCCAGCACCTCGATGTCCAACAATTTGCCTGCCTGGGCAAGCTGGCGCGTGACACGAATGTCTTCCGGCGAGGGTGATGGGTCGCCGGAGGGGTGGTTGTGGGCGACGATGAAGGCGGCGGCGTTTTCGCGGATGGCGGCGCGGAATAGTTCGGCCACACGAATGACGGAAGTGTTCAGGCTGCCCACGTAAATGGTGGGTGTGCCCAAAACGTTGTTGCGGGTGTCCAGCAGCACCAGTTTGAGATGCTCCTTCTCCAAAAACATCATTTCGGACATGAGCAGGTTGGCGGCGTCGGCGGGGGAGGAGACACGCGGTTTTTCCTGGGGGGCTGTCGCCAGCAGGCGACGGCCAATTTCCAGCGCGGCCTTAATTTCCACGGCTTTGGCTTCGCCGATGCCATGGACGGTCATCAGTTCGGGGATGGAGGCGCGGGCCAGCCCGGCTAAATCCTTGAACTGGATGAGCAGCCGCTCGGCCAGGCGCACCACGTTTTCGCCGGGCACGCCGGTGCGCAGGAGGATGGCCAGGAGTTCGGCAGTGGATACGGCCGTTGGCCCCACCTGCACCAGCCGTTCGCGCGGCCGTTCCCCGGCGGCCATATCCCGGATCATCGGCGCGTAGGCGACTTTTGGGGGGGCTGTTTCCCCATCTGAGCGGGTATCCATCATTTATAATTTAATATCGGAGGGGAGGCTTTAGCCGGCAACGGGTCGGCTAAAGCCTCCCCTCCGATGGTATTATTTACTCTGACGTGCCGCTGAGCAGCAAAATGAGTTCTTCATATTCATCGGCGGCCAGGTGCAAAGTGATGCTGCCCAGTTCGATGTGATACAAAAAGCCGTCCTCATCCGGGCTGCGCCAGACGGCGAAGTTTTCCGTTTCGGAGAGGATGTCCATTCCCATGTCTTCGTTTTCTTTTTTGCTCATTTTTTCTCCATTTCAACTGAACTTTTTTCGTTATCTGCCCGTTCCAGCCGTTTTTCCAGGGGGAGGGGGAGTTTGGGCAATACGGCCGTGTCTACCGGCTCTAGCGCCTCATGTCCCTGGGCAAACGGCGGCTGGTCGAGCAGCTTGCTATAGATGTAACGCAAAATAATGCGGGCGCTGGCCAATACCGGCGCCGCCAGTAAAATGCCCAACACGCCGGCAATGGCCGCGCCGCCAATTACCCCCACCAGCACCACCAGCGGGTGCAGCTTCAAATGATACCCAATAATGCGCGGCACGAGTACATAATTTTCAAACTGGTAAATCAAGGCATAGATGCCGGCTACCAACACGGCAAACCAGAAAGGGGACATGATGTTGCCCAGCCAGCTACTTTCTGTTTGAAAAATTGCCAGGAAGATGGCCGGTATGGCTGCCAGCACCGGGCCAAAGGTGGGAATGAGTTCCATAAACCCGGCAAATATGGCTAATGTACCCGCATTGGGCAATCCGAGAATGGAAGCGGCTATGTACACGATAATGCCGACCACAAAACACAAAACCAACTGACCGCGCAAAAAAGCGTTCCAGGTCAGGCTGATTTGCTCACCAAGCTGGCGTACATCTGACCGGTAATCGGCCGGCGTCAGGTTCAGCACTGTTTCAAACAGGCGCTCATGATCTTTCACCATGTAAAAGGAGATGATCATGATCAAAATCAGCCAGCCCACTGTGGAGATGGTGACGGTAGCCACACTGCTGAAAATGGCGAGCGTTTGGCCGCCTAATGTTTGCACAATGCCGACCAGATTTTCGCTTAAGGAGCGAATGATCTGGTCAAATGGTAATTCATCAACCGGAATTTCATACCCTTCGACCAACACGATGGGGTCATCAAAGAAATTACCGACACCGGCCAGATAGCGGGGCACGTTACTGACAAGAATGTTAATCTGGTTAACCAACGGGGGGATGGCGATGACGGGTATGGAGATGATAAAAATCACCAGCGCCAGATAAATGGTGGCGATTACCAGCAGGCGCGGCAGGCGGAGGGTGCGGGTTATCAGGTTGACTAGAGGGGTGATGAGGTAGGCCAGGATGGTGGCCAGGCTCAGCGGCAGCAGCACAATGTTCACCCGGTAAAAGAGCAGCAGCGCCAACACCAGCACAATAATTACAATGGTGCGTTTGCTGCTGACACTCCAGATCGGGGAACCAGGCGACTTTGAATCGTTCATAAAGAGGATTATAACTGACAAGAGGCAGAGAATAAACGGAATTTATTCACCGCCGATTTCGGATAGTTCCAGCCAGCGGGTCACGGCCGTGTCCAATTCCACTTTCACCCTTTCCAACTCCGCAACCAACGTTTGCAGCCGGGCATAATCGCCGCCGGCCTGGTTGATGGCGGTTTCCAGTTCGGCAATGTGCGCTTCCAGGGTGGGTACGGCCGTGTCCAACGTTTCCAGTTCGCGTTTTTCCTGCCAGGTCAATTTGCGCGGCCGTTCGGTTGGTTTGGCCGGTAGCGGAGTTGGTTTGGGTGGGGGGGTAGCCAGGAGGGGGGTGCTTTCGGCGGCGCGTAGTTGTTTGTAACTTTCAAAAGGGGTGGGGAAGCGTGTGCCCAAAACGCCATCTTCAAAACTGGCCAGAAAATCCACGTTGCGGTCTAAAAAGAAACGATCATGGCTGACGACCACCAGACAACCGGCAAAGTTATCCAGAAATTGTTCCAGCACCGTCAATGTTTGCACGTCCAGGTCATTCGTTGGTTCATCCAGAAAAAGGACGTTGGGCTGGTGGATGAGGGTCGCCAGCAGATAGAGGCGGCGGCGTTCGCCGCCGCTGAGGCTGCTGATGGTTGACTGCTGCTCCGGGCGGCTAAAGAGGAACCATTCCAGCATTTGCGCCGCTTCCACCTTTTCGCCGTCGGCGGTGCGGATGTTGGGGGCGATGCTGTTGATGTATTCGATAACGCGCTTGTTTTCCGGCAGGCCGCTGGCGTGTTGGTCATAGTAACCCAACTGCACCGTTTGCCCCCACTCTACCGTGCCGCTGTCAGCGGCCGTTTTGCCTGCCAGCACGTCCAGAAAGGTGCTTTTGCCCGCGCCGTTGGGACCAATGACGCCGATGCGGTCGCCGGGGTCGAGGTGAAAATCAAGGTTTTGGAAGAGGGTCAGGTCATCATAGCTTTTGCTCAGGCCGGTGGCTTCCAGCACCCGTTTCCCCAGACGGCGGGAGGCCAGTGCCAGGACCACCCGCTCATCCCCCCGGTCATACTGTATTTCGCGCATCTCTTCAATGCGCTGTTTGCGCGCTTTTTGTTTGGTGCTGCGGGCCTGTGCGCCGCGCCGCAGCCATTCCAGTTCACGGCGCAGAATACCCTGGCGTTTGGTTTCGGCGGTGCTGAGTTGTTCATCGCGGCGGGTGCGTTGTTCCAGGTAACGGCCGTAATTACCCGGATACACCACCAACTGCCGCCGGTCTAATTCCACAATCTTGTTCACCACCCGCTCCAAAAAATAGCGGTCGTGCGTGACCATTAGCAATGCGCCGGGACGCTTAAGCAAATAATCCTCCAGCCAGGCGATGGTGTCGGCGTCAATGTGGTTGGTTGGTTCGTCCAGGATGAGCAGGTCGGCGGGGT
>CAADGU010000500.1 GCA_900696625.1 uncultured Chloroflexota bacterium | reverse complement strand
TCCGGCATCAAGATATAGGCCAGCCGCGCCCCGTCCGGCGACCAGCGCGGAAAGGCAGCTATCTGGTCGGGGAACGTTTGCCAGCGGGCATAACTCTGCCCGGCCAGGTCATACACGCCCAATTCGCTGCCAAACCGAAGCCCCCGGCTGGCGGCGGTGATCACCTGCTGGCCTGACGGGTGAAAGGCGGCGTTGTACGTACCTGATGGCAGATGGGGCAGCGGCTGGCCCTGGCCGGTGGCGGCAGGGATCAGCCAGATTTCGTCGTTGTCGGTCTGGCGGAAGAGCAGCCAGTTCCCGTCCGGCGACCAATCCAGAAAATAACCCCGCGCCAGATTCGTTTCCACGCCGGTAGCCAGGTTTTGCAAGACGGCAAAGAGGGCAGCTTCGCAGTTGTATTGGATGAGCAGGTAACGGCCGTTGGGTGCGGCCGTCAGTTCATCCGCTGCACACATGGCGCGGGCCGGTTGGCTGCCCAGCGTGTGCGGGGCGGTGGTATTCAACTGCTGGTTCTGGTCTGTGGGATAGGCTGCCAGGGTAACGGGTACGCTGTTCAAACTGGCATTCACGTCTTGTCCCTCCCCAGGATAGGCCAAAAATGCCAATGCCGTTATCGGCTGCGCCGTAGGCGCAGCCGATCCGGGCAAATTTTGAATTTGCGGCGGTTGGGCAAAGTGGGCAAAAACAAGAATGAGGGTGACAACGGCCACCCCGCCATTGAGTAACCACACAATTCGTTGACGCATGAGTTTTCCTCCCTACTCGTTTGTTTGTAGTAGGCAATTTATTGCCTTCAGAAGGCGATGAATCGCCTACTACGAACATGAACAGATTGTTTTTTGTGACGGGTCTTGGTTGACGCCCCCACGCTACCAATACTGGATGAACGAGGGGAATTATAGCGGGCACGGCCGTGCCCGCCAAAAACTAATCGGCCCTTTGGGAACTCAGGGGGTTGACAGGTCGTGATGCGTGAGGTCTCTCCGGTCACGCATCACGTATCACGTCGGATTCCCCGAAATCCCATAGAGCCAACTAATCATCATCCCCTTGTTCCCCCCTTTCACCGCCGCCGGAGCTGCTGCCGGTGGCGGCCAGCCCACGCGCGAGCTGCTGTTTTTCGGCCTCCGTTAACCGGGCTTCGGGATGGGTGAGCAAAAATTGCGCCGGCGGCATCTCCCCTTCCCAAACAGCTTCGGCCATCTCCTCACCCTCTTCGCCTTCGTTACGGCCGTACCCCCACGCCGAAAAATTCAACACCTGCCGCCCCTCGTCCACGTCATGCTGCACCAGCCAGGAAACGGGGGCCACATGGCTGTACCAGGGCCACACCGTCTCGTTGCTGTGGCAGTCAAAGCAGGCCCGCTCGGCCAGGAGGCGCGTCCGCGGGCTGTCCCAGGCTGGTTCGTTGATGACCGGCGGGTTGGTGTGGTCACGGCCGTAAGGCGCCACCTGCATCAACAAAAACCCACCCACCACCATCGCCACACCCATTAACAACACACGTTTTATATTCATATCCAGTTACTCTCCACTTCATATTGGTTTAGATTGGTTCCATCTGGCAGATTGAACCCATCTGCCCAGACTTTACCGCAAACCGGGCCACAGATGATTAACGGCAGCCTAAACTGCCTTAAATCCATCTTAAATTTCCCCCTTCCCCTTGCTCCCATCACCGGCATCTGCCACAATCTAAATTCCATGACCACCCTTTTGCTGATTGACGACGACGAGATGATCACCGGTCCCCTGGTGCGGCAGTTCACCCAGGCCGGGTATGGCGTGTTGGTAGCGCACAACGGCCGTGACGGTCTCAGCATCGCCCTTAGCCAAAACCCTGACCTCGTCTTGCTGGATGTGATGATGCCGGAAATGGATGGCTGGGAAGTGTGCCGCCGCCTGCGCCAGCAAAGCGTCGTGCCCATCCTCATGCTCACCGCCCTGGGCGAAGAAGTAGACCGCATCCTGGGTTTGGAATTGGGCGCGGATGATTACCTGCCCAAACCGTTCAGCACCCGTGAACTGCAAGCGCGGGTGCGGGCGCTGCTGCGCCGGGTGGAACTGGACCGAACGGCCCAACCCACCACCGTCCTGACCGCCGGTGACATCCATCTGGAATTGGAAACCCGCCAGGTCAGCAAAAACGGCCGTCCCCTCACCCTCCGCTTCAAAGAATTTGAACTGCTCAGTCTGCTGCTCAGCCGCCCCGGCCAGGTCATCAGCCGCGCCGAACTGTTCGACAAAGTGTGGGGCACCGACTGGCTGGGTGATACCCGCACCCTGGACGTACACGTCCGCTGGCTGCGCGAGAAGATCGAGGACGACCCCGGCCAACCCCGTTACATCCAGACAGTACGCGGCGTGGGCTACCGGTTTGCCGCCCCGGAGCCGCCATGAAAAATTGGCGGCTGCGTACCCGGCTCATTCTCGCCTACGCCGGTCTGATCCTGGTGGGCTTTGTAGCCCTGGCGCTGGTCGCCGGTCGCCAGATCACACGCGGCGCAGCCGAAGATTTTGAGCAAAATCTGGAAACCCAGGCCGCATTGGTGGCGCGCGGGTTGGAAGACCTGGTGGAAGATTACCTGGAAGGGGACATTGGCCGGGACGTGGTGCAAACGGCCGTCAATGATTTTGCCGCCCAACTCCAGGCCCGCGTGACGCTGGTAATGCCCAACGGCGAAGCCTGGTTAGACAGCCAGGGCGCGCCCCCCGGCGGAAATTTGCGGGCAGACCTGGAAATTGCCGCCGCCCTGGCCGAAGAGAGGACCCGCGCCGTGCGCCCGGATGAAAACGGTACGGCCGTCATCTACACCGCCGCCCCCATTATCGAAGATGATGATATTCTCAGCGTGGTACGGTTGGCCGTGCCGGAGAGCGCCACCCTGGGCGCCATTCGCCGGCGGCAGTTGGTATTGGCCGCCGGCGTATTGGTAATGACGCTGCTGGCCTGGGGCGCGGCTTTGTGGCTGTCGGCTTCGCTGACACGGCCGTTGGAAGAGCTGCGCCTATCCGCCCTGCGCCATGCCCAGGGTGATTTTTCGCCCGGCCCCACCCCCAACAGACAAGATGAAGTCGGCCAGTTGGCCCAGGCATTGAACCACATGGCCGCCCAGGTAGCGGCCATGCTGGCCGAACAAAAAGCGTTTGCCAGCAACGCCTCCCACGAACTGCGCGCCCCGCTAACCGCCATCCGCCTGCGCAGCGAAGCCCTGCGCGAAGGCAGCCTGGACGACGAAACCACCCACCAATACATCACCGAAATTGACGACGAAGCTGTCCGCCTCAGCCACCTGGTGAATGACCTGATTTTGCTCTCCCGGTTTGATTCTGGCCGCGCCAAATGGGGCCAGGAACAAATTGACCCGGCGCGGCTGGCCCACACCGTTTGCCAGAGTTTGCAGGCCATGGCGCAGCAGAAACAGATTGCCGTTCACCTGGACATACCGGCGGCGCTGCCGCCGGTGCAGGCCAGCCAGAGCCACCTTTACACCGTCTTTCACAATTTGCTGGAAAACGCGCTCAAGTACACGCCGCCCCACGGGCAGGTGGTCTGGCGGCTGGCAGCGGTCAATGACCAACTGCACAGCATCCTGCAAGACACCGGGCAGGGCATTGCGCCGGAAGATTTACCGCACCTGTTTGAGCGTTTTTATCGGGGGGATAAGGCGCACACACGGGCCACCGGGGGCGTGGGGCTGGGGCTATCGCTCACCCATTCGATTGTGACGTTTTATCACGGCCGTCTCACCATAGACAGCCCCGGCCCCAACCAGGGGACCACCGTACAGCTTTGGTGGCCACTGCGCCAGGAGCAGGGGATGCGTGACGGGTGACGGGTGATAAGTGACGAGTGACGAGTGACGAGTGACGAGTGACGGGTGACGAGTGACGAGTGACGAGTGACCGGAGAGATCACGCATCACTCGTCACGCATTACGCATCACGCATCACGCATCACGGTTATTGCCGTAGCATCACCGGGATGTACAACGGTGTGCCTACCACCACCTGCCGGGGCGGGGAAACGTTGTTGGTTTCGTCCGCTTCGGTGATGGCCTGGAGCGAATCCACCATGGCGTACACCTGCCGGTAGAGTGGGCCAGGGTCAAAACCGGCGGGGATGGTGAAGGTGATTACGGCCGTTTCCCCCACCCCTAATCCGGCAATCACGGCAAAGCCATGGCTCTGGGTGATGGGAATGGAGTCGCTGAGAACGATGGCCGGGTGCAGGAAAATGTCCGTCTGGATGGCGCCGGTGAGGGGCACATTGCCCACGTTGGCAATGGTGACGGTGAAGCTGACCGGCTGCTCTGGCCGAATCCAGCCCGGCGTCAGCAGGTGCGGCGTGCCGACGACGGCCAGGTCAACAACAGGGGTATCGGTAATGACAATGGTGTGCGTGTCGGTGACGGTATTGAAGCCGTGTGAGGCCATGACCAGCAGGTCAAACGTGCCGGTGACGGGGAAGGTGAGGGTTATGGGCACGGCCGTGCCGTTGGTCATCGTCAGCGTGGGGGTGTCGTCCAGGTACCAGGTGTAGGTGATGGGGTCGCTGATGGTGGTGGGGGTGAGGACGGCCGTGAAGGTGTACGTCTCGCCAGTCAGCCCCAATGCCGGGCCGAAGATGGTGACGCCAGCCAGCAAGGGGCGCACGTCCGTCACCGTCAGCGACGCGGAGACGTTGTTCGTCTCGTCGCTTTCGGCGATACCGTCCAGCGAGTCCACCATGGCGTAGACGGTGTGCGTGAGCGGTTGGTCGGCAAAACCGAGTGGGGCCAGGATGGTGACGGTGAGGCTGTCGCCGGCAGCCAGGGCAGGCACGGCCGTGTAGCCGCTGCTCTCTGTGATGGGAATACCGGTGGTCAAGACAACGGTGGGGTCCAAGAACACATCCACAAAAAAGAGTGTGTCTACATCGGCGTCGCCATTATTGGCGATGGTGACGGTGAAGCTGACGGGTAATCCCGCGCCCACCGGCAGCGGCGTCACCAACTGCGGCGCGCCGATCACCGTCAGGTCAGGCAGCAGCGGTTCGATGGTGAGGGTATGCACGGCCGTAACCGACCCGGCTGTGTTTTCAGCAGTAACGGTAATGGTTTTGGGGCCGGGTACTGTCCAGGAGTAGACGGCCGTGTCCGTCACCTCCCCTGTATGCACCAGCGGCGGGTGGTCGTCGGCCTGCCAGGTATAGGTGAGGGGCAGGGTGATGTTGGCCGGTGTGACGACGGCCGTGAAACCAACAAGCTCGCCAACCGGCGTCACATCCGGCCCGGTAAGGCTGATGCTGGTCGGGGCGATGACCGGCGTCTCCTCAACGGTGAGAATATGCACGGCAGTAACCGACCCGGCTATGTTTTCAGCAGTGACGGTGATGGTTTTAGCGCCAACTTCGGCCCAGGTGTACACGGCCGAGTCCGTGATCCCGCCGATATGTGTAAGCGGCGGCTGACCGTCGGCCTGCCAGGTATAGGTGACGGGCAGGGAGGTGTGCGGTGGGGTCAGGGTGGCCGTCAGGGGAACCGTTTCGCCGACGACGGCCGTAGCCGGCGCCGCTAATTGCAGGTTGTTGGGGGGGATGACGGCCGTGCCGGAAAGCACTATCTGGTGCGTGCCCATCAGCGTCTCCTGGAAATAGCCGCTGGCAACTGTCACCGTGATCGTTTGTGGCCCTTCGTCCGGCCAATAGAGCGTCACCACGTCGGTGACGCCGCCCACATGTGTGATGGGGGCGTGCCCGGCCGTTTCCCAGGTATAGGTCAACGGATCGGCAAAGAGGAAGTAGCTGGCGTCAGCTGTGAAGGTGTAGGGCAGGTTGGCCATACCTGTCTCCGGGCCAGTGATGGTGGCCTGGCCCCAACTGGTTCCCCGCCGCCAGGTGGTGGTGTCATGCAGACCGCCGTTGTACGCTACCAGCAGCCGCCCGCCAGGATAGTTGTCCGGCAGCAGCACCTGGTAAGACGGTGTCACCCATTTGTTATCACAAGCGCCGGGCACACAGTTGCGCGTCTGGCCGTCCGGGTCTGGCTGCCCGTCTACGGCAAAGGGCAGCGACCACGTTTCGCGGGCCAGTGCATCGGCAAAGAAGGTGATGGGCGGTTGCGCGCCCTCATCGGGGTCAAACAGGCCGATGTAGGCTGTTTCCCCGGCCGCTTCTGGCGAGAATTGGGTGAAAGGCAGCTCGGCAAAATGACCGGTCAGGTTCCAGTTTTGCACCAGCACGCCCTGAGCGTAGACGGCGACACCGTGTGGGTTGTGCGCTTCGGGATTATCCAGCAGGTACAGGTTACGGCCGTTGGCGTCGCCGGGCACACTGCTGAGGTAGGTGGGCGGCCCGGCCCAAATCTGGAAGCTGTTTTCCGATGCGCCGCTGAGGGAGGTGATGTCCAGATTGAGGTAGCGGTCGCCGGTGACGGGGTCCACCAGGATGCCCGGCGTCTGGCTGGTCAGGTTAATTTCAAAGCTGCCGTTGTCTGCCGGTACACCGGCGCCGGCATAATCATAACTTTGGGCCGCGCCGGGCGAGACCCATTGTAAATCGGTCAGGTGGTTGCCATTGTCGCTCACGCCGTCACCCGCCTGCCCGGTATAGGAAGCCAGGTTGTTGCGGATGATGTCGCCGTTGGGGATTTGGCGCAAATAGTGTAGTTCGTACAGGGTCTGGGTATTAAGCGAAGGGGTGTAATCTGCGGGTTCGCCACAAGCGCCGGGTTGTCCAGGTACACCCCGATTTTCATCCACGCGCACCAGCCACAGCGGGTTGACCTGCTCAAAATCGAGTGTACCGGATAAGACCAGCCCCAATTCGCCGGTGTCTAGTTTACATGGGTTTTTGCGCTGATCTTCACCGGCCACGCAGCTTGTGGTGAGGGTGGGTGACAATCCCTGAGAAATGGCGATCTGGGTGCGGGGGATGGTAAAGGGGCCGCTGCCGTCGGCGTTGATGGAGTCGGGGTCGAACAGTTCAATACGCACGGTGTCATAGGGGTAACTGCCGGGAATGTGGATGAGATGCCTGAAGGTGTAATAACCGGGCGCCCAGACGCTGTTGAGGGGTGAGTAGGGGTCGCCGTAGGCGGTGCAGATGTTGGGGCCAAAGACGCTGGCGCTGGCGGCTTTGACCAGGGCCAGGTTAGCCGTGGATTGGGGGTACAGTTGGCTGCCACCGCCGAACATGGCCGGGATGCGGTCGGTGCGGGGCAGGATGTTGACCACACGGCCGTTCGCCACACTGCCCGCCTCATTCACGGCCGTAACCGTAAGCGGCTGCAACCCCAGGCTATCCCAGGCAAAAGTCAGGCTGTCGCTCAGGCCGCCGGTATGGGTGATGGTCTGGCCGTCGGCCTGCCAGACGTAGGTGATGGGCAGGGTGGCGGTGGGGTTGGCTGTGGCTGTAAACGTATAGTCCACACCGGCCACAGCATCGTAACGGCCGTCCAGGGTCACGGCCGTGACCGGTTCGGCCAGTTGGCCGCAGCTCCCATCCCAACCCTTAAATTCCAGCAGCAGGAATGACCCATACTGGCCATTGCTGCTGAGTTGAAAACCCGCCAGGCGGAAGAGGGCAAAACCGGCCATCTGATAGCGAAAATTGCTACCAGTCCCGGCAAAATTATCATAAACAGGCAGGCGCAGCACCCGCCCCAGATCAATGTGTTCTTCCAGCCTGTCTCGCACCACAAAACTATTGACCGCGCCGATATTAGCCACGACCCAATCGCCCAGGTTCATGCTGGCATCCCAGGGGTCGTTGTACGCAATGTACCCGTAAACCCGATGCGGCCAGGGTGGGTTGGGCGGCGCTTGCCCGCCTGTGGCCACTGTGTCGTAATCCTTACTGTTGCCGGGCCAGGTCAGGCTACCGGCCAGGTTACTGATGTCGGCGTTCAGGTACTGGTTCCAGACCAGCCAGCCAAAACCACCCGACCCACCGCCATTTTGCACCAGGAACATGTCCCCTTCTTGCGCGTCTGGCAATGGCATGTCTGGCCGGTGATCATAGAAACTGCTGTAGGGCGGCGCCGGCTGAGGGTAGAAGTTTGGCGACCCTGATACGATGGTCTCATAAAGCGCTTCGGTAACAGAGCGGGCGCTGTCCTGAATGATGATGGGGAAAGCAGCGCAGCCCACGGTGGGGTCTGTGGTAGGCGTCAGGGTGGGTGGTTTTACTTCCCATTGGTAGGAATCCATATAACCAACCGTGACGCGAGCCATTAGCCGCCCGCCGGGAAAGGGAATGCAGTTCGGGTCGTTTTGGGGATCGCTGTAATCACACGCCGCCAGGTTGCCGCCAGGAATGGTGATGCTGTAAGGTGGGGTTATCCAGAGGTTGTTACACCCCGGGCCGGGAACACAGTTGCGCACCTGCCCGTCCGGGTCCGGGATGCCGGGCCGGCCAAACGCCAGAGACCAATCTGATTCAGCGATGGAATCAAAGTAAAAGAGTACGGTTGACTGGCCGCCGAGCAAATCAAAATCAAACGAGGAAACGGTCAACGTCTGCCCGGCATCTTCTGGGCCTACGTAAGTGAGCGGAATATCCACCGGGGCCGGGTAATTGGCGTTCAGGGGTAAATTTTGGATGGCCTGGACGATGACGCCGCGGGCATGATGCGAACCGGGATTGTCCAGGGCGTACAAATTGCGGGCGTTCACCTCACCGGGCACGGTGCTGGTGTAGGTGGGTGGCCCGGCCCAGATTTCAAAGGCGTTTTCTGACGCGCCGCTGACGGTAGTCACGTCCAGGTAAATGGTCCGGTCGCCTGTTTGAGGGTCGGTGATGACGTTGGGCAATTCGGTACTCAGGTCAATTTCAAAGTCACCCGGTGAACCGGCATCCACCGGAACACCGGGGCCGGAATAATCGAAGCTTTGCGCCGCGCCGGGCGAAACCCACTGCCGGTCGGTGAGGTGG
>CAADGU010000499.1 GCA_900696625.1 uncultured Chloroflexota bacterium | reverse complement strand
ATTCACGTCTTTTGGGCCGACCAGTACGGCGTGCAGCTCACCGACGAACGTCGGGAAGAGGTGCAGCTGCGGACCACAACCGCCCGGCTGGAGCGCATTCTGGAACTGGATCCGCGACCGCTCACCGCAGCACGCCCTCCGGAAAAGCGAACGGTTGGTAACTGCCGTGATTTCTCTGTGCTGCTAACGGCCGTTTTGCGTTATCACCATATTCCCGCCCGCGCGCGCTGCGGCTTCGGCCGTTACTTTTTGCCCAATCATTACGAAGACCACTGGGTCTGTGAATATTGGCATGAGGTTGACGAGCGCTGGGTACTGGTGGATGCTCAACTGGACGAACTGCAATGCCAAAAGCTGTCCATTGCCTTTGATCCGCTGGATGTGCCACGCGATCAATTCATCGTGGGCGGCCAAGCATGGCAGTTGTGCCGCAGTGGCAGAGCCGACCCGGACACATTCGGCATCTTCGACATGGCCGGATTGTGGTTTGTGCGCGGCAACCTGGTGCGTGATGTAGCCGCGCTCAACAAAATGGAACTGCTGCCCTGGGACAGTTGGGGCAGTATTGAAGACCCTGATGAGAGTTTGACCGAAAATGATTTGTGCTTCCTGGACGATGTTGCCGCCTTAACAAGTGGTGATGTTCCTGAATGGGAAAAAGTACGGGATTTGTATGAACGCGACGGCCGTTTACAGGTCCCGCCCACAATCAACAGCTACATCGCAGGCCAGCTTACTTCTGTCACGCTATAGAATAAATCTCATGAGGTGGATAGATAGGAGATTATCATGATCAAGAGAATCGTTTTGTGTTTCTTTGGATTTTTGTTCGCCGCTTTGGTTCTGACAGCATGTGAAGAAAAACAGCCAGAGCAGGCAGCAACCACTGTACCTCCGGCGGCTACGGCCGTTCCTGTTATGCCTTCGCCCACTGCCCCGCCGGCCCTCACCCCCACCATCGTCATTCCCACGGTAGCGCCAACTGAGCCAGCCCAAGCCGAGCCAACCGAAGTAGTGACACCGCTGCCGCCCGCGCCGGAAGTATCACTACCGGAGAAGCTGACGTTTGCTACCTTTAAGGAAACGGCCGTAGATGTCACCCCAGCTATCTTCCACGATCCCATCGCTCCCGATTTGGGCAACGTCATTGTGCCTTTTGTTCTTTCACCCGAACAGGTGGCGCGGTTGGCACAGGACGGCTTCGTCGTCAGTCCTGGGGTGGAGAAGGAGTTCTTCACCGTTTACGAGCAGGCCCGCTACGCCAACGTGCCACCCTTCATCACCAGCGACTCCCTGCTGCACGTTTACCATCTGCTGTTTGACAAGGTGCTGCGCACAGCCGAACGCCAGGCCTTCATTCCGGCACTGCAACAGTTGAACGAGGCCATGCTGGCCCAAACCGATTTGCAGTACCAGGAATTGCAAGGCACTGAATGGGAAGACGCCGCCATGCGCACAGTGGCCTTTGTTGGCGTGGGCAGCAAGCTGTTGGATCCCACGGTAGAAGTTCCCGCCTATGCCCAGGATCTAGTTGAAGCGGAACTGGCGAATATCGAAGCTGCCTCCGGGATTATGCTCTCGCCGATCTTCCCCGGCCTGGAATTTGGCGAAGATTACACCCAGTACATTCCCCGCGGCCATTACACCATTAGCGAAGAGCTGACAGCCTACTTCAAAAGTATGATGTGGTACGGCCGTATGACCTTCCGCCTCAAAACCGATGATCCCGACGTGGGTCGTGCCGAAACACGTGCCGCGCTGCTGCTGGTGCAGGCGCTGCGTTCGGCAGAGGTCAATGGCCAACCGGCCCTGCAAACCTGGCTCGACCTTTACAATCCCACCGTTTTCTTCGTCGGTCGCAGCGACGACCTGACAGCTTTCCAATATCTAGACGTGATCAACGAGGTCTATGGCCCCATGCCCGATCTGGCAGCCATTGCCGATGAAAGCAAGCTCGACACCTTCATTGAAGCAGCAGACAAATTACCACCTCCCTTGATTCTGGGCATTGTAATCAGCGTGGATGATGATGTGGAGGAAACAACCAAGGGGTTCCGCTTCATGGGCCAGCGCTTTGTACCCGATGCCTACATTTTCCGCCAGCTCATCTACCGCAATGTCGGCACCTCGGATAATCCCCGGATGCTGCCCAAAGGGCTGGATGTTATGGCCGCCATGGGTTCTGACCGGGCTTACGCCATCCTCGACGATATGGGCGAAACCGAATACGCCAATTACCCGGAACAAATGGAAAAGATGCAGTTGTGGGTTGATAGCCTGACGACAGATGATTGGACGGAGACACTTTACACCACCTGGCTCTACACCTTCGAACCACTGCTGGCCGAACCCGGCGCAGGTTATCCGCAGTTTATGCAAAATGATGCGTGGCTGGACAAGCAGTTAAACACCTCGTTGGGCAGTTGGGCCGAACTGAAGCACGATACCATCCTCTACGCCAAGCAGGTGTATGCCGAACTCGGCGGCGGCAGCGGTGCCCCGGTTCCCTTGCTGGCCAAAGGCTACGTAGAGCCGGTTCCCGAATTCTACGCCCGCCTGGAGGCACTCACAACCATGACTTTGGATGGCCTCCAGGAACGCGGTCTGTTGGGTGAGCAGGATTTGAACAGCCTGACGAGATTACAAACGTTGGCGGCCGCTTTGCAGGTCATTGCGGAAAAAGAACTGCGCGGCGAACCCTTGACCGAAGAAGAGTTTGCGCTGATTCGTTTTTACGGCGGTGAACTGGAACACCTGACGATGGCTGCCGCCGACCGCGAGGATGAAGATCCGGCAGCCCAGCCGGTTATGGAAGAAGAACCGCAAGCGGCCGTTATCGCCGATGTCGCTACCGCACCTGATCCCGATGGAGATGGTATTCCCAATCCCGTCGTACTGGAGGAAGGCGTGGGGCGGATCAACGAAATTTATGTGGTTGTTCCCCTCATCAAGGAAGATGGCTCGATCCAGTTACAAGTAGCCAAAGGCGGAGTATTCTCCTATTACGAATTCCCCTGGCCAGCCGAAGATCGCCTCACCGATGAAAAGTGGCGCACCATGCTCGACGAAGGCAGTGCGCCGCCGCTGCCGGAATGGACGAACAGTTTCTTTACCGATGAAACGGAGTATGCTGCGTTCCAGCAGGCCATCTACAATTTCCAGAGGAGTATCAGCCAGGCTTATTGGTACCTGCAATCAGATTACTTATCCGGGGCTTCTGACAATGTCCAGGCCCAGTTTGCCGACGAGCTTAATGCCCTGCAAGCAGCCAAACAGTTCATGGGGCGGCAGTGGATCCATGCCAGCTATCGTTCGTTTGACATTCAGGCGGAAGATCGGGCGGTGGTGACGGTGCGCGAAACGTGGGAGGATAAGCTGTACAGTTTCCAGGAGATGCCCGGTGACGCCGAACCGCCTTCCGATCCGATTGGCCAGCGTGGCCCCTACACGCTGGATGTGACTTACACGCTGGAGCAGCAAGACGAACAGTGGGTGGTCACCAATGTCGTATACAACAATGAACCCCCGGCTTGGGAAGAGTGAGGATGCCGGTTAAAACTAGAGGAATCCTCATTCTGTTGATCTTGTTTGTTTCCTTGCTGATTTTGGCGGCAAGGCGGACAACACGTGTTGAATCGGGAACGGCCGTTGTCGCCGTTCCCGATTTGTCTGCTTATCCCTGGGTTTATCTGCGCGACGGCCGTTCTCTTACCGAATCCGAAGCTGTGGTTGAACTGATTGCCGTGGGGGATGTGATGCTGGGCCGGGGTGTGGCCGAAGAACCCGCACCGTTTGCTGCCGTGGTACCCTGGCTGCACACGGCCGATCTGACGCTGGGCAATCTGGAATCTGTTATCGTGGCTAACGGCACGCCGCGAACCGCTCCGGCTGGTGAATTGCAGCCTATCATTCTTAACGCACCGGTAACGGCCGTTTCCCACCTCACCAGCGCCGGTTTTGACCTGCTCTCGCTGGCCAACAACCACAGTTTAGATTATGGACGAGAGGGTTTGGCAGAAACGGCCGTGTGCTTGCAGCAGGCCGGTATCACACCACTGGGTATTGGCCCAGACGAAGTGGCGGCTTACCAGCCCGTTTTTCGCAATGTGAACGGCGTGCGTCTAGCCTTTTTCGCCTTCAACGCCATACCGGAACCGATTAGCGGTGAGCACGCATCGGGTGAGCAATGGCAGCGGGCAGAGTGGGATGAGGAGCAGGCGACGGCTGCTGTAGCCGAAGCCCATCAGCGGGCAGATGTGGTGATTGTTTCTCTCCACTGGGGCTATGAGTACGATCTGCAAGCCGATCCCTGGCAGGAAACGGCCGCTGATGTTTTGCTGTCTGCCGGGGCCGATGTGGTTTTGGGGCATCATCCTCATGTGGCCCAGGCTATTGCGGTGGATAGACAAAATGGCAAGCTTGTGGCCTATAGTCTGGGCAACTTCGTCTTTGACCAGACGCAGGAACCGACGAATCAGGGACTGGCCTTGCGTATTGTTGTGGACAAAACAGGGCTGCGTGCCGTACAGGTGCTGCCGTTGTGGGCCGGACGTCGTCCCCGCCTGATGTCCCTGACAGAAGCTGAGCCGCTGCTGTCCCGCATTGTACCGGCACCGCCGCGGCTGGCCTTTGCCTGCCAGGCGGATAACTGTACCTCTGTAGGTGAAGTTCTCGATAATGGGGAACAAGGCTGGTTCTGGTCCGGGGCCATTGATCTGACTGGCGATGGGGTGCCGGAGATTATCCGCCGCGCGGCTGAGCAGGTGACGGTGTATGAGGGGGATACGGCTGTCTGGCAAAGTCCTCCATCATGGCGTGTCGTGGATTTAGCCCTGGGTGATCCCAATGATGACGGCCGTTTCGAGATGTTGTTGGCAATCCTGAAGTCCGACACGGACGGGCACGAACGGAGCCATCCTTACATTGTCGGACATCGGGGCGGAGCCTACCAACTACTGTGGGGTGGTCGGCCCGTCCAGGCGCCCATTCTGGCGGTCGAGCTCGGCGATGTGGACGGGGACGGTGCCGAGGAGCTGGTTGTGCTGGAAGGCCAGGGCGATGAACAAACAGTTTCGGTCTGGCGCTGGCAGGGTTGGAACTTTAGTTTGTTGTGGCGCAGTGAAAACGGCCATTTCCGCGATCTGATCTTGCAGGCTGATGCCGATAACAGGCTGTTGCTCATGGTGACACCTTAGACAATACTATGGTATGATTCCCTGCCGGCAACGGCCGTGGAACTAGCCTTCCAACCAGAAGTTACCGAGAGCGAAACTGAATAATGGTGAAGACGCTGGTTATCGGCCAAAGCCAGACCAAAGTCTTACCCAACCAGCAAATCCTTGATTGTTTCTGCCTTGAACTCGACCAAGTCCTCTTGATTCATCAAGAATCTCTGCACATCCTCCACCACCCGTTTCCAATCCAATGGGGCCAATCGTTCCCATATATTCTTGCGCCAATTATCAGCAGTAATGGCATCTTTTTCCCAACCCGATTGGTCAAGCGCGTTATTCAACATATCAAAGTTTGGCGATGCCCATTGTGACTGATTCAAGTACCAATAAAGATCATACCAATCACGCCCTTTAACATATTCGCGTTGCAAAATGGCATGTAGTTTACCGGCCAGCAGCGATGCCTGGTCGTGATGCTGCAAATGGACAGTGACATGATGCTGCGCCAGAGTGGTATCTAGCCCTGCTTTGGCCGGTGGATTGGTGTCAATTTCCAGTTTGATAGCCAAAACTTCCGTTTCGTGCGGTGATATACCCAATTGATAATACAGACCGCGAAAGCGAATGAAGGCGCTATGCACAACGTTCCGCTCGTTTACTCTAATTTCCACATGGTAGGTCTCGGCGGCCAAGTCACGCTGAATAGCTGTGAGATATTTGCGAAAATCATACTGTTCTGGTTGTCGTTCCAGCGCAAAATCCAAATCTTCCGAATAGCGCGGCAACTGGTAGAGGAGGCGTAAGGCGGTACCGCCGTGAAAGGCCAGTGGAATCATGGCGCCGGCGTTTTGCAAACTTTGCAGAATTCGCATTTGCAAGTATTCGCGCACAATGGCCCGTTGCCCTGCGGCCGTCAAGTCCCCGGTGATTTGTGTTTTCAGATAGGGGATCATAGCGGTTCGTAGGTTGCGGCTTCTTCGGCGATAAGTTGCCGGATATGCGCCAGGGCGCGTTTGAGTTTGGGTTTGTCAGCACGCGCTACATAAGCCGCCAGCCGGTCTTCATCCAGTTGGTCCAGGTTTTGCAGCCGCAGGGCCTGGAGATACCCTTTACTGTCCGCGTCGGGGGTTAGATAGATCAGGTCAAGCAGTGCTTTTTCGGGTGTGGCCATATAGGCCCATTGTGTCTGCGTGACCTGCCGGTACTCAAAGCCATAAAACAGGGCCGGTTGCATGTGCTGGTAACTAAAATAGCCGTATGGGTTTTGCCAGGTACCTGGACGACCGGTGGTAATACTGGTGACAACGGCCACATGTTCGGGAATGAGGTCGTAGTGGGATAAAGCGGTATGCAAGCTCACGTAAGAGCCACTTGCCAGGTGGTTGGCAATGACGTAACTGTGTGGCTGTTCTGAACGGTAGGGCGAGGCCATGGTGTACAGCCCGCGTCGCAGTTGGACCACTTTGCCCGCCCGCACCCAGTCAGCCATTTGCCGTTGTACTTGCTGGGGTGACTCGGCGCCAGCAAATAGATGGCTGCTTTCAAACAGCGGCAGGTTGGCCAGCAAGGGAGCTACTTGTTGGAAGTACATGTTTTGATTGTAATCGGAAACGTCAATTATTGCAATGAAAATGGTTGCAGCGAGGAAACGGCCGTCTGAGACTGATCGCCAAAACTGCTGCAGCAAATGAACTGGTTAGTCGGTTGAAAGCTTGTCGTTATCACGGCCGTTCACCCACCCAATTCTCCAGTAGACGTAGCAGTGTATGGTACAAATTTCCACTGGGTGTAAAGACAATACACCTGCGCCCAGAGAGGTATCCAGGCCCGTCGCTATGCCTCGATTGGCTTTGGCCGCCGCCTGTTCCTGATTCTTACCCTTCTTTCGTTCACGCATAGCAATCCTCACTTGTGCGTCGGTAGCTGTCATGGCGTTACTCCTCACATAAATGTCAGGAGTGTAGCCGCAGTTACGTTGACGCCTAAATGGGCATTTCTAATTGTCGT
>CAADGU010000498.1 GCA_900696625.1 uncultured Chloroflexota bacterium | reverse complement strand
TGGGTGGTCAGTGCGCCAATACGGAAGCTGTTGCCACTCTTCGTAATGCCGCGCAGCCCATCAATCCGGCCAATATCAATCAACACACCAGGGTCAGACAGGCGCATCTTCATCACCGGCAGCAGACTGTGGCCGCCGGCGATAAACTTGCCGCCATGTTGTCCCATCAGGGCGACCGCTTCGTCTACCGAACCGGCCCGGTAATAATCAAATGTTGGTGGATACATCAGTTACCTCCGGCCATGGCTTGTGCGCCGGCTTTCACGGCCCGAACGATATTTTCGTAACCGGTACAGCGACAGATATTGCCTTCCAAACCATGCCGAATTTCTTCGTCGGTGATGTGGGGATTGCCTTCGACCAGTTTGGTGGACGCCATGATCATGCCGGGGGTGCAAAAGCCGCATTGCAGGCCGTGTTTGTCCCAGAAGGCTTGCTGCATGGGATGCAGGCTGCCGTTTTGAGCCAGACCTTCGATGGTGGTGATGGTGTCGCCATCGGCCTGGACGGCGAGGACTGTGCATGATTTCACGGCCGTGCCGTTCATGTGAATGGTACAGGAGCCACATTGGCTGGTGTCACAGCCAACGTTAGCCCCTGTCAGGCCCAGCTCATCGCGCAAGAAGTGAACCAATAACATGCGTGGTTCCACGTCGCGCTCATAAGCTTTGCCGTTGACAATCATGGATACTTTCATGTTTTACTGTCTCCTTTCCTGAATTGTGAACGAACAGATAAGTGAGTGGGGGGATTTGGGCGTGTCTTCGGGAGAGGATCACCTCGGAGAGGTAATTGGGTAATTGGGTAATTAAGTAATTGCTCAATCACCCAATTACTCAATTACTTCATCTTCTTTACCACCTTACCAGCCACCCGCCCGGCGAACCAATCGAGCAGGATGTATAGGGCAAAGAGGGCGCCGGCAGCGATGATGGTTTTGCGGATGAGGTCGGCCTGGTCTTCTTCGGCAAGCATGTCTTCAACCATGTGCCGGGCGACGCCGAGGGCGAATTCGGTTTGAGAGGGGGGCGGGGTGGAGGAGGGGGCTGTAGCCGTCTCCCCAAGGCCATTCGTGCGCGCCGCAATTTGCGCTTCCAGTCCTTCCAGGCTTTGGCGGATGATGGCTTTGGCGGAGGTGTCCAGCAGCCGTTGGCCGACACTGGCTAAGCGACCGCCCACCTGGGCATCGCCTTCATAGTGGAGGATGGTGGTATTGCCGTCAGATTCTAAGCGGAGACGGCCGTTGCCCTTCACAAATCCCGGCGCGCCCTTGCCATCTACGGCAATGGTGTAGCTCTCTGGCGATTGGATGTCTGACAACAAGACGTTGCCGTTAAAATTGCCCTGCACCGGACCAACCTTGATTTTGAGAATGCCCTGGTATTCGTTTTCGGCCACCTGTTCCAATTTTTCGCAGCCGGGCATAACGCTGGCTAATATGTGGGGATCGAGCAGCATAGGCCAGATAACCTCTGTAGGGGCGGCAAAAGTATGAGCGCCGTTGATTTTCATAACTATCTCCTTGAGGATTGGGTAATGTTTATAGTTGAGTTATGAGGAATGCCTGAATTTCAAGCGAGTTAATTGTATCTGTTTTACCTAAAGAGGGAAACGGTGTCAAAAATGCGAAGTGAATCGTGATGCGTGATCGGCTTGATTTCACGCATCACGGCGAATATAAGTTGGTTGAGGATTAGTCAGCCAGCAGGCACATGGCTTCGCAGCCTTCACAATTGTGGTAAGCGGCGAGGGCGGCGCGAATGAAGCCGTCGGCCATTTCACGCAACCGGTGGTCAGTAATGCCCTGAGCAATGCGGTTGACGACGCGCTTGGGCATCAGGTTCATGCCGCGCGGTTGTTCCAGTTCCGCTTGCAGGCGCAAATTGGCTTCAATGCGCGTTTGCCCGCCCAGGTCATACAACTGTGCCTGAATGGCAAAGAGACCTTGCCCCACCGTTTCGCGTAAGGTAGCTTCGGTTTTGATGGGCACGGCCGTTTCCAGGCGCACCGGATACACAGAAATTGTGTGAGCGTGACGGTCTATTTTGCCTTCCAGGTCGGTGAAAATGCGGATAGTATATGATCCCAGTTCCACCGTTTCATACATCACCCGAATCTGGTTGGGCGCATAGGTATGCACCAGGGAAATATGGGGCATAAACTGAGCAACTTGAATCAACTCGCTAAAAAAAGTGAGGGTCTCTTGAACTTCCGCAGGGAAAATAAATGCACGTTGTATCGAGCCAGAAATTTGCATCATGGAGGCGGTTCAGGGGAATGCGTGGGGTGGGATTTGTCGCTTTCTTCAATTAGACTGTCAATTCTGGATGACAATTCTTCTATTTGAGTGGTGAGTTGTTCCACTTCACCGCGGGAGGGTACACCGCGGGCGCCAAATAAACGGCCAATCTGTTGGCCGGGTGAAGCCGATTCGGCCACCTCTGCTCCCAAAGAGAGGAGCTTGTCACGCAGGCGGGTGGCATCTTCTTTAGCTAACTCGCCACGATTGACCAGGGTTTGCAGCCGTTTCTCAATTTCTTCATCCACGTGGTGCAGCATCCCCAGCGGCGCGGTGAGCGTGCGACGCAAAGCGTTGACGGTATCGCCACCTGACTGCACCAATCCAGCGAGGACGGATTGGGGCAGGAAACCACTGCTGCGTTTTTCTTGTTCAAAGATGATCTGGGAGAGGGTGACGGCCGTCAGGTCTTCATCGGTGGTATGGTCTACCACCTGCACTTCTTCCCCTTGGCGGATCAGGTCGGCAATACCATCCAGCGTAATATATTTTTTCTCTTCAGTATCATACAGCTTGCGATTGGGATAGCGTTTGATGACCCGCATTGCCATTTCCTTTATGATTCAGTGCGTCATAAGAATTATAAGCGGGATTATCGGGGATGCAAAAGGAGATTCGGATGAGGGACTGATTTCCTAGTCCCCTAATCTCTCAATCCCTTGATTCTCTGGGGCGCCTATGACTGAGGTTGACGGCCGTTGCTCCTCCAATTCTTGCAGTGCCTCTATCTTGTCCAGCAGGGCGGACACCTGGTCATTGAGAGCGTCAATATCCGTTTTAGTAGGCACGTTCAGGCGCACCAGCAGGGAATTCACCGGGTTTGGCAACCGGCGTGGTTGTGGCGACTCTGCTTCTGGCTCTGTTTCGTCAGCTTCCATTGACCGTAACCGGCTTATGCGCGCTTTCACCGCGCCACCGACAACGACAGCGGCGCCAATACCCGCCATCACCAACCGGCGCGACGTTTCTGCGGGGGTTACGGCCGTGTCCATCTCCACGATCTCTTCCTCTACAACGATAATTTCTTCACTCATTTGTACATTCTTTAACCTTGCAGGCGATTTTCAAAATCGCCTTACGCATTTATCCATAATCAATCATCTTGCCTAGTATACCCGCGCTGGATAAAAAAAGAAGCAGGCTTATGGCCTGCTTCTTAACTGCTTACTGCTTACTGCTTACTGCTTACTGCTTACTGAACCGCCGCTTTGCTCATATCTTCCACTTTTTTGTTCAGCCTGGTCACTTTGGTACTCAGGCTGTTGATGTCATTTTTGGAAGGAATGTTCATCGTGTGCAGCAGGGATTCCATGCGCTTGCCAAACCCTTTCTCCAGCCGCTTCTGGGTGTTGCGGATGCTTTTTTTGCGGGTTTCCCGTTGTTTGTTCACGGTTTCGCGGGTTTCTTTTTCGAATTTCTCGCCGCGTTCCACCATTTTCGTGGAGAAATCACCCACATTGGTGCGGGCATTTTTTACGGTGTCGGTGGTCACAGAGACGGTGTATGAAGCCGTGCCTAAACCAAGCAGATAAACCTTACGCGCGCTTTCTAAAACGACGTTTCCTTTTTCTTCCATTTCGGTGAATTCAATTGTCTCAGTCATGATTTGCCTCCAAATTATTTCGCTGCCACAGGGCAGGTTACGGTTAGAATTTTTATGACGCAGTGCATCATAAACAAAATATAACACACTGCGTCATAAATGTCAACCGGTTTTTGTGAGGCAATGATGAGAAGAGAGGTAATCGGTAATCGGTGAGCGGTAATCGGTATCATTACCGATTACCGCCTACCGATTACCCTTTCAAAGCCAGGGCAATTTGCAATTCATCCAACTGCTTTTTGGCAACAGTGGAGGGGGTGTCAGACATCAGGTCGGTGGCCTGGGCGGTTTTGGGGAAGGCCATTACTTCGCGGATGTTCGGTTCGCCGCACATGAGGGCCACCAGCCGGTCAATGCCGGGGGCAATGCCGCCATGCGGCGGCGCGCCATACTCAAACGCTTCCAGCATGTGCCCAAATTGGGATTCGGCCTCTTCCCAGGAGAAGCCGATGAGTTCCATAATTTTGCGCTGCAACGGCCGTTCGTGAATCCGAATACTGCCGCCCGCTACCTCAAACCCATTACACACCAGGTCATACTGCTCGCTCAACACCTGGCCGGGGTCTGTGTCCAGCAGCGGAATATGTTCCCGCTTCGGCGCGGTGAACATATGGTGGCTGGGCGCATAATGCCCATCCTCCATCACCTCTTCAAACAAAGGAAAATCAACCACCCAACAGAAGGCCAGTTCCTTCTTATCCTTCAGCCCCAACCGTGTCCCCATTTCCTCGCGCAATGAACCTAACACAGCGTGGACAATACGTTTCTCATCGCTGGAAATGAGTACCAGGTCGCCATTTCCAGCGCCCATCCGTTCAGTGATGGCGGTCAATTGCTCCACCGTAAAAAACCTGGCAATAGGGCCACGAATTTCGCCCGTTTCCGGGTGAATGGCTAACCAGGCCAGCGCTTTAGCCCCGGCGCTTTTGGCTAACTCTTCCAGATCGGTCAACTGCTTGCGGCTGTAATCACCGCAGCCCGGCGCACAAATCGCTTTCACCGGCTTGCCGGCGGCCACATTTTCGGCAAAGACACGAAAGGCGCTGTTTGCCACCAGGTCGCTAATGTCGGTCAGTTCCAGGCCATAGCGTAAATCGGGGCGGTCAGTACCAAAGCGGTTCATCGCTTCGTGGTAACTCAGTCGGGGGAATTTGTCATACGCCAGCGGTACAAGGCTGGTGTGCTTCACCATGCCGATCATCAACGCTTCAATCAAGTCCAGCACATCGTCACGGGAGACGAAGCTCATTTCCATGTCCAACTGGGTGAATTCCGGCTGGCGGTCGGCGCGTAAATCCTCATCGCGGAAGCAGCGGGCAATCTGAAAATAACGTTCATACCCGGCGACCATGAGCAGTTGTTTGAGCTGCTGCGGGCTTTGTGGCAAGGCATAAAATTTGCCCGGATGCACCCGGCTGGGCACCAGATAATCGCGCGCCCCTTCCGGGGTACTCTTAAACAAAATGGGGGTCTCCACTTCCAAAAAACCGCGT
>CAADGU010000497.1 GCA_900696625.1 uncultured Chloroflexota bacterium | reverse complement strand
GTGGTTCCCATTTTTGATGACCTGCCGGTGCAGTTGTTACGGCAAGAATGTGTGCTGGCAGATGTGGGTCACGGCCGTACCCTCTCCCTCATCGGCCTGGACTGTACCCACCATATTCCCACCGATGAGGCGCGCCTGTCTCAACTCATGGCCCAGGCGCCGGCCAACTCTCCCCAATTATTGCTCTACCATTCGCCGGAACTGGCGCCCCAGGCGGCGCAGCACGGCATTGACCTTTATTTGTGTGGTCACACCCACGGTGGGCAGGTGCGTTTACCCATCATCGGCCCCATCCTCACCAGTTCCCAGTTAGGGCGGCGTTTTGTGATGGGCTTGTACCATCACGGCCGTACCCATCTCTACGTCTCGCGTGGCGTGGGTCTGGAAGGTCTCAGCGCCCCCCGTGTTCGCTTCCTCTGCCCCCCGGAAATTACGCTGGTTACGATTCGGCCGGCCTCTTTGTAGGAAGTAATCGGTAATCAGTGATCGGTAATCGGTTGTATTACCGATTACCGATAACTGATTATCCAATTCCCTGTGTCCGCAACCAGCCGATAATGTGATCGGCTACGGCTTGCCAGCCTGCTTCCAGCATCATGTCGTGCGCCATGTTGAAGAAGACAGCTTCGGTGTTATAGGCCGCAGCTGTACTCTTCACCTCGTCCACTGTAAAAATGGTATCTTTTGTGCCGCCCAGGACCAGCATCGGGGCTTTGACCTTTTTGGTTTTGGGCAGGTTTAGCCAGAGCATATCATTGAAAGCGCGGAAGGATTCGTTGTGCAGACGGCCGTAATACCGCCCCACCTCCGCCTCCGGCATCTCCTCGCTAAAAAACATCTCCCGCGCCAACGCCTGCGTGCCAATCACCGGCTGCATACTCAATGTCAGATTTACTTTGAGCAAAACGCCGGGATGGTTACGGCCCAACCGCAGGGTCGTGCCAATGACCCCACGCGGCGGTACGGCCGCCAATAGCACCCCTGCCGGGGCATGGTACGTTTCCAGGTACTTTTGCACCACCAGCCCGCCCATCGAATGTCCAATCACCACCGGCGAGGCAGTCAATGTTTGTGCCACTTCGGCCACATCGGCAACATAGCCTTTGACGGAGTGTCGGCGTATCTTTTCATAGCCAGGGCTGTTTCCATGCCCGCGCAGGCTCAGTGCATATGACGCCCAACCCTTTTCCGCAAAATAAGGCAGGAAAAATTCATCCCAACACCACGCCCCATGCCATGCTCCATGCACAAATAGCAGCGGCGTCTGGTGCTGTGGCGTCTCCGGCTGGCGGTTAATAACTTCTAGCATAATCCCTCCTTTTTTGAGTGAGCAGTGAGCAGCAGGTGACTGCTTACTGCTCACTGTTCACTGCTTACTTCTGCTAAGAAAGCGCCGACCACACTTCCAACTTCGTTTTCACCCGGCGGATGACTTCATTGGTGAACTCGTCGGTATTGGCCGTGCCGCCAATGTCGCCGGTGCGAACGCCGTCATAAACTGTTTCCAACGTGGCTTCATAAATGGCGCGGCTGGCGCGTTTGGCCTCTTTCTCCTTCATATGTGCCAGCATCCCGGCCCCCGCCAGGATCATGGCCATGGGGTTAGCCCGGTTTTGCCCTTGCAGGCGGGGCGCGGTGCCGTGTGGCGCTTCCGCCATCAGGCAGTCAATCTGCCCTTCTGGGTTGATGGAGATGACCATAGATTCCGACCCGGCGATGGAGCCAAACATTTGCAGCACCATGTCAGAGAGCAAATCGCCGTCCCGGTTCAGCGCCGGAATGACCAACGGTTCGCCGGTGGTAGCTAACAACAGGGCGAAGGTAGCGTCAATCAATTGCGGTTCGTACCGTACATCTGGGTACCTTTCGGCGCAGGCATCTAACTCTTCCTTAAACATGCCCTCATACACCGGGCTGACGGTAAATTTGGGGCCGCCAAACACCTTGGCGCCTGTATTGCGGGCATGGAGGAAGGCATATTCGGCCACCGCCCGGCAGACGCGGCGGCTAATTTTTTCGGTGCGGTAGGCCATCTCGTCTGGCGAATCTTCTTCACCCTCGCGCCACTCCTTGGCGCCGTAGGCGTCATCCCGCGCCATCCGTACCACGCTGATGGGCGCATAAACGCCGGCTGTAGAACGGACACCGGGAATACGTCGCCCGGTGCGCAATATCACTTCTGCGTCCATTTCCTCGCGCAAGATGCGGTTGGGGCTGCCCACATCCCCTTTGATTTCCGGGGTAATGGTAGCCGCTTTGAGGGCCACCCGGTGTTCGCGGATCGCTTTCCCGGCGTCGTAGACAACTTTGTTGTTGGTGGCGCGCCGGTTTTCCAGGCTGAGGTCGTACCGCAAAAATTCCACGTCAAAACGGGTGACGCTGGGTTCCAGCACCCGCAGTGCTTCTTCCAATAATTCCTGTCCGGTCTGGTCGCCATCTAAGATGACAATTGTTCGTGCCATACGTTTACTCTCCTTCAATGGGGTAATTATGTAATTGAGTAATGGGGTAATTGGGTAATTTGTTTCTTCAATTACCCAATTACCCCATTACTTCCTCTTTTTCTTAACACATCCAGATATTTCGGCACGGCCGTGCCATATACCCAATACCAAAACGGCCGTACCACATAATCCCAGGCGCCAATGTGCCGTACCACCTGGCCGTTGAACCCGGCCTTAAAGCGCCACACGCCCCACAGCCGGTCGCTCTCGGTGAATTCGTCCGGCGCGCCCCACATATCATACCGTTCACAACCTTGTGCTTTTGCCCAGCGGATGGCCTCCCATTGTAACAAATAGTTGGGCATCCGGTTACGCTCTTTTTCGGTGGACGCGCCGTACATGTAAATCGCTTTGCGGCCCGATTTCACCAGATAAACGGCGGCTACTGGTCCCCCTTCATATTCGGCAATGAGCGGCTGCCCCGTGCCGGATTGGTAAAAACTTTGCCAGATGTCCAGGTAGTAGGGCAACGGCCGTAGCCCAAAGCCATCCCGCTCTCCCGTTTCCTGATACATCGCTGCCAGCGCCGGAAAATCATCCGGCGTCCCCGCCCGCACGGTGATCCCTTTGCGCGCCGCCAACCCAATATTGTAGCGTGTCTTCGACTTCATCGCCGCCAGCAGTTCCTCTTCGGACAATGTCAGGTCAAGCTCAACGGTGTTGCGAAACTGAATCTGGTCATCCGCAAAACGCCAGCCCCGCGCCTGTAAATCCTGGATGAACTCCACGCCACCCGGTGCGGGCTGCTCAACTTCTGCGCCCCAACCTTTCACCACGTCCGGGTCAATCTTGATAAAAATCCCCCGCTCCTGCCGTGCTATCTGCTCCAATTCGGCCAACACCAGCCCGTGCAGCGCCTCGTTGGTGTAATCAAAGGCCGGCCCCTTGGGCACATAGAGGATGGAATAAGGCAGGCGGGGTAAGGGCCGTTTCAAAACCATCGCCGCTGCCAGCGGTTTGTCACTGCCCGGCTCAAGCATCACCAACGGCCGTGCCTGCCAGCCCCAGCGCGACTTAAACGCCGCCCACGTCCAGCTTTGCAGCGCATGGGCGTGCGGTAGATTGCAGAGGATTTGCTGCCATTCTTCTGGGGAGGTGATGGGGTGGAAAGTGGTCATACGGATATTGTGATGCGTGATGCGTGATGTGTGACCAATCACGAGTCACGCATCACGTATCACGTATCACCGGCTTCTTCTCCATTGATACAGTTTATACGCCAGGTTGTTGTATACCCGGTCTGTGGCGCCGACGGTGCGTTTGATCTGGCCGCCAAAGCCGCGTTTGAAGCGGTAGACGCCCCACAGCCCGTCGTGCCGGTTGGTGAAATTGGCTTCTAGTTCCGCTTCCGGCGCGTCGGGGATACCCCACAGGTCATAGCTCTGGCAGCCCTGGTTTTTGGCCCACTCAATGGCCGCCCACTGTACGGCATAATTGGGCATGCGCTCCCGTTCTTCGCTGCCGGACGCGCCGTAGAGGTAATAGGCGTTTGTCCCCAGGGTAAAAACCATGATGGCGGCCAACGGCCGTCCTTCAAACTCCGCCAGCCACAACGCCGCCTGCCCCGTCTCCGCAAAAATCTCATAGGCTGCCTGGTAATAAAGCGGTGTGTGAATGCCAAAGCCGTCTCGTTGGCCGGTTTGCTGCATCAATTGGACAAAAGCGGGCAAATCACTGCGGCCCCCCAGCCGGGTGGTGACGCCTTTTTTAGCAGCCAGGCGAATGTTGTAGCGGGTCTTTTGTTTCATCGCCGCCAGAATGTCATCGGGCGACGGCCGTAAATCCACTATCATCGTCTGCGGCGGCTGGATGGTATCCGTTTCTGGCCGTAAATCATGTTGCTGGCAAATGGCCTGCCAGGCGTCCGGCGGCACGTCGTCTTGCCACACCAGCGGCTCCATCTTGACGATGGCCGCCCGCCGTTCATAGACGGAGTGGTCAATCTGGTTGAGCAGCACGGCCGTTTGCTCTGCGTCCGTCCAATCCACCAGCGGCCCATGCGGGATGTAGGCCATTTTCATCAGGCCCATTGCCGCCGATTTGTACAAGAGCTGCGCCCCGGCGACGATACGGCCGTCGCGCTTCAGCCACACTCGATGCGAGCGCCAGCCAAAACGGTTCTTCAGCCGCGCCCAACCCGTCGTTTGCAGCAAACTGCCCTGCGCATGGGCGGCCACAAAGGCGTCCCACTCGTCATCCTCGGCCGTATGCGCCTGTTCTTCTACACCTAAAATTTTGTCAAACATAAGGGGGCAATTATAGCGGGGAATGGTTATTATGCCTGTTGGTCATAATAACCGTTTGGCAATAATCTCCTTCATAATCTCCGTTGTGCCGCCGCCGATGGAGAGGATGCGGTTGTCGCGGTAGAGGCGTTCCACCAGGTATTCGCGCATGTAGCCGTAGCCGCCAAAAATTTGCACCGCCTCGTAGGTGACAAAATCGCTCACCTGGCAGGCAAAGTTTTTCGCCATCGAAACCTCCGTTACCTGATCCAGCCCGCTGTCCATTTTGGCGGCGACGCGGTAGGTGAATTCGCGGCTCACTTCCACCTGTGTGGCCATGTCTACCAGCTTATGGCGAATCACCTGGAATCCGGCCAACGGCCGTGCAAAAGCCTCCCGCTCCTTCACATAGCGCAAACACTCATCCAGCGCCAACTGCGCCGTCATGTTCGCCAGCACGGCCAGTTGCAGCCGTTCCCGCTGGAAGTTGGCCATGATGGCATAAAAGCCCATGTTTTCCACGCCAATCAAATTGGAAGCGGGCACGCGGCAGTCGTTGAAAAATAACTGGGCCGTGTCTGACGCCCACCAGCCCATCTTTTTGAGGGGGCGGGAACGAGACAAGCCTGGCGTGTCGCCGGGAATCACCAACAGGCTGATGCCGGTTGCGCCAGGGCCGCCGGTACGCACGGCCGTTGTCAGCACATCCGCCCGGCAGCCGCTGGTGATAAACGTTTTGCTGCCGTTGATGAGGTAGTGGTCGTCGTGGCGCACGGCCGTTGTCTGCAAATTCGCCACGTCTGACCCGCCGCCCGGCTCCGTAATCGCCAGCGCCGCCACCTGCTCGCCGGTCAAGACTGGACGGACAAACCGTTCCTTCTGTTCGTCTGTGCCCAACAGCAAAATCGGCGGCAGGGCGATGTTGAGCGAGCCTAACCCGGCGGCTACACCGCCAGAACCGGCCCGCGCCAGTTCTTCCCAGACCACAATTTGCATAAACAGATCGCCAGGCACACCGCCCCACTCTTCCGGGTAGCCCACCCCCAATATCCCGGTGGCAGCCGCCTTCTGATACAACTCACGTGGAAAGCGGCCCGCCTCTTCCCACCCATCCACAAACGGCGCAATTTCCTTCTGCACAAAACGCCGCGCCGCCTGCCGCGCCATCTCATGTTCGTCACTGAAATACTGTTGGTAGGTATTGGTCATTGTTTGTCTATAGTTGGTGGCAAGTTGCTGACGGCAAGTCATTACCTGCCACCTGCAACTTGCGACATTTGACGCCATCTTCTGGCCTAAGTATACTACTGCCTGGCACTTCAACAATGAACCGGGGCATAGCTCAGCTTGGTAGAGCGCTCGCTTTGGGAGCGAGAGGTCGTCAGTTCAAATCTGGCTGCCCCGACTGACCGGTAATCGGCGATGAGCAACTTCCGATAACCGATTACTGATAGGCGGCGTTGGTGTAGCGGTAACACAACAGCCTTCCAAGCTGTTATCACCAGTTCGAGTCTGGTACGCCGCTCTAAAATTATGAATTAGGAATTATGAATTATGAAAAAGCAAGCCCCTTCATAATTCATCTTTCATAATTCATAATTCTCTCTCCGGGGCCTATAGCTCAACGGCAGAGCAAGCGGCTCATAACCGCTGGGTTCCAGGTTCGAATCCTGGTGGGCCCACCTTATCCCCTCTTTTTTTATTTCCAATAGATAGGCAAACTTAATGAGAATCGTACCCGGACATCCCTGTCTGGGTGTTCATCGGGCCAGGATGCCCGATTTACGAAGGGGCCGGTGTTGTGGACGGAGGGTTGGATTCAAGGAAAAGGGAGAGGGTGGTGGGTTTTTGGCCCACCACCAGGTAAGCGTTTTTAATATTTAGGGCACGATGTCAATGCCATCAGTCACGGCCGTGAAGCCGTAAAGTGAACCATCCCAGAACATGGTGAAGGTGCAGCTTGTGTTGCTTCCCAGCGAACCGGGGGTGCAAATAAAGATGTCCGAGCCAGTCCCGCTGACGCCGGTCACGCTGAAAGTGCCCAATGTACTCAGGTATATGGCGTTGTTGGCGCTGTTTACCCACAATCCGGTGACGTCCTCGTTGGTTGTGGTCAGACCCACATCCGAAGCGTCGAAGTACAAAGCCCACGTACCGGCGGTGTTGCTGCCCAGAGAAGTGGCCGTGAAAGCCAGCAAATCTTTATCATCACCGGAGACGCCGGATACGGTGAAACTACCGGTGGTGCTGACGAGCAAACGGCCGTCGGGCGCAAACCCTATGGCGTCAATGTCCTCGGCGTTGGTAGTCAGCCCCACGTCCGAACCATCAAAGTACCAGGAGAACGTGTTGGTAGTTGGGGTGTAACGCACGATGTCAGAGTCGTCCACGGTGCCGAGACTGCCAATGGTCACGGCCGTGTCAAAACTCATCAATATCGTGCCATCGCTCTGGATATCGAAGGCATTCAAGTCTACCGTCACGCC
>CAADGU010000496.1 GCA_900696625.1 uncultured Chloroflexota bacterium | reverse complement strand
TGCAGCCGGAAAAAATGGTCATGCGCGAAGCCGAACGCGCTGTCAGCTACCTGGGGCTGTTCAACTACCCTGTAGACAGCGTCATCATCAACCGCATCCTGCCCGAAAATCTGGGCGAAGGCGCCTTTTATCAGAAGCGGCGCAAAATCCAGGCCAAATACCTGGAGATGATCGAAGCCAACTTTGCCCCCCTCCCCCTCTGGTACGCGCCCTACTACGATCATGAAGTAGTGGGCACAGACGCCCTGGCCCAATTAGCCGCCGACTGTTTTGGTGATGCCGACCCCGGCCAGGTTTTCTATCAAGGCAAATTGCAAGAGATAGAAGAACTACCAGACGGAACTTGCATCATGCGTCTCTCCATGCCCTTTGTCACCGGCAGTGATGTGAAATTGCGTAAACGGGGCGACGAGATGTTTATCACCATCGGCAACTTCAAGCGCGAGATGATCTTGCCCACCGTCCTGGCCAAACGGCGGGCCGGCGGCGGCGCGCTGCAAAACGGCATCCTGGAAATCACCTTCCTGCCGCCGGAACCGGAGCAAATAGGGGCTGGTGGCTAGTGGCTGGCAGCTTGTACCAGCCACCATCTTTACAGGGGATTTCATGGGCGGCAGCCCACCGTTTGGCTGAGGCTCATGTCGAAGCCACGACCAATGAAAATCGTAGCCCGGACACCCCTGTCCGGGTGTCCATCGGGCAAGGATGCCCGATTTACGAAAGAGTAAGCAAAACGCATGGATGTAAACGACCAGATCAATGATGCCCTGATGGGCATGTTTTTGCAGATGCAGGCGCAGTATGGCAAGGTCGTCAATGGGGTCTGGTTTAACGAAGAGGAAGAGTGTCCGGGCTGCGGCCGGCCCATTGATGCTCTAAAGACTAAAAAAGGAGACGCCCTCTCGCTCAACGTTTTCATTTACCGGGAGCGGGGCATTTTGATTGGTTACTTCTTGTGCAGCCGCTGCGCCAAAGAGATATTTAAGGCCGCCAAACGCAACCCCGGTGTGCAAATTGCCCGCCATGATACCATTGAGGCCAACCTGACCAACGCCTACCTGAAACACATGAACTCCATGGATGCGTGATACATGATGCGTGAGGTTTCTCTGGTCACGCATCACGCATCACGCCCTGTCAACCCCCTGAGTTCCCAAAGAGCAAAGATCCAATTTAGTTTGTGCATACCCGCTGCTGACAGTGGTAGACTTAAGCGTAGACAAAATGGTTTAGAGTTGGAGGAGAAAAAACCATATGGGTATAGCCGCAGATATTGCCATTATCCTGGTGGCAGCGCTCATTGGCGGGTTGGTGGCCCAGCGGCTCAAACTGCCGCTCATTATCGGGTATATTCTGGCGGGGGTACTGGTTGGCCCCTATACCGCTGGTTTTGCCATCAGCGATTCCCACGACATTGAACTGCTGGCCGAAATTGGGGTGGCGCTGCTGCTCTTTGCCCTGGGCATCGAATTCTCCTTCCAAAAGCTGCAACTGGTACGCCGCATCGCTTTGATCGGCACGCCCCTGCAAATGCTGCTGACCATCGTCCTGGGGTTGGGCATCGGGCAATGGTTGGGCTGGAACTGGATTGAGTCGCTCTGGTTGGGGGCGCTCATTTCGCTGTCCAGCACCATGGTCATCCTGAAAACGCTGATGAACCAGGGCCGCCTGGGCACCCTTTCCAGCCGGGTGATGATCGGCATGTTGATTGTGCAAGACCTGGCGGTGGTGCCGCTGATGATTATCTTGCCCACGCTGAACAATCTGGAAGAGGGCGCCATCTCCTTGTTTTGGGCGGCCGGACGGGCGGCGCTCTTTCTGGCGGGGATGTACTATTTGGGGACGCGCCTGATTCCTTATCTGATGCGGCACATTGTCCAGTGGAATTCGCGGGAGTTGTTTTTGTTAACCATCACCGCCATTGGCCTGGGCATTGGTTACGCCACCTACCTATTTGGCCTTTCCTTTGCTTTTGGCGCGTTTGTGGCCGGCATGGTGCTGAGCGAATCGGACTACAGTCACCAGGCGCTCAGCGACATTATCCCCTTGCGTGACCTGTTTGGCCTGCTCTTTTTTGTCTCCGTGGGAATGCTGCTGGACCCGACCTATTTGCTGGAAAATATGGGCACGGTCTTGCTGGTGGTGTCGCTGGTAGCAGTGGGCAAGGCGCTCATTTTTGGCGGCATCACCTATCTGTTTGGCTACGGCAACATTGTGCCTTTTGCCGTGGGGCTGGGGCTGTTCCAGATTGGCGAATTTTCGTTTGTGCTGGCACGGGTGGGCGTCAGCACCAATTCCATTTCCGCGGAGTTGTTTTCGCTCATTTTGACGGCGGCGATTATCACGATGATTTTGACGCCGCTGGTCTCCGGGTTGGCCGAGCCGCTGTATAAGCTGCGACGGCGCTGGTTCCGCCATGAACCGCTCAGCACCATCAACATGCCTGAAGAAGGGCTGCATGATCATGTGATCATCGTCGGCAGCGGCCGGGTGGGTCATTATGTGGCGCACGTCCTCAAACGGCTGGAACGGCCGTTGGTGGTGATTGAACTCGACCAGCGGCGCATTGACCGGCTGAAGGATGAGGGGATTCCCATTATTTATGGTGACGCCAGCCAGCCGGTGGTGTTGGAAATGGCCGAGGTGGAAAAGGCGCGGCTGATCGTGATTGCCATTCCCTCTTTTGTGGATGTCCACAGCATTGTTTCCCATGTGCGCCAGCTAAAGGCAGATTTGCACATTCTGGCGCGCGCCGAAGGCGCCGAGCAGTTGGCGGCTTTGCATGAGATTGGTGTTTTTGAAGTGGTGCAGCCCCATTTTGAGGCGGGGCTGGAGATGATGCGCCAGGCGTTGCTGCACCTGAATTTACCGGCGGGGGAAATCCAGCGGTTTGCCGATGACGTGCGCCAGGAGTTGTATGCCCCTTTGTACGCGGTGCATGAGGATTACGAAAAGCTGGTGAAACTAAAAGACGCCGCCCGCCTGCTGGAACTGAGTTGGGTCACACTGCTGCCGGACAGTTCTCTGGTAGGGCGTAGTATTGGCGGGCTGGGGATTCGGGCAGTGACGGGGGCGTCGGTGGTGGGGGTAATGCGTGACGGCCGTTTTACCCCCAATCCCCACGCCTCATATCGCTTTGCCGCAGGGGACGTCCTGGCCGTTATGGGCAATCGGGAACAGTGTACCGCCTTCCAGCAGTTGGCGCGTGGTGATGAGGGTGCGGGTGAGGGGGTGAAAGGGTGATGAGGTAGGGTAATCGCATATTCCTCAATGCGGCAGATAAATCTGCACCAACAGAAGGCAAAGTCGGCCTTCGCCGACTGAAACCCAGCCCACGAAGGTGGGCTTCGCCCTCTGTAGCCGCGATTTTAATCGCCGGGA
>CAADGU010000495.1 GCA_900696625.1 uncultured Chloroflexota bacterium | reverse complement strand
TTAACAGTCAGGTGAGTTGTTATTCTCCCCAAAATGGCAACCTATTCCACACCTTCACGGTATGCCCCAATGGGCAACCGCGTGGTAAGCGGTAGGATGCGGCCTTGTGGTCTTCACATCCGTGAGGCCGCGGGTTCAAGTCCCTCCGCGCCCACCTGTTTGCCAAAGATTTTGGCATTTACTCCTTTGCGGAGCAACCTTTTTGGTTAGCTCCGCAAAAAAATGGCGTTGCTGTTCTGTTAACAGAACACTTCCGACTGTCAACCGTATGGTTGAAGGAGCATAGACCGCATGGCGAGAAAAAAACCCACCGTGTCCTTACAGGCAGCTATCACCGGCCATTTGCGCCACGTGCAGGCGGCCCACAGCCCCAACACGTACAATGATTATGCCAATACCCACCGCAAGTTCCTGGAATTCATAGGCGAAGAACGCCCCATCCGTTCCATCACCACCGCCGACGTGGAAGAGTTCATGATCCTCATGCGTGAAGGCGACTTGCCCGCCAACCCACTCACCCACCAGGCGCGGCCAGGCGACAAACGCCGGCCCAAAACGCTGGCCAACATTCACACGGGCTTGTCCGCTTTATGGGCGTGGGCGCTGGAAAGGGAACTGGTGGACGCCAACATTGTGCGCCAGGTGGCCCGGCCAAAGGTGAATCTGGAGCCAATTCGCCCGCTGACGCCTGAACAGGTGGCCGCGCTCTTCAAGGCGTGCCGGGAATCGCGCCCCTGGCACAATAAGCCGATGGTGGCCAATGCCCGTGTGACTTTTGAGCGGGATCGGGCAATTCTGGCCGTGCTGTTAGAGACGGGGGTACGGGTGAGCGAGTTGTGCAGCCTGCGTTACCGGGATGTGACCTTTCACCGTGTGGGGGGCATGTTGCATGTGGATTTGGGCAAGGGCAACAAGAGCCGGGATGTACCCTTTCAGCGCATCTGTGCCACTTATCTGTCTGATTGGCTGCTTTTGCGCCCCGATATTGAGCCGGCCGATTACCTGTTTACCAGTTCCCACCAAAGCCGCCTGCCCATGACACGGGGCAGTGTGCAGCAGTTGGTGAAGAAGCTGGGCAAGAAAGTGGGGGTGGATGCCAGCCCTCACGATTTACGTACCACCGCTGCCTGCCTGATGGTGAAAAATGGTATATCGGCGTGGGAATTGCAGCGCATCATGGGCCACGCCGATGTAAAGACCACCATGCGCTACGTCAGAGCGGCGCAAATGGATTTGGAGGACGTGATGAGGCGCGTCAGCCCATTGGAGAATTTACGCCTACGGTAGAACGTTTTGTTCTGAGAACAAAACGGGGCGCGGGTATTATCTTCTAAACCAGCTTTTAGGAGGATTGCCCATGCAGCGCCTACGCCAATTAAGCCGAAAGCAGATGATTGCCCTGTTGGCCATTCTGGCCATGTGTTGCTGTTTGCCGCTCACGGCCGTGATGACCAGTGACGCGCCAACGGAAACAGCACCAGATGAGCCGGGCATAGCCAGCCCCACATCTACACCTGCCCCAACCAACACGGCCCGCCCCACCAATACGGCGGCCGCCAGCCCCACGCCTGCCCCCACACACACGGCTACGCCTTCACCCACATTGCGCCCCACCATCACCAACAGCCCAATGCCACCCACCAACACGCCCCAGCCGGTCACGAACACACCACCACCGGCCACCAATGCGCCATTACCAGTGGCAACTAACACAGTTGTGGCACCTGTGGCCCCGTCGCCTACCCTTGCCCCACCAGCGGCCACATTACCACCCGCGCCAACGGCAGAACCAACGGCCACACCACTCCCAACGGAACCGCCAGCGCCAGCGCCTTCACAAGTGGTCATCATTGGCGTCAACAAACGTGAAGAGTATGTGGACATTCAAAATACAGGGGGCACGGCCCAAGACCTGGCAGGCTGGCGGCTGGTATCGGAAACCGGAAACCAATCCTGCACATTAGGCGGCGTCATTGAACCGGGGCAGGTGCTACGCATCTGGGCACAAGCTGAAGACGCTGGGCAGGGTGGGTACAACTGTGGCTTTGGTGGCCCCATTTGGAACAATGATGATCCCGATCCGGCCGTGTTGTATGACGCCAACGGCAATGAGGTTTCCCGGCGTTAAAATAGCGTGAATCGTGACAGGGGGTGTCACATTGCCCTTTGCCTAGTACATAAGTTCTATATACTAAAAAGCCCGGTCATGGATCGGGCTTTTTCTTTGGCTTTGGCCCCGGTTTGTGGCGTGGCCTGGTTTTATAGTCTTCAACACTGGAACGATCAACCATCCAAACGTTGCTGAATTTTTCGCACTCTATTGTTCCAGCGCGGCATAACTTACGGATCATGTCAGGATGGCAACCCAAAATCTTTGCAGCTTCTTCAACGGTTAAAGTATTGTCCATAAGAATTAACTCTTGCCAAAAAGAAAAAAATCATTTACACTCGCAAGTGCTAAGGTTGAATAGTGTAAATGCTTGCCCTAAAACATCATACTTTGTTATAGTTAGCTTCCCACCCTTACGGCCACTATTTGACCTTAGCAATCAAATGGGCAATCCGTAGGGGTGTTTGCTTTTCTGGGAGGTTTTTCGATGGAAACCAGTGAATTACAGCAAAAACTAGCCGACCATCTCACCTGGCTACAAAGCGACGGCGCTGAAGGTGTCAGGCTCGCAGTAGAATGGCGGGCATACCTCAGCGGGGCAGACCTCAGCGGGGCAGACCTCAGAGGGGCATACCTCAGCGGGGCAGACCTCAGCGGGGCAGACCTCAGAGGGGCATACCTCAGAGGGGCATACCTCAGCGGGGCATACCTCAGCGGGGCAGACCTCAGAGG
>CAADGU010000494.1 GCA_900696625.1 uncultured Chloroflexota bacterium | reverse complement strand
GTGTCCATGTTCGTAGTAGGCGATTTATCGCCGTTATACGCCGCTGAAGCGGCTACTACAAACGGTATTACCGATTGGACAAAATTCTGTGTTTCATGCAAATTATTCGTGGGCACGGCCGTTGGCCGGGCCATGGCCCACGCGATTAACGGCTGCCACCGCGCTTCCAGATTGTCCAGCGCCCATTGCGCTGCCGCCGGTTTGGAAACCACCGCCCCCTTTGCCAGCGTGTACAACATCCGGCACATTGTCAGGACGGCGTAGCGGCGGTAGCCTTCTTCGACCAACTGCGCCGGTTCCTGGCTCATGGGCAGCCACCAGAAATTGAAAAGCCCGATCACGGCCTGCCGCAGTTCATATGGCGTAACCGGATCAACCAGCGTTTGAATGGGCGGCCCGGCTAATGTGATGCCGCTGGTTTGCAGCACATGGCGGTGAATGACCCAATCCATCGCCAGATGTTCCCAACGCAAACGGCAGTCGCCGCGGTCAATGTAGGGGTGTGTGGCGTTGGCCGGGTCATAGCGGCGCAGCGCCTCTACCGGGATGTAAGCCGCTTCGATTTCCATAGCCCACTTGGAAGTAGAGTGGCCGATACGGCCGTGCAACTGCACCAGTTGATCCATTTGTTCCGGGGTGGCAGGCACGGCAGTACCCACCACAAAATCAATATCACTCGTCTCGTACTCAAAATCCCCACTCGCCAGTGAACCATCCAGGTACATGCCCACAAAGTTGTCGCCCAAAATGGCCCGCGCGCCGGTCAACAACCGCCGCAATATCCCATTCACATCGTCATATGGCGTCCAATCAACTGATTTCATGTGTATAATAACCTCAAGCAAAAGGAACTTACTGATGAACGTTCAAACTGTTACGGCCGTTTACAAAAACGGCGTCCTTAAACCACAAAAACCACTAAACCTTGCCGAAAATGAGCAGGTAGAAATCCAAATCCTGCAAAAGCCCACATCAGAGAAGCCTGTTCTCAAACTCTCAAGTGTTCTGTCTGGGCTAGGCGACATCACTTATGAAGAAATTCAGGCCATCACCCGTGAATACAGGGTAACAGAAGTTTTTATCCATTGACGTGACGAGGGCTGAGCTTGTCGAAGCCCGGCATAGGCCAGCCTTCGACAAGCTCAGGCTTCGTTGGGAGTTTTAAGTTATTTATGTTACGGTGTAGTGAAATGCATAAACAGCATATGAAAAAACTCCTTGTTCCATTTGATGAACCAGTCCATGAACAAAGCAGAAATCGTTGAAGTTGGCAAAGGGACTGGTTTGTTGTTGTTAGGCATAGGGTTCCTTCTATTAGCGCCATTTGTTGAAATCCTTTTTTTCTATCCTGATTTCAGTGATTGGCCTGACACCGCAGGGCCAGCAGCAGGCATTGTCGTAATTGGCCGACTTGTACTAAGCTGCGCAAGATGGGTAGTTGTTGGTTTTCTTGTTGCAGTTATACTGCTAATCATTCGTCCACAGAAAACCCTTCATACTTTGGTTGTTGCCATTATCACCACTGCGATCACTACGATGATTGGCTATGGCCTATTTAGTGAAGAGTTCCCTCCAGTCTTCGGCCTGATAACTCTGGGATTGTTTGCCGGGTTATATTTTGGCATCTTGGTGACCCTTATTTCTATTGGATTTAGAAAGTGGGTACGCTAACCCATTTGCCGGGTTTTGCGTGAGCCATGTAGTCATTGCCCAGACGAGCTGTTAATGGTAAATTGTGAACATGGAAACAATAGTCTTGCGCGCTCATTTTGATGGAAAACAAATCTTACTAGATGAACCATATGAGCTTCAGCCCAATACGCATCTGCTGGTTACGGTGATTAAGAAGCCCGATGCGGAACAGATGGCCTGGCTCACACTTTCTGCTGAAGGGCTGAGCCTTGCGTATGGAGAGGATGAGCCAGAATATCCACTGACCATGATTAAAGAGCCAAACCCAACTTATGAAACAAGGTGACATCGTACTCACACCACTTCCGCAGGCCGACGGACAAATCAAGAATCGTCCTGCTCTTTTTCTGCGGGTCATGCCACCTTTTAATGATGCGCTTGTTTGTGGCATCAGCACCCAACTGCACCAAAGGGTGCCTGGTTTCGACGAAATCATTGCCCGCCAGGATAAGGATTTTGCCTCTAGCGGGTTGGTATCTGATTCTCTCGTTCGGCTTGGTTTCTTAGCCGTGATTCCCAACAGCAAACTGATAGGGAGCATTGGTTCCATTTCTCCAGAACGACATAAGCGCCTGCTTAAGAAGTTGAGCGACCATCTTCTCAAGGTTTAGATGCTCAACTGCATGTTGTACAGATTGGCGTAAGCGCCACCCAAAGCCATCAACTCCTCATGTGTGCCTTGTTCTGTAATGCCATTGTCCGTCAACACCGCAATGCGTTGCGCATTGCGCACCGTTGACAGGCGGTGGGCGATGACGAGGGTGGTGCGGTTGTTGCTTAACTTCTCCAATGAATCGCGGATGGCTCTTTCACTTTCGTTGTCCAACGCGCTGGTCGCCTCGTCAAAAATGAGGATGGGCGGGTCTTTCAAAAAGACGCGGGCAATGGATAGGCGCTGTTTTTGGCCGCCGGAGAGTTTCACGCCGCGCTGGCCGATGTCGGTGTCATACCCATCCGGCAAAGCCATGATGAAGTCGTGGGCGTTGGCCTGTTTGGCGGCAGCCACAATCTCGTCGGCGCTGGCCTCCGGTTTGCCGTAACGGATATTCTCGGCCACCGTCCCGGCAAACAGGTAAACATCTTGCTGCACAATGCCGATGTTGCGGCGCAGGGAAGCCAGTTGAATTTCGCGGATGTCACGGCCGTCCAACAACACCGCCCCTTCGCGCACATCATAAAAACGGGGAATGAGCGAACAAAGCGTCGTCTTGCCAATGCCCGATGACCCCACCAAAGCCACATATTCCCCGGCTTTTATATCCAACGACAGGTTCTTGAAGACGTACCCGTGCCCATCTTTGTACCGGAAACTGACATCCCTGAAGGAGACGTTTCCCTGTACCTGGGTGAGTTCAACGGCCTCGGCCGTATCCTCAATATCCGGCGCTACTTCCAGCACCTCCATAAACCGGGCAAAACCGGCAAGCCCTTCCTGGTACAGCCGGGTGAAATTCCCATAGCGGCGGATGGGTTCAATGAGGATGCCTACACACAGCAAAAAGGTGATCAGGTCGGGCAAATCGAGCGCCGCATGGACGATGCTGATGCCGCCAAAGACGACAACGGCCACCGTCATCAGTTGGGTGAAGGCGACCAACCCTTCGTAGAAGTAGGTTTCACTGCGGTAACTATCGCGGCGGCTGTCCAGGAAACGGCCGTTTTCCCGCCCAAACTTCCCCTTTTCCACCGCCTCATTGCTAAACGACTGCACCACGCGAATCCCCGCCAGCGAATCCTCCACCTGGGCGTTAATGTCGCCGATGCGATCATGGCTGCGGCGCAGCGCCGTCTTCATCTTCTTGTTGAAATGGTAGGCATACACGGCCATGATGGGCAAAAAGAGAAAAACAAGCAAGGCCAGCTTCGCGTTAATCACGAACAAGATGGCAAACGCGCCCACGAAGTTGAGCAGGGAAATGACAATATCCTCCGGCCCATGATGAAACAGTTCCGCCAGATCAAAGGAATCATTGGTCAGGCGCGTCATCAACTGCCCCACTTTTTGTTCATCGTAGAAAGCAAAAGAGAGCTTTTGGTAATGGTCAAACAACTCCTGGCGCATGTCCCGCTCCATCATCGCCCCCATCATATGCCCCTGGTAGGCCACAAACATGTTGCTGACGGTGTGAATGGCAATCAGCGCCATCATCACCACGCCCATACCCACAATCTGGCGCAGGGTGTCTGGCGACTGTTCGGCCAATACATTCCGGGTGATGTAGCTGACGCACAAGGGGATGAGCAGCGTGGTGGCGGAGACGACAAAAGCGCAGGCCATGTCCGCCGCAAACAAACGCCCATATGGCCGGTAATAAGACAGAAATTTACGGCTGCGGTTATTCAGAAATTTGTTTGGACGACGGCCGTACCATCCCGGTAACGGCCGTGCCCTTAGTAGTTCGTAGTTCATTGATGTACCAGAATGTAATTGAGTAATTGAGTAATTGGGTAATTACTCAATTACTCCCCCATCCCCGTGCCACAACTGCCGCATATCCGGCGATGTGAGCAGCAATTCATTCAATGTGCCCTGGGCGGCGATACGGCCGTCACGCAGCACAATGATCTGATCTGCCCGCTGCAATGCCAGACGGCGGTGGGAAACGACCAGAAACGTGATGCGTGATGCGTGATGCGTGAGACCCTGCCACAGTTTTTGCTCCGTTTCCACGTCCAGGGCGCTGGAGAGGTCGTCGAAGACAAGCAGTTGTGGCTGGCGTACCAACATGCGCGCCGCTGCCGCCCGCTGCACCTGCCCGCCGGAGAGTCGCACCCCACGTGGCCCCACCACCGTGTCCAGCCCATTTTCTAACGTGGCGATGTCTGGGGTGAGCACGGCCGTGTCCACCGCCCCCGCCAAATCCACCTCAGCCTCCGGCAAACCGAGCAAGATATTGTCCCGCAGCCGCTCGCTGAACAGGCGCGGAATTTGCGGTGTATAGGCCGAACGGGGGGGGACGAAAAAGGTGGCGGGGTCATCAACGAGACGGCCGTTCC
>CAADGU010000493.1 GCA_900696625.1 uncultured Chloroflexota bacterium | reverse complement strand
GCCCTGGACAAAGGCTACCTGACTTTTAGCGATGTGACCTTGAAAGTGTATAGCGATGCTGTTCCGGTCACGGCCGTAGACGATTACCACCTGAACGCGCAGATAAACGGAAACGTGACGCAGACCCACAGCGGCACGGCCGTCCACGCCACGGCCACCCAGATGCGCGTCGGGCTAACGGCCGTACTGCTGAACCGCCCGCGACTGCTGGCTACCTGGTTAGGCGGGATGACGTAGGTGGTGTACGGCCGTGTTTTTTTGTGGTGGGGGTACGGCCGCGCCCAACGGCGTGGTGACATTTGACGGCTTGCCTGACGGGTTAGCCGGCAGAGATGGGGTGGCATGGTCTGGAAGAGCATCCCTGCGGGCTGAGAAGCGGTCACGGCAGAGCAGTACAAATGGTCTAGCTCTTTACGGAATTCTTATTGACAAAAAGGCCTCGCTTCCTTATTATCCCCCTCTGACTTATTTTTAGTCACATAATGAGGTTATTTATGTTTATGACGACAATGATGGAAATTAGAGCGGGGGATGACATTTTGCAAAATCTTCCCTTCAAACCTTATCGAAATTCAATCGAGCGGCGGGCGGTGCAATTTTTGCCGGGGCCAAATGAGCCGCAAACGACCAATATCCAGACGCCCTGGGGTGAAACGCTGTTGTGCAAATATGGCGACTATATTGTCAGCGAGATGAATGTGCCCAAAGATCGTTGGCCGGTAGACCGGGAGATTTTTGAGGCAAGTTATCTGGAAATACAGGCGGGTAGTTATGTGAAACGGCCGTTGACCTATCTGGCGCCACTGGTAGATGTGACCGGCGATCCCAATCACCAGGTGGTTATCCATACTCTGGAAGGTGTTGTAACCGTCCGCGCCGGTGATTTTTACCTGGCGCGGGGCATCAAAGGCGAAATATGGCCTTATCCCAAAGATAAAGCAGATACCAGTCTGATACCGGTGGATATTTGGGAATAACCGCTGGTTCGTTGCAGCGGCTCTGACCGGTTTGCCCGCTAAAGTAGCCAATTCAAACCAAAAATGAAAATAAAAAGGCCCGGCAGTCAGCCGGGCCTTTTGTTTACTAGATTGTGGGGCCGGGAGGGATCAAAATTTGGTGATGTTGAGATGTTCTATTACCCCACCCATCTGCCGCATCTGGCTGACCATGTGGCTTACCAGCAGTCCATCCATATCTTGTTGGGCGCTGCTGTTGCCGTCCCACAGGGCAATCATGCGCACCCGGTCAATGCCCAGAAATAGCGACGAGTAAAGCGCCCACCGGTTGTTCCGTTCGTACAAATTGTCCCCTTTTTTCACCTTGCCCAGGCGTTCGGGTTGGAAACGGATGTTCACCTGAGGATTGTTGCGCAGGGCATAATAACGCTCCACCCAACGTTCGCCGCCATAACTGATGAACTGTTTGATGTAGAGTGGCTCGGCATAAGGCAGGTAGACGCTCACTTGCAAACCATGTTCCAGGCAACATTCGATAAAGATAATGTCGCCGCCACAGGCAGCACCGCCCACAAAAGCATGGTCATTTGTATCCGCCTTTGCTTTGTCCAATGCTTCCTGTATCTGTTTGCGAACTTCGGTTTCCAGAGTGGTGGGGAAACGGGTGATGGCGCGGTCGGGACGGTCTAGCATATGCCCGGCAAAGACGAAGGAACGCACGGCCGTCGTCATGGCCGTTTTGCCCTCATCACCGCCCATGTCGTCCTTACGAATACGCGCCAGTTCGGCCTGCAATATCTTCATGGCCGCGTCCACGTAGGTTTCGCGCATGTTCAATGATTTCAGAATCTTTAGTTGTTGCAGTTCCGATTCTAAAAAGAAAGCATTTTGGCGGGTGGCGGTGAGCGCCTTGCGGTAGGCGCGGGTGACCTGGCGCGGTCGTTCGGCCGTCATCACCCGCAGGTTCGCCAGCGAAACTAACGTCCAGAAATCACTGTTTTCGTTCTGGATTCTGGCTTCCAGGGAAAAGATGAGCGCGCCTTCCAGGCTGGGTAGTGTTTCGCGCACGGCCGTGATCTCCGGGTCTGGATCCTCCTTATCGTCATACATATCAGCCAGTTTCACCAAAATCGTCGCCAGTGTGTACGCATTGACTGCCGGATAATACTCGTTCAAATTCTGGTAATAGCCATTTAGATACGTATGGTAAGACATCAACAACCAGTGGTAACTCTCAAATGCTTCTTGCAGCCGTTTCTCGTCGTCTGCCATGTTAATCCACGACTCCATCCACATATCTTTGTAAATGCGCCCCAGGTAAGCAATGGCTTCCGTGTCGTGAGGATCATCTGCCAATAATGTTTCCAGTTTCACAATGGCTTCATCCACCCGCCCCAGCCGGTTTAGGAAATACGCCTCTTGCCGCCGAAAATCGGCATTTTTGCTGTTGATTTCCAATCCCTGGCGGTATTGTTGCAGGGCCAGTTCATCCCGGCCCATACTGCGCAGGGCGCGCCCGGCTTCTGCTACCGCCTCTTCTTTGATGAGCGGATTGCTGATTTCTTCAGTGAGTACCAGAATGTCGCCAATGCGCTTTTGCCGTTGGGCAATGGTCACGCGCTCTCGCCATTCGTTATATTCACGCCAAAAGCCGGTCGCCAGCGGTGTGCGCAGAGTTCCACGGTCGGCTTCTACCAGGCCGGTGAGTAAATTGAAGATGGGGCTGTGAATGGCCTCGGCGTCTGAGGCGTAGGTATCACGGCAGACGCGGGCAATGGCTTGCCGGTCTTTTTCCAAAAATGCGGGGTCGGGTATACCATCGGGGCTGGTGTGGTAAGGAATAGTGCGCACGTTGAAAATGTCAAACGGCATGTAGGCGCGGCCGGATTGAATATGTACCACGCCTCGTTTGCGAAAGGCATGGCGCACGCCCAATTCGTAAAAGACGTTGGCGTTGTCAATGCTCATGTCGGCAATGACCAGGTCGGCCAGCAGCAGTTCTTGAAACATATCGGTGAGAATGTCACCGCTGACCGTCTCTTCGTCGGCGCGGAACGGTTCAAAGCCGGCATCTTCCAGGGCGGGTTTAATAAGTTCGGTATAGATGGCATTAAAATCGAGTATCTGGCCTTCAAACCCTTTCTTTTTGCCAAAGGGCATTACCACAAAGGCATGAGGTCGGGTGGTTGGCCCTTTGTCGTCCATGGCTTGGACTTCTTCAAAGAGTCCTTGCAAGGATGTTTCGTCTATCCGATCGAGCGGTGGTGGTTCTGTTTGGTTGGTGGTGGCTGCCTGGTCGGCGGCTTGAGCAGCGGCTGGTGGGGTGCGCTTTTTGCGCACAGCCGTGCCCTTGCCATTGGCGCTCTCATCTGTCTGGATTACGGCTTCTTTTATTTCATCTGTCATTTAGGGATCTCCGTTAATTCTCTTCTTCCTGGGTCGCCTTGGCCAATGCCTGCTTGATGGTATCATCGGCTACCAGTACACCTTTTTCTAACAAACGATTGACGGCGTCATCTACGGCCGTATCGGATACGGCCGTATCCGATACGGCAGCCGGTTCGCCGTTCTCCGGGCCGTTTGTTTCCGCCAGGTCGAACTGGATGGGATATTTGATGTCGGGTACGGCTTCATACACAACTTCTGTCCACTTCTCCTGCACGGCCGTACCCATTTCATCAATGGCTTCGGTAATGGGCGTAAAAGTGACGGCAAATTTAATTTGTTCCTCCGCTTTCTGCCGCAGCGCTGCCGCTTCGGCGACGGCCGTGTCTAAAACCTCTTGCGCCGTTTCACCCCAGGCCGCAGCCTCGGCCGCCGCTGCGTCACGAGCGGCAGTGGAAGTGGCAACGGCCGTGTCTACCGCCTCTTGGGCTGTTTCCGACCAGGCGGCCGTTTCGGCCGCGGCGGCGGCCGCCGCCGCTTCTCGCACAACCGCAGATTGGGCTATCGCTTCTGTGGCGCTTTCTTGGGCAGTCTCTCGCCAGGCGGCAGCCTCATCCAGCGCCTCATCCCGGCTGGCCTCCAGGGCTAGGCGGGCGGCTTCTGCTTCGGCCGCAACGGCGTCTGCGGTTTCGGCCATGCTTTGGCGGGCGGCGGCTGACTGGGCAACGGCCGTGTCTACGGCTGCCTGCGTGGTTTGTTCCCAGGCGGCCGTTTCGGCGGCAGCCGCATCACGGGCCGAAGCAGATGAGGCCACGGCCTTGTCCACCACGTCGTGCGCCGCTTCTGACCAGGCGGTGGTTTC
>CAADGU010000492.1 GCA_900696625.1 uncultured Chloroflexota bacterium | reverse complement strand
CTCTCCGGTTTGTGATGGATAAACCAATCTTCTTGTACCTGCCGGTGCAGTTCCCAACCAGCCGGGTCGGTTGTACCCTCGTAAATGCCCACACTCCATTCTCGTAACGCTTCGGTGATCGTCAGGGGCGCTGACAAACTCTCGGTCAATATCTGGGCTGTTTGCACGGCGCGCATGACCGGGCTGGAATAAATGCTGGCGAACTGGTGACCGGACAATTTGCGCGCCAGCGTGTGGGCCTGCGCTACCCCATTTTCTGTCAGCGGATGTTTGCACCCGCTGTTGGCAAACTCGTGGAGGAGGTTGGCTGTGCTTTCACCGTGACGGACAAAATATAGCTGCATGATGGGATTTTAGCGCAGCCACCCATTTGCTCACATCTTCGTTATAATTCTCGCCATCGCTCAAACAACCTTGTTGTGGCCGGTCTTCGACCATGCCACGCCCGAAATCAACCATGACCGACATTTTCCCGTATGACGAACTGACCTGGCCGGAAGTGGCCGCTTTGCCCCGTAATACACCGCTCGTTTTGCCATTGGGCGAGGGGTATGATCTGGCCAAAGTGGCGGAGGCATTAGGGCAGCCCGCGCGCATTGGTTTGTTGCCGGCCATTCCCTTTGGCTGGCGGGGCAGTGGGTTGGCCGTGCCGGAATCGGTGTTGGGGCAATTGGTGGCTAACCTGCTGGACAGCCTGCGCGATGACGGCTTTAGCCGCGTCTATGCCCTCACGCCGCCAGGCATAGACCTCAACCTCGGCCCTAACCGTTTAGCCCTGCCTCACCCCACCACCGGGGGGCGAGACAGGTGGGCCACAGGTTTGGGTGAACAACCAGGGTATTACCCACCTGTCCCGCCTCTACACCCCATCACCCCGGCGTCTTCGCCGCCTTCACCTCATCACCTGCTCATCCTGCCCATCGGCCACACGGAACAACACGGCTACCACCTGCCCATGAACACAGACACGTTGATTATTGAGGCGATTGGGCAGGGCACGGCCGTGTCCATTCCCGATCTTGCCACTTGCCTGCCCGTCTTCCCCTATGGCGTCAGCACCCATCGCGCCTCCTTTGCCGGGACGTTGAATTGTGGCGGGCGGGCCTTTGAAGATTTCTGGCTGGCGGTGGTGGATGTGCTGGTGGGGCGAGGCTTTGACCGCTTTTATTTGATGAGCGGGCATGGCGGCAGCTGTTCCTTCCTGGTGAATGTGGTGAAATATGCCGGGGAGCGCCACCGTCGTATCTTCTGCGCCACTGCCTGGCTGCATACTTCCGGCCATCTGGCTGCGCCGGTGGTGCAGGCTACGCGCCGTTCGGCGCGGGGCGGCATGGGGCACGCCGGGGAACTGGAAACGGCGATGATTTTGCACCTGCGCCCAGACCTGGTGCATATGGAGCGGGTGGTAGATGAGACGGATTTTGTGAGTACACCCAACTATTACATGGATTGGATTGAAGGCGGCGACCTGGTTGCCAATCCACCCTGGGATGATGACACCAAAACGGGGGCGTATGGCGCGGGCAGCCTGGCCACGCCAGAGAACGGCAAATTGTGGCTGGAAACAGGCATAGCCGAAAAGGTGGCGCACGTCCACGAAATTCACGAGCAGCATCACCGGCGCGAAGAGCGGCGGCTGGCGGGGTATGGGTTGTGGGGTGCAGTGAGCGGTGAGCAGTAGACAATGAGCAGGTGAGCAGGTGAGGGGGTGATCTCCCAATCTCCCAATCTCCAATCTCATTGATTTACTTGTGTCGAGGAAACTATATGAATCTGAAGGTGAACCGCAAGATTGTTAGCAACGAGCCAGATGAACGGGTGATTCGGGAGGTGGTGGCGGGGCTGCCGCCGGGTAAGGGGGCGGTGGTGGAACTGCGGCGGGGGCGGAAGGATGTGTTATACGTGCAGGGACGGCCGTCTACAGGATTCCGGCTGACGTGGCAAGACCCGGATGGGAACATGCAGTTTAGCCGCCGGGCTGATGTGGATGGGGACACGGCCGTACTCACACTCACCCTCTATGCCCAATCTGACCCCGACTGGCAGGGGTTGGCTGAATGGCTGCCACCCAATGTTTACCGCTACCACAGCAGCAATCCCATCTTGAACGCCTTCGGCAATATGCCCCCTGGTTTAGGGGCGCTGCTAATTTTTGGCTCGGCCTTTTTCTTTTTTGCCGTGTACGCCCTGCTCACCGACGCGCCCGGCGTGGGATTACAAGAGGTTTTGCTCGGTTTTCTGGTGATTGGCATGTTGGCGGCCTACATTCAGTACATCGAGCTTTTTTTTAGCGTGGTACGGCCGCGCCTGGCGCGGTGGCTGGGGGCGCTTTTAGGGGTGCAGGTAAACGAAGATCAGTCAGATGCCCGTTGGTTTGGCGGCGCGGGCGCCGGCACATGGGATGCCAAAGGCGGCAGCGCCATCAACCGCTTGCTGTTGCACATTATTGATATTGTGGTGTTAGTGGGAGGATTGATTGGTCCCGTGGCCTTCGTTAGCATCAGCGTATTTCTCATCTTTGATCGATAGTTCTGGCAAGTAGTCACCACCGGACATCCGACTTCTTCAAGAAATCGGATGTCTCACGTCCGGCAAGTCTTCATGGAACAAACAGAAAGCAGACAAACGGCCGTTACCTTCCGCGAAGCATTGCGGGTTTGGGTGCGGATCGCCATCTACAGCTTTGGCGGCCCGGCGGGGCAAATGGCCGTGATGCACCGCCTGGTAGTGGAGGAGAAAAAGTGGGTCAGCGAGGCCCGTTTTTTGCACGCGCTGAATTATGCCATGCTGCTGCCCGGCCCGGAGGCGCAGCAGCTAGTCACCTACCTGGGCTGGCTGCTGCATGGCGTGAAGGGGGGATTAGCCGCGGGATTGCTGTTTATCTTGCCCGGCTTTCTTTCTATTTTGGCGCTGAGCATTTTGTATGCTCAATACCAGGATGTCACTTTTGTGCAGGCCATCTTTTATGGCCTGAAACCGGCGGTGATGGCGGTGGTGGCGGAGGCGGTGCTGCGCATTGGCAAGCGCGCCCTGAAAAACCGGGTGTTACAAGGGATCGCGGCGCTGGCTTTTGTGGCTATCTTCTTTTTTAATGCGCCGTTTCCTTTTATCATCATTGTGGCCGGCCTGGTGGGGTTGGTGGCTGGCCGCCGATGGGGGGAACTGTTTGGTGTGCGCCGGGAACGGGACGTGCCTGATGAAGCCGTAATTGACGATGCCAGTGCGCCCCATACACGGCCGTCTACCAGACGCGCCTTCATCACCCTGCTGGTCTGTTTGCTGCTCTGGTTTGCGCCGCTGCTGCTGCTGTGGTTGGTCTATGGCGACCGGAATACGCTGCTGGATATTGGCCTCTTTTTTAGCCGGGCAGCGGTGGTCACGTTTGGGGGGGCATATGCAGTATTGGCCTACATTGCCCAGCAAGCGGTGGATACGTATGGCTGGTTGCAACCCGGCGAGATGTTGGATGGGTTGGGCATGGCTGAGACCACGCCGGGGCCGCTGATTCAGGTGGTGCAGTTTGTGGGGTTCATGGGCGCGTACCGTCATCCGGGAGCGCTGTCACCGCTGACGGCGGGTGTGATCGGCGCGGTTTTAACAACCTGGGTGACGTTTGTGCCCTGTTTCTTGTGGATTTTCCTGGGCGCGCCTTACATTGAAGGTTTGCGCAGCCGCCAATCATTGACAACGGCGCTGTCGGCCATTACGGCGGCGGTGGTGGGTGTCATTCTCAATCTGGCGGTCTGGTTTTCGTTGAACGTCATTTTTGGCACGGTGAATGAGGTCTATTGGGGGCCGCTGCGCCTGTATGTGCCCGACCTGTCTACCATTGATGGGGCAGCTTTACTGATTGCCATTGCCGCTTTCCTGGCGCTGTTTCGTTTTAAGGTGAGTATGTTGTGGACGCTGGCAGGGGCGGCGGTGGCCGGGCTTGTCGTTTATCTGGTGCGGGCAGTAGGGTAACGGCCGTGATGCGTGACGAGTAATGCGTGAGCAGAGGGACCACACGCATCACCCGCCACGCCGAACCCCATGAAATCCTGTAGAGTCGTTTCGGTTATTACCTTATCGCCTGTCTTTGCGTTGGCAGTTCTGTCATCACGGCCGGGTGTATGGCCCCATGTACGGCCGTGCGCTGCCACACTTTCTCCAATTCATCCCGCTTACGGCTGATGCGCCGGGTGATGGCCTGGAACTGCTGCTCGGAGGCGCGCAGGTATTCCTGCTGCAAACGGCTGGCAATGGCGTCCAGATTGATGCCCAGTTCCTCTATGCGCTGCAAATGGCTCTCGGCCTGTTCCGGCCAGGCGGCGATGTGGGATTCCACACGGCCGTGATCCAGAAAGGCGGCCAATGTTTCCAATGAGAAGGTGGTGACGCTGTCCGGGCAAATCAGGGCTTCCACGTAGTAGGTGTCGGCGTAGGCCGGGTTACGCGGCGTGGTGCGGCTCCACTTGGGGCGCAGGATGCGCCCGCCGCGCCGGGCCACTTTGTCCCAGCGGGGGCCGCTGAAGATGTGCCGGCAACGGCCGACTAATTGCCTGGCCTGGGCGACGGCCGTGCGTCCCAGCAAATCCCGTTCGCCTTGTTCTGCCAGCAGCGGGTCTACCGCCTCATCAATGGCCGACACGGAAAAGGAGACCACCGAGGTGGGCGTAAAACGCCACACGCTGTGTGTATCCAGAAACACCTCCAGCCCCTCAATGTATGCCTGGGCCACCCGTTCATACGCATCCACTGAAAAGACGTGGGTGATGTTGATGCTGACGCCATCCCGCGTCAGCGTTTTCACCGCCTCAATGCCGGCCGGTGTGGCCGGAACTTCGACCATCACATTCGCCCGGTTGATTTGCGCTTCCAGATGGCGCACTTCGGCTACCGTATTCACCGCGTCATACATCAATACCGGGTCCAATTCCAGGCTCACGTACCCGTCCAGCCCATGACTTTCCTGGTAGATGGCGTGCATATAGTCGGCCGCTATTTGTACGTCATGGATGATGAGGGTGCGATGGATGGCGGGGGCTGGTGTGCCCGCCGTTACCTGTTCCCAGATGGCTTCGTCATAATCGGCTTCGCTGGCGATGGTGGCTTCAAAGTTGGCGGCGTTGGCGGTGAGGCCCTGAATGCCTTCGGCCACACGGGTGCGCAGGTCGCCGGATTGTAAAAAGGAACGACGCATGTAGTTGAGCCAGGTGGACTGCCCCAGCTCGTGGAGTTCTTGCAGCCTGTTCATTTTTCCTCCTTGAAGAGGTAATTGGGTAATTATGTAATTGCGTAATTACATAATTACCCAATTACTCAATAACAATTCTGTAGCTGCGATGCAAAGTACGGGGTCTTTTTGAAGGCGGCTCGCCTGGGGACAGTATACACGATCTGGGGGATTGTTTGATAGGGAGAAATGTCGCCTGTTAGATATGACAGGTTTCCAAAATGTCATGTCTGCATCTGATTGATGGTGAGTTCCTGGTCGTCTGTGTCAAAAATGAGGATGCCTTCATGGGTGTCATCAAGCTGCCCCAGCAGCGTCCCTTGCACATTCCAGACGGCCGTGTTACCCGTGCATAAATCGCCATCGGCCAGGCCCACACTGTTGCACATCAGAACAGTCATCCCATAGTCACGGGCAATCTCGGCCAATCGTTGGTGGGCGGCAGCCACGCCCCGCGCATATTTGGCTACACTGGCAATATAAATCGCCGCCCCGTTTTCATGGGCGCGCGCGGCATGGGAGGGCACGGACAATTCATAACAAATCGCCAGAGCTACCTCGTTTTTGTCGCCAAGCATCTCCACAGAACTGTGCCCACTGACAAAAAACGGCTCTTCATCGGCGTGTAAATACTTTTTGGCGTAAAGCTGCCGGGGCTGGCCCGGCTGGAACAGCACCATGCCAATGCAGATACCGGCCCCCTGAATGATGGGCGCACCCACGCCAACCGTCACCTGCCGAACATTGGCGATGGTTTGGAAGTCGGCGAGACGGCCGTCGTCCACAGCCATCGCCAATTCTTTGGCCAACGTCGGTTCATAGCCCGTCAACGACAGTTCGGGGAAGATGATGAGGTCAGGGTGGTGGGGTACGACCGTGGCAATCAGCCGTTTGTGATTCTCAACGTTCCTTCTAATATCACCTTTAACAGGTCCAGTTTGCGCTACGCAAATCCTCATCTCATTTTTCCGCCTCAATTGCCACTTATGTCAGTTTCCACACCCCATGAAAGGGACACAAACATCCGACATTTCTATACTTCCCAAATTTCAACCACAGAGTCAGAATCAATAACTGCAATTTTTGTACCGTCAGGATTCCAGGCTAAATCGCTAATCGTTGTGACATGATTTTCAACAGTGTTAAGTATGTTGCCATTGCTCGAATCCCAAACGGTAATTGTTGGGCTATATAAGCCTGCTCTACCTGTTACAGTCCGTGTTGCCCCAGCTAGTTTTTTCCCGTCAGGACTCCAATCAATTGTTTGAATATCAGACTTGGCCTTCCAGCTTTTCAATCTGGTCGCTTTCACTACATCCCAAATTATCACTCTCTTGTCTAATCCAGCACTTGCGATTTTTGTGCTATCAGGGCTCCATGATATTGAGAAAGGCTGACGGGTATGTCCCTTAAAAGAATATAGTAACTCGTATGTGTCGGCATCCCAGACTCTCACCTGATTATCAGGTGTAAGTCCAGCCAGTTTCGTACTGTCAGGACTCCATCTTACCGTAGCTTTGAATCTTGGGGGGACCCTCAAAAATCAGAAAATCAGCTATCCGCTCCAATATGCCCTGGCGATAGGGAGATGTTAGAGTTGCAAGCAACTGCTCTGTTGTTGTCTCCCATATTTGTATAGTTCCTTTATCTCCTGCACAAGCCATTCTTGTGCCATCTGGATACCATTTGGCACTCTTAATAAATGACAGCTTGAAATTAAGACCATGTTCAATATTCCCTGACGCAATATCCCAAACAACCACTGTTCCAAAACTACGCGCACCTGCTAATTTAGTCCCTTCGGAATTCCAGGCCACAGAGTTAAATTGTGTCCTGGTGGATTCTTCGTTTTCCGGCATTTTTAATGATGCGATCTTATGCAGTAAATTACTAAACAGACTAACTCCACCAGTCCCACGAACGGCAATACTCTTACCATCTGGGTTCCAGTCCAGCCCTATTGGTACTCTCAAATCACTATCTACGATGCCAATATACTTCATCATTACGTTGGTATCCGAGCCTCTTAACGATCAAGAGTTGATACAGCGCGGTTACCGGTGTTGTTATATGAAAACGGCCGGGGAAACATGAAATCGTTGCGCCAATTCTCGAATTTGCCTGACGTTTAGCTCCCGTCTGCCATTGAGAACTTCGGAAACCACCCCCTGCGATCCCACTTCCGGCAAGTCGCTTTGCCGCAAGTTGTGTTCCTCCATCAGATATTGCAGCACTTCCGCGCCGCTCACCGCTGGCATAGGGTAGTGTTTCTCTTCATAAAGCTGAATGATCGCCCCCAACGTATCTAAAAATTCATAAAGCGGGTGATCTTCATCGTCACCCACCTCATCAATCAACGCATTAAGCCGCACAACCGCCTGGTGATACTCTGCTTCATTGCGAATAGATAGGTAAGGGCCGATCACTGTCCAATGCGGTTGGATTTCCTGAATCATTATAGTCATTCTATCCATGCTCCTCTGTCATATTCAGCATGTGTCAACACATAGCGAATGTACACTTTACTGCGGTTGAAATGGATGGAGGCGATAAGCCGATATTTGTTTCCACTAATGTTGAAAACTATCAAATTGCCAACCTTGTCAGCCGATGGAAACGTAAGGCGTACCTCACTAAAGCTGGCAAAGTCATTTTGCTCCATAATTTTGTACCATCGTGACAAAGAAGATTGGCTGTCAGGGTATTGTAGCCAAAATTGTTGGAGCGCCTTCCTTGAAATGACGTGCATAGCCAAAGTTTATCTCAATACGAGATATAGGACAATCTGTGTAAAGACAGCGATACCCCTAAAAAAGGAACTATTCTCAAACACCGCGAACGGCCGTTACCACCGAAACTG
>CAADGU010000491.1 GCA_900696625.1 uncultured Chloroflexota bacterium | reverse complement strand
GACACGCGCATGACCCAGGCCAAAGAAAAGGGGGAAACGATTGCCATTGGCGACAAGGAAGTGGCGATTGGCATCCCCAACCAGATGCGGCAAATGGCCCCCATGGTGATCCCGTTAGGGCGGCCCGGTACGCCGGAAGAGGCAGCGGGTGGTATTTTGCTGCTGGCCTCGCCGCTGGCGGCTTACATCACCGGGCACACCCTGGAAGTGACGGGCGGATCGGGAATTTAGGCGTAATTGAGTAATTGAGTAATTGGGTAATTCTGTGACAATTACTCAATTACCCAATTACCTTTTTACCCATGAACACAAACAACCATCACGTCATCCGCGTCTGGCAGCGGTTGTGGGTCGTGTTACTCCTGATTGGGCTGATCGCCCTGGCGATGGGTATTTTTGCCCTGCTCAATCCGCAGGCGACGGCGGCGCTGCCGGTGCAGTTGTTGGGTGTGGTGTTGGTGTTGGATGGGGGGTGGCGGTTGGTCACGGCCGTGTGGTATCGCCGACCCAACTGGGGCAACCGGCTGTTCATGGGGCTGGCCGAAATCATCCTGGGGCTGCTCATCTTTGTGGCCGTGCTGGAGATTGTCACGATTGCCTTCACCTTCATCCTCTACCTGACCGGCTTTGGCCTGTTGATTAGCGGCGGCGTGAATGTGTTACAGGCGGTGCAAAGGCGACGGCCGTTTACCAACATCTTCATTGGGCTGCTGCTGCTTGGCTTTGGTGTGCTGATGTTTGCCCTGACCGGGCCGCTGGCGGTGAGCCTGGTCTGGGTGACGGGCATTTTCTCCCTGGCGGTTGGTGTATTGCTGCTGGTGGCTGCTTTTCGTGTGCGGCAGCAAGGGGGGCTGCTGAGTAGGCAGATGTGGGTGCGGCAGAATGATTTCAACGGTGTTGTGGTGGAAGGGGAAGTTGTTGACGGTGAAGCCGGGCCGTATGAGTCTGATCTAGAACTGCCCAAGTCGTTGGCGGACGGCCGTGAGGACAGTGATCAGTGAGCGGTAAGCAGTGAGCAGGATGAGAGACCCGGCCGTGAAAAACGGCCTGATTATCTTTGTGTCCTTGCGGTTGTTTTTGACGGTGTGGGCGATAGTGGTCCTGTTGGTGCAGCCCTTACCGCCAGAACCGGATGAGGTGTTACGGCCGTATCAGGGTCAGCCTACCCTCGACAGTGGTGTGGCCGGATGGCTGCTCGGCCCCTGGCAGCGCTTCGATACGTTGCACTACACGGCCATTGCTGCCAATGGCTACCAGAACGAGGCCGACTCCGTCTTTCCGCCGCTCTATCCCTGGTTCATTCGCGCCGTCGCTTTTCCATTGGGCAGCAGCCACACAGCACACATGACCGCCGCCATCCTGGTGGCCAATCTGGCCTGCCTGGGGCTGTTTATCTTGCTGCATAAAGTGGCTGCGGCCGAAATTGGCCCGCAACATGCTACGCGCACCGTCATCTATCTGGCGTTGTTTCCGACAGCCTTTTTCCTCCTGGCCCCGTATACCGAGTCCCTCTTTTTGCTGCTGGCGTTGGCTTCGCTCTGGTCGGCGCGGCGGGGCGCGTTTTGGCAGGCGGGGCTGTTGGGCTTGCTGGCATCGCTGACGCGGCTGACGGGCTGGGTGCTGGTGGTACCGTTGGCGTATGAGTTTTGGCGGCAGCGCTGGTCTGGTGGTGTGGGCAAAGATGTGAGAGGGGTGGGGGAGGGTACGGCCGTGTTGCTGCCCGGCATCGGCACTTTTCTCTTTCTCGTTTACCGGTGGGCGGTGGGGCTGCCTCCTTTGAGCGTCATGTACCAGACCTATTGGCACCAGCAAACCGGCCTGCCCGGTTATGATGTGCTGCGCGCCCTGCAAACGATGTTCCTCGGCGCTGCCGCCCGCACCGGCGAATTTACCTTATGGTTTGATTTCTTCTGTGCGCTACTGCTGCTGGTGACAACCATTTTGGCCTTCCGCCGCTTGGGTCTCACCTGGGGTCTGTACGCAGCACCGCTGCTCTTTTTCATGCTGCTGCCCACCTCAGAGTTGAAGCCGCTGTACTCCTTTTCCCGGTATGCCCTGGCCTTTTTCCCCACCTTCCTGCTGCTCGCCCGCTGGGGGCAAAATCCCTGGATTAACCGGCTTGTTTTATACCCTTCCCTCATCCTCTACCTCTACTTTAGTGGGCAATTTTTTATCTGGGGGTGGGTAGCGTAAGAAGTGTCAGGTGTTCAGGTGTCAGGTGTTGTCCACCTGACACCTGACACAATTTGGAGAGTAATATGTTTCGTTATTTTGTAATTCCTGGCATCATTGCCCTGGTTGGGGCGTTGGTGTTGATGCAACTGATTGATATTTCGACTGCGTTATGGGCGTGGCTGATCAGTATTACCATTGTTACTTTTTTCACCTACGGCTACGACAAACTGATTGCCGGGTCGGCGCGCCTGCGGGTGCCGGAAAATGCACTGCTGGCGCTGGCCTTTGTGGGCGGTACCGTAGGCGCTTTGGGTGGCATGGCCTTGTTTCACCATAAATCCAGTAAACGTTCGTTCCAACTGAAACTGGTGATCGTGTTACTGGTTCAGGCGGCCTTGCTGGCGCTGTATATCTTCTATACGAACCGCACATGACCAACTCGATTTTTAGCCGGTTGTCGCTGCGGCGCTACCACGTGCAGCTTTGGTTGTTTGTGGTTCCATTTTTGTTGGGTGCGCTGGTATTGACCATTTTACCGGCGCTGGCGACAGTGGCCGTAGCTTTTACCAACTACAATGCCGTGGCTGCGCCTACCTGGGCCGGCATGGATAACTTCATGCGGCTGCTGAGTTCGGCGTATGTGCGCATTTCGCTGCGCAACACGATTTATTTCCTGGCATTGGCTGTGCCGTTACGTATATTGGGGGCGCTGCTGCTGGCGCTGCTGCTGCAATCAGAGCGGCGCGGTTTTGGTTTGCACCGCGCGGCCGTTTACCTGCCCACCGTGATCCCCGAAGTGGCCTACGCCCTGATCTGGTTATGGATACTCAACCCGGTTTATGGGCCGCTCAATATGCTGTTAGCCGGGATTGGTATTCAGGGGCCGGCCTGGTTGACAGAGCCGGGCACGGCTCGTTTTTCCATTGTGCTGCTCTCGCTGTTTACCATTGGCGAAGGATTTGTCATTTTGCTTACCGGGCTGCGCACCATTCCCCGCTCCTATTTTGAGGCGGCGCGGGTAGATGGGGCCACGGCATGGCAATCGTTCTGGCGCATTACCCTGCCGCTGATCTTGCCCTGGCTGCTGCTGCTGACTTTTCGGGATATGGTGATCAGCCTGCAAAATACGTTTACGCCGTCGTTTGTGTTGACGTATGGTGGGCCGTATTACGCCACGACCTTTGTGCCGCTGCTGTTGTATGAGCTGGCCTTTGATTTTTTCGATTTTGGCATGGCGGCGGCTTTATTACTCTTTACGTACCTGGTGATAGGCCTGATTATCATGGGCATTTTGAACCTGGTAGGCTCAGAACGGGGAGCGGATGATTTTTGAGATGGAGATTGGAGATTGGCAGATTGAATCTCTTAATCTCCCAATCTCTATTGATTGATTGACGATGACAAAACTAAAAAGCATGATCCATCATAGCCTGGGCTGGGTTTTAACGGCCGTATTCCTCCTCCCTCTCCTCTGGGTGCTGGTGGCCTCCTTGCGCCAGACCGGCTTGCCGCCGCCGACAACGGTGGAATGGTGGCCGGCCGACCCCCAGTGGCAAAATTACCAGACCATCTTCCAACGAGTTCCCATGATTCGTTATTTACAAAATTCGATCTTGGTGGTGGCTACGGCCGTGCCCCT
>CAADGU010000490.1 GCA_900696625.1 uncultured Chloroflexota bacterium | reverse complement strand
CTCCAGGAACCAACGTAGAGACGGCCGTAACCCAATCCACTATGCGCCATCGCCAAAATGTTCACGCAGGCGCTCACCCCGGAACCACAGTAAAAAACAGCCTCATCCGGCGGCGTCTCCCCTAGAAGCGCCTGCAATTGGGTTCGTAGTTGATTGGGTGGCAGGTAACGGCCGTCCGCCCCCCAATTCTCCTCGTAAAAATAGTTCACCGCCCCCGGAATATGGCCCGCTTTTTTGTCAATTGGCTCCACCTCGCCGCGATAACGGGCCGGGCCGCGTGAATCTACCAACAGCGGCACGCCAGGCACATCGGCCATTTGCACCAACCACTCACTATGTGGCGCGCCAGTGAAAACAGTTGGGCGCGGCGTCCCCACCTCGTCACTCACTGGCAGACCCGCCGCCTGCCAAACCGCCCAACCGCCATCCAGTACGGCCGTAGCCCCGTGCCCCATATAGTGCAACATCCACCACAACCGCGCGGCATACGCGCCGTTACCGGCGTCATACACCACCACCTGCTTACGCCCGTCAATCCCCAACCGGCCAAACAACGCCGTCATTGCTGCCGAGGTGGGCAAAGGATGTCGCCCATGATCCGTCACCGGCGGCCCGCTCAAATCCTCGTCCAGGTGCGCATACAGCGCCCCCGGAATATGCCCGGCCGCATACTGGCGCCGGCCCACGCCCGTATCTGCCAGTTCAAACCGGCAATCCACAATCACCCAATCGGGATCAGACAAATGGGAATGTAATTCTTCGGGGGAGATGAGGGCGGTGTACATGGGGTTTCGCGAAGTAAGTGAGTAATTGAGTAACTTGGGTAATTGGTTCTCCAATCAATTACCCAATTACCCAATTACATTAGGGCGAAGGTGTACTCGTCACCAGCGGTGGCGGCTCGGTGGGTAGCGGCGGCGGCGGGGTGTCTGTGGGCCAGGCCAGGGTGGGCGTGGCGGTGGGTACGGTGGGTGTGGGCGGCACGGCCGTGCCCGTTTCCGTGGGTGTGGGCGTAGCGGTGGGCGCGTTGGGGTCTTCCAGGAAGGCGATGGCGCGCCGTTCCCCTTCGGCCAATACGCCGCCATCTTCCAGCCTTACCTGCCATTCGTACCGGCCCGGTAACACCTGCAACCGGCTGCTGCCGGTAATGAAAGCATCGGCCGCCAACGTGACAGCGTAATACGTGCCGTGCGTGGGCTGGCTGAGTTCGGCAATGGGGAATGAGCCTTGTTGGGTGTGCAAATAGAGTACAAAGCGTTGATTGCCGGTTAATGCCATCGGCCAATTCCAGGCATAGGTCACGGCCGTGGTCACCATTGCTTCGGTATTGTGCGCCGGCTCTTGCAGGCGCACGGTGGGCGCCGGGCGCGCGCCAAAGGCATTGCCAAACTCGGCCGACCAGTACCAGACGTTGGGCGCATTGTAATCGGCAAAATAACCTACACCGACGTCTGTTGCCGCTTCATTGAGCAAAATCGCCCGGTGGCCGGGACTGTTCACCCAAAATTCCACCGCCTGCCGCGCTTCTTCAAAACCCCAGGCCGTCGTCTCCCCGGCATACCCGGCGCCGTAGCCATGCCAGATAAAACGTTCCGACGGCACAGAGCCATCGGAGCCGGTATGGGCAGTGTAACCATAGGCAGCCATATCGGCGGCGTGGTTTTGGGCGGCGGCGTTCAATGGCGAGACATTCGCCAACGATGGACGGCCAAATTGCCGCCGCGCCTCATTAATGTAGAGGAATAGCTGCTCGGTGGGAGTCAGACCAGGGGGAATCTCCAATGGGACCAATACAAATGGCTGGGCCAATTCTACCGGTGGCAGGTCTAAACCGGCGAGTGGATCTTCGGCTACGGCCGTCACCTCCCCACCCCCATTGGCAATATAAGGCAGGTACAGCCGCAGCAAACCGGGGTCTACATGAATCCAGCGCCCCAACTGCGTGGCCCCAAATTCATTCACGGCGATCATGGTGATGTAGTAGTCGCCGGTGCGGGTGTAAAGGTGATTGATGGTCGCGCCCTCGTGGTAACGGCCGTCGCCCATATCCCACTCAAACCGCTGCACCAAAGCATCGCCAATCCCTTGCACGTTAAACCATTGCCCGGCAGGGATGCTCTCCGGCGCGACCATGTCGGCGGTGGGCAATTGCCCCACGGTCACCGGCCAATAGGCATCCGATTGGCCATATTGATTCGTCACTCGCAAATGCACCTGATACGTGCCCAGGCCGTTGTATTGGTGCTGGGGATTGGCTTCGCTGCTGGTGACGCCGTCGCCAAAGTCCCAGGCATATTGCAGCGGCTGCTGCCCACCGCTCTGGCTGATGAAGGTGACGGTTTGCCCCACGCCGGGCGTCATGTCGTCCAGCGTAAATTGGGCGGCGGGATGGGGCACAACGGTGATAAGCCGGGTTTGGGCGGCGCTGGCGATGGGGTTGCTGGCTTGCAGCCGCACTTCATACACACCCGGTTGCGAAAAGAGGATGACGGGATCGATCACTTTGAGGACACGGCCGTCGCCCAAATCCCACTCCTGGCTAAATGGGCCAGAGCCACTCAATTGGGCGCGCAGTTGGAAGGGCTGCCCCACCGACACTTGCGGCGGGCTGAGGATGCCATTGATCTGTGGCGGAATACCGGCCCAAAACGGGGCGGTAATGGTTTCCTGGGCGTTGTTGAATTTGAGTACGGCCGTGACCACCTGTTCCGGGTGTTGCACATCGGCCGTTTCCACCCGCAGCGGCAGGCTGATTTGGGCAAAAGCGCCCGGTGGTACCACCGGCAGCCAGGTCAGGCTGCGACTCTGCACATTCACCGTCACCCCCGCCGGCAACAGCCCATCGGCCAGCACCAGACCCGCCGGTAGCTGGAAAACAACTTCGGGTGCGGCCGTTTGTGTATCTACATTCGTTAAAATGGCTTGAAGCTGAAGCGACGTCCCCGGCTGGCTAAACGGCGGCGACAGCGACACCTGCAACTGCAACGAATCGCCCACCTGCGCCAGCCCACTGACCACCAACACCTGGGCAGCCATCGGCCGCCGGCTGCTGGCCCAAATTCCCAGTCCCACCAGCAGCAATAATCCCACGGCGAGCAATCGAAAGCGGCGTCTCATCACGCGGGCAGTTTATCAGAATCCCGGCAGGGGAACAAGCGCGGGAATGAGAAGGTGAACCGGTGATGAGGTGGAAGAGTGAGGAGGACGGCCATTTCACGGCCGTTTCTATTTGTACCAAAGCCCGTTATATTTTTGCTTCGGCCTCAATTTGCTGCTTCACGGCCGTCAACTCCGCCAGCTTCTCCTCACTCACCACCGGCAAGGGCAGGTGCAGTTCCTGGATACGGGCGGTGATAATGTCGGCCACGCAGGCGCGCATAAACCATTTGTGGTCGGCCGGGATCACATACCAGGGCGCCGTCTCCGTACTCGTTGCCCGCAGCATATCCTCATACGCCTGCTGGTATTCATCCCAATGCTGCCGTTCGTGGTAATCCCCCACCGCAAATTTCCACCGTTTCGCCGGGTCATTCAACCGGTCTAAAAAACGCTGCCGCTGCTCCTCTTTGGACACGTTCAGAAAAAACTTGAGGATGAGGGTATCGGCGCGGGCCACCATGTTCTCAAACTCATTGATCTCCTGGTAGCGCGCCCGCCATACTTTGTCCAGACTGGCATTGTGCAAACGTTGGGGCCGCCACTGACTAT
>CAADGU010000489.1 GCA_900696625.1 uncultured Chloroflexota bacterium | reverse complement strand
GAAATCTTGTACTTTGCCAGGAAATTAACAATGGGGTCTATGATGATTTTGGCGTAGACGCGCAATTTGTCGGTTAATACTTTGGGTTCCGCTGATTTTACCTTGTTGGCATCAGTTTGGGCCATAATCTACTCTTCCTCTTTTAGCCGCCGAATTTGGGTGGATGCTACCGAAAGTGAGGGGGTGTGTCAAACTTTCGTAAACCGTGAGCCGTGAGCCATGAGCCGTAATCGGTTTACGGTTGACGAATACAGTTTACGCAAACTACCAGCCATCCAGCCGAAACCCCAACCAGGGGGTCAACATTTCGGCATGTGTCATGCTGCCATGGCCACCGATCATTTGTCTGGCTTTCTTTTCCTGGGCGCGGATGAGCAATCTATAGCCGCCACGCATGATAACAGTAATGTCCCCCAGGCGATCAAGGGCTACGGCCGTATGTGGCGCCGGCCCAAACAAGCCTGCGGCTAATGCCTCGTCTGAACGCACTGCCACCAGTGCATGGCTCAGGTGCGTTTGCAGGTAATGGAGGATATCGTCAGTACGGCCGTGCTTCGCATACAAATAACTCACCCGATGCTCCCCGGTAGGGCGCATCAACAACATCTCCTGCAAACGGGGGTGATCTTCCAGAAAGATATAATCGGGCAAAGCGACCTGACCATGATCGGCGGTGATGAAAAAGAGGGTGTCCTGGCGGGCGACGGCCGTGAGCCGGTTCAAAAATTCATGTTCAATCTGGTGAAACAACTGGCGGGCTTCGGCGCGCGTCGCCGCCCCGTCCCACAGGCGGAAATGACTGAGCGTGTCAATAACCGGCCAATAACCAAAAACAAACAGGGATTCGTCCGCCTTTTCGTGCAGTAACTCCCCCATTTGGGTAAGCATATCGGCAAACGTCACCACCCCCTGGTCTGCCGCCAGGCCACGGCCGTGCATCTTGCTCAGCGCCGAGCCAACGATTTCCCGCCCCTTAAAAGAGTAAGTGGGCACACCAAACCGGGCCAGTTGTTCGGCCATACCGGGCCAGTGCAAAAACGCTTCCGGCTCTAAACCCGCCTCCACCAGAGCGTTGGGATGGTGTGCGAAAACGGGCGTAAACCTGAGCATTTCGGTGGCGGTGGCAAATTCCGGCAAAAACATAGTAAACCCTAACATGCCATGCTGCGCCGGAGCCGCGCCTGTCCACAGACTGCTTAAAGCCGCCACCGTCGTCGAGGGAAAAATGGAGGTAAGTTGGCCGACCACCCCTGCCTTTTTTACCAGCCGTTCCAGGTTGGCCGCTTCTGCTTGCAGCAAATTCCAGCCAAATGCATCCAGTACGAGCAGCACCACTCGTTTGGCGCCACCGGCAAGTGGCTGCCACAGGTCAGCATGCAGCGGCGGCAGCCCCTGGAAGGGTACGTGCAAAATTTCGGCAGCCGCAGCGGGGATATTGGCAATGGAACGGCCGTCATATGCCGGCAATATAAACTCATCAGGTAGTTGGTTCATATACATGAAAAAAGCCAGGGAATTCCTGGCCTTTCGGGTAAATAGGGCGTTGGGTACGGCCGTCACTGCGGGCACGGCCGTACCATTTCTCCTCGCTTATAACGAGAGATTAGAGATTGGAGATTGAGAGATTGGTCAATCTCCAATCTCCAATCTCCTCATCCCATTTCTTACTTCAACGATTCGCCTAATGCACTCATGCGGTTCGCTACGCTGCCATCAACCACCTGATCGCCTACGCGCACCACCAGACCACCCAGAATACCAGGGTCAACCTTGAACGTCACCGTGGTCGCCTTTATGGCGCTTTTCACATTGGCCTGTTCCGCATCAGTCAACGGCAAAGCACTGGTCACTTCGGCTGCTTCGCCGCTCATCGCTGCCACGCCGCTGGGCACTTTAGCAAAGAAATCGGCAATCAGCGACCGCTGGCGTTCTTCGCTCAGCGATTCACCAACCAGTTTGTTGGCAGCCGCAATCGCAATGGAAGCCACCTGACCACGCAAATCGGCCAGAATACGATTTCGTTCCGCCTCTGCGTCACTACTGGCGCTGGCTACTACCGCTTTAGCTTCCTCATTTGCCTGGGCCAAAATACTTCTGGCCTGCTCTTCAGCCTGACCGGCCGCTTCCTGACGGATTTTGGCCGCTTCGGCGCGGGCTTCGTCCAGCACCTTCTTCGCCTGCGCGTCCGCATTGTCACGGGCAATAGCCGCCTGGCGCGCATCCTCCAATCCCTTCGCAATCCTCGCCTTGCGTTCTTCCAACACCCGGATAATAGGGTTATACAAATAGCCCCTCAGCACCAGGAAGAGAATCACGAAGAGGATAATTTGCATAAAAAGGTAACCGATATTTATACCTAATGCTTCCATATCTTTCCTCTTAATTGTTCACTCAGCTTGATAACACAACGCCATCAATCGAGCGGTTATCCTTAGCCAACGGGCGCCACGAAAATCAGGATCAGAGAGACGACCAGGGCATAAATAGCCACAGCTTCGGCCAGAGCCACACCCAAGATCATGTTGCCAACAATCTGGCCGGAAGCATCAGGGTTGCGGGCAATACCTTGCACCGCGCCACCCACGACGATACCCACGCCAGCGCCAGCGCCAATAGCGCCGGTCATCGCCAGACCTGCCCCTAAGTATTTGAGGCCAGTTGCTAAAATTATTGCGGATTCTGGATCCATTATGATTTATCCTCCAAAGGTTTGATTTACTTGGTAAGTCTGTTGAAAACCCTGAGGATTATGAAAACCCTTAGGGTCTACCAATAATTGATTAGTGATGATCGTCCCCATGCCCGTGTGTAGCGCCGGCCATAAAGGTCAGGGTGAGCAAGGCAAATATCAATGCCTGCAACGCACCCACACCAAATTCCAGGAAGTAGAAGGCCAGGTTAGCCACCGGCAGCAAAGAGGCGATCACGAAAAGCAACACCATACCGGCGAAGATATTACCCAACAACCGGAAGGCAAATGAGACGATTTTGAACGCTTCACTGATGAACTCAAGCAAACCAACGCCGGTATCCATCACAGCCAGCGGGCTTTTGGCAATTTTATCGCCGTTCCAGACGAAGAATTTCTTCCAGTAGCTCAACCCCAAGGCTCTCATGCCATAATACTGCGTCATAATAACGGAAATAAGCGCCACAGCCAGCGTAAAGTTCAGGTCAGAAGCAGCCGGCCGGAAAAAGGGCACAATAGACCAATGCGCCTCACCGGGTGGATTCTCGCCATTTTCATCCGGGCGGGGATTGACCAGCAAATTGCCACGCTTTAATGCTCTATTGTTTTCTTCAATAATTTTGTGTTCCACCTGTTCAGCGATATGGTGCGCTTCTTCAGCAGTGTAGCCTGCTTTGAGGGCAGCCTGTTCAGCCAACTCGGCTTCATAATGAGCCACATCTTCAAAGATGCCAATGGAGTCAAAACCGGGCACCAACCCCATCCAGTTGGAGATGAGAATCCACAGGATAAAGGTCATGAAGAAGGGGAAGAAGGTTTTTGTCCACTTCCCGGCAGAGGTTTCCACATAGTTGTAGGCCATTTCAAAGACCATTTCAAAAAAGTTATAGAAACCGGTGGGGACCTCGTCGGCGGTGCGGGAGCGTGGTTTCTGCAAAAAGGCAATGAGCAGAATGAGTACAAAAGAGAGCATCGCTGCCATGAAGGTGTTGGTCAACCCTTTGCCAAAGAGACCATACAGCGGGCTGTCCGCACCCCAACGAACGACAACTTCACCGGGCAACTGGATAAACGGCCGTACCGGGGCAAATGAAAATTCTAACCCTAACACGCCGCTAATGGGGTCTAAACCAAAAACACCGCCAAAGAGTATTAGCAATAGGACGCCAAGATAGATGACATACCGTTTTTTCATGTGGTGGTATCTTCCTCCGTTTGTTCAGATTGTTGTAGTTTGATCTGGGCACGGTTTACGGCCGTCAGGCTGAGGCGCACCGTAAAATAAAGGGCAACCGGTACGCTGCCAACCATAAACAAAACTGTAAATAATGCCTTCGTACCCAGGAATTTGTCGAGTGCCAGACCCGCGCCGAGGGCAATAAAAACAATGAATACAATCAAACAGCCTACCTGCCCTACCACGCTTGCCAGAAGGGCCTGGGTATTAATATCTTGTTGACTTTTACTCACTGTTCACCCACCAGAGCGCGAGTTTGCGCATTATATCACAAAGGAAACGTGTGACAATTTTTTGTAATCCGTGATGCGTAATCCGTAGCTCAACATTGGCTTACGGATTACGGTTTACGGATTAGCCGCCTGCCAGTGTCATAAACGAAGCAGCGGCTTGTAAAGTCCATTCATACGCCGGGCCGGCGTAAACGCCCAGGATAATGACCATCAGGGTGGTAATGCCCAACCCCATGATGGCCGCCCGCGAGACGGGGATTTCAATCGCCTCGGCATCGGAGCGGTAGAGGTACATATATTTGATGACCGTCAAGTAGTAATACAGGGCCACAAAGGCATTAAAAATACCGATGGCAGCCAGCCACCAATAGCCGGCATCTACGGCCGCTTTGAAGAGGAAAAATTTGCCCAGGAAACCGGCCGTTGGGGGGATGCCGCCGAGCGAGAGCAGCGCCACCATCATCACCAACGCCAGATAGGGAGAGCGACGATTCAGGCCATACAGGTCTTCCATCTGGTCAGACTGGGAGACGTTGCTAACGATAATGATCACCCCAAAAGCGGCGATATTGGTAAAGGCGTACATGAGTAAGTAAAACATGGAAGCGCCATAACCCGCCTGAGTGAAGATGATCAGCCCAATCAAGGCATATCCGGCCTGGGCTACACTGGAATACGCCAGCATACGCTTGATGTTTTTCTGAAAGATGGCGCTCAGGTTGCCCAGCGTCATGGTGATGATGCAGATGACCACCAGCAGCGCCCACCAGGGTTCCTGGTTGGCTGTGACAGAGGTGGGGGCGCCAAAGACGCCAGCCGTAAAGACACGCAGGAATATGGCAAACCCGGCGGCTTTGGAAGCGGTAGAAACAAAAGCGGTGAAGGCCGTTGGTGCGCCTTCATAAGTGTCCGGCGCCCACCAGTGGAATGGCACGGCCGAGATTTTGAAGCCAAAACCAACCACAATCATGACAACAGCTACCAGGTTCACGGCCGTGAAATCCTGGAAACTAAATCCGGCCGCCGTCATACTGCTTTGCAGGGTCGGGTTTTGCACAATCAGCCCCAGGATATAGATGTTGGTGCTGCCAAAAATGCCATAGATATAGCTCATGCCAAAGAGCATCACGGCCGTCGCAAACGCCCCATACACAAAATACTTCATACCCGCTTCCACCGAACGGTCATCCGCCTTGTAGAAGCCCGCCAGGATATAAGACGAGATACTCGCCATTTCCAGGCCAATATACAGCATGATCAGGTCAGACGAAGCGGCCATCAGGCTAAAACCCATCGTCGCCGTGATGAGCAGGGCAAAATACTCAATCTTTTGCAGCCAGGGAGTGTCCAGCGACACCAGACAGGTGGTCATCAGCGCCGTCAGGAAGATGACGCGGAAGACCAGGGTGATCATGTCGTTGCGCAACATGCCACCCCAGATGAGCGACTCTTCCAGGGGCGCATTGGCATTGGGGATGCCGGCATACCACCACAGCCCTAACGTGATCATCAGGATGATAAACGCACCCCAGGCGGTCATCAGGCCCACGTTACGCTGCCGATCATGGGGCAGCATCCGGCTATAGACCTGAATGGCAAAGAGCAAAATCGTTAGCGAGATTTCTGGTAATAGAAACAGGTACCAGGATGAAGGAATTTCCACGTTATGCACCTCCCAACCAGAGCAGCAGGTTAGACGCGCCCGCCTGCACCGTGTCCAAAATGGTCATGGCTTGCTGCGCATCGCTCAACCGATTGATCACCGGGGTCATACCTGACTCCACCATGGGCACAATGATTTGCGGGTAAACACCAATGATAACCAGAATGGACACAAACATGACCAGCGTTAGCTTATCAATGGCTAAGATGGGGCGCATATCGTGCCACTTTTCGGCGTCATATTCGCCAAAGAAGACAGACCCGACAGCGCGCAAGATATAGCCGGCCGTAATCACAATGGCCGGTACAGAGATAATGGCAATCCAGCGGTAATAGTTTCCAGGGTTCAGGCCAAATGCGCCGCTGAAATTCATACCATTACCTTCCCACAACCCGACAAAGATGGGGAATTCGGCGATGAAACCGGACAGGCCGGGCATACCCATGGAAACAAGACCACCAATCACAAAAGCAACCGCGCCCCAGGACAACACCTTGTTCATACCACTCAGTTGATCCATGTCACGGGTATGTGCCCGGTCATAAATCATACCGACGACGGAGAAGAAGAGAGCGGTCATCACGCCGTGGCTAACCATCTGCACCCCCGCGCCAGTGTACCCTTTCAGGTTCAGGGTGGCAAAGCCCATGGCCACCAACCCCATATGGCTGACGCTGGAGTAGCCAATCAGGTATTTCATATCGCGCTGGCGCATGGCGATGAGCGAACCGTAGACCACGTTGATGAGCGTAAGCAAAATCACGAAAGGCATCCAGTAGACGGTGCCTTCCGGCAGTATCTGGATGCCGACGCGCATGGAAGCATACGCGCCCAGTTTCATCAAAACGCCAGCATGGATCATGGACACGGCCGTTGGCGCCGCCACGTGCCCATCAGGAGACCAGTTGTGGAAGGGGAACGTACCCGCCAGCACCGCAAAACCAAAAAAGAGGGGCAGGAATGTCACCAATTGCAAGTCAAAGGGGAAATTGGCTTCCGCCCACACGCGCAGGTCAAACGTTGGCTGCGGTAGTTGGAAGTAGAGTATCAGGAAGGCGATAAAGGAAACAAAGCTGCCAATCAACAGATAAAGCGTCAGTTTCATGGCCGCATATTCCCGCGTCTGTTTCCAGCCCCAGATGACGATCATGACGTACATGGGCAGCACGGCCAGCTCGTAGAAGAAGAAGAGTAAAAAGGCGTCTACGGCCACAAACACACCCTGCACACCGGCTACCAGCAGCATGAAAAAGGCAAAAAATTCACGCGGCCGGTCATCAATGCTCCAGGAGATGAGGACGCCGCCCAGACCAACAATCGAGGTCAGCAGCACCAACGTCGCGCTCAACCCGTCTACGCCCACGATGTAGTTAATGCCCACACTGGGAATCCAGCGGTACTCTTCCAGATAGGCCAGCGTCTCCGCCCAACGGGCATCCGGGGCCGGCAGCGCCGCGTTGTAAGAAAAGTACACATACAACGAAAGCAGCAGTCCCAAAATCATGGCTGCTAACGCCAGCATCCGCGCGTTTTCGCCCCGTTCTTTCGGCAGTAGGAGGATGATGACGGCCGTGACTATCGGCGACAAGGCAATGATAGATAAAAAGGGAAATTCCATAAGCCTCTTCCCAGAAGAAGATATTGGGTAATTAGGTAATTGCGTAATTACCCAATTACTCAATTACTTAGCTAAATAACCACACCACTGTATCGTTAATAAAGGTCACAATCCACTGTGGCCACAGGCCCAGACTGAGCATCAGGATCATCAATGGCCAGATAACCAGATGTTCCCGCAGCGTCATGTCCTGCCCCTTCAGACTTTGCCATTCCGGTTTAGTGGGACCGTGCAGTGTCGCCCCAATTCCTTTCAAAATATACGCGCCGGTCATCAGCAAACCCAACATGGAGAGCGCCAGATAAAGTGGGAAAATGCCAATGCTGCCGCGCACCACCATAAATTCACTGACAAAGCCATTCAAACCGGGCAGCCCCAACGACGCCATGCTGGTAAAGATGAGGATAGAGCCAAAAACGGGCAATACCGTCCAGATGCCACCAAACTTCTTCAAGTCACGGGTATGTGCTCGTTCATAAATGACCCCCACCAGGAAAAACATCGCCGCCGCCGACAGCCCATGATTGAACATCTGGAACACCGCGCCGTTGGTGGCCATGATGGCGTCACCCGTCCACTCTGGCACGTTGTAGGCAGAGCCATAAACAAAAGCCATCACGGCAATACCCATCACCACAAAACCCATGTGGTTGATGGAAGAGTAAGCCACCAACCGTTTGAAATCCCACTGCCCAAAAGCGGCATACCCACCCATGACAATGCTCAACATACCGAAGATCGCCAGAATATAGGCTGTCATATGTGCCTGCTCCGGGAACATGGGGATGACCAGGCGAATGAAGCCATACGCACCCAATTTTAACAGCACACCGGCCAGGATCATGGAACCGGCCGTAGGCGCTTGTGTGTGCGCATCCGGCAGCCAGGTATGGAACGGCCAGATGGGCACTTTGATGGCAAACGCAATCACAAAGGCGATATAGGCCACCCACTTCACCGTATCCGTAGAAAGCCCCACCACCGGCAGTGTGCCGCCGCTCAAATTCACCCACGAATCATACAGTTGGGGAATGTCATACGTACCCGTCGCCAGACCGATGATCTGGATGGAGAGTAGCAGCCCCAGGCTGCCGGCCATGGTGTAAATCATAAATTTGAAGGAGGCGTACACCCGGTCGGCGCTGCCCCAAATGCGGATGAGGAAGTACATGGGCACCAGCCCAAACTCCCAGAAGATGAAGAAGATGAGCAGGTCCAGCGAAGCAAACAAGCCCAGCATGGCTGTTTCCATGATCAGGAACAATACCATGTAGAGCTTGGCCCGATCTTCGATATTAAAGGAAGCCAGGATAGCCAACGGGGTGAGCAGCGTAGTCAGCAAGAACATGGGCATGGTGATGCCATCTACACCAACATGATAGGTGGAGCCGAGGAGCGGCAGCCATGCAGCCTGATACTCAAAGGCAAAACCAGGCAAACCACGAAAATTGGCGTTGTAATCCAACCACATGGCAATAACTAATACCAGTGGTACCAGACTAAACACCAGCGCCAACCGCCGCACGGTTGACTTGGCATCATCCGGCATCAAGAAGAGGATAAAGGCGGCAATTGCCGGGAAGAAAATAACCAGGTTGATGATGTTATCTAAGAAGAAATCCATCGTGTGTTTCCAGAGTAATTGAGTAAATGGGTAATTAAGTAATTGGGTAATTGGCTAATTACCCAATTACTTAATTACTCAATTACCTAAAATAGTCCACGCAGCCACTCCAAACCACCATAAATGCTGACGAACAACATCATAAAAGCCAGGGCGACGGCGATCAGGCCGGAGTACAAGACATATTCTTGGATGCGCCCCGATTGCAGCAGGCGGCTTTCGCGGGCAAAGTAGAGAAAGCCGTCTTTAATCTTGTCTACGCCGCCGCTAATGACCACTTCTTCAAACCGTTTGCAGTAACGGCCGATGGCGTAAATGATGTTGGCAATAGCGTGTAACGTGCCATCCACCACACCTTTATCCACCCATTCGCTGGCAAAGGTTTCAGAGAACCAGACAGTCGGGCGGTAGAACATAACGTGATACAACTCATCCCAATACCATTTGCGGTTGAGAAAGGTATGCAGTGGCCCCAGGGCACGGATGAGGGGGTCGGGTTGTTCTTTTTGGAGGGGTTTACGGCCGTAGACCAACCACCCCGCGCCAATACCACCCAACGCCACCACCAGCGACGTAATCAACGGCGCCCATGACCACGTAATCTCTTCGTGAACGTCAATCGGCGTCAAACCCGCTTCGTGCAGTTCAATCATCGGCTCTTCAATCGTCGTGAGTACAAAATGATGCACGAAGTTGATCTGCCCCAAATCCTGCCCCAGGAAATGGTCGGGAATACCCAACCAGCCCAAGACAATGGCAAAAAAGGCCAGGATCACCAGGGGGATGGTCATAAACTTGTTGCTCTCATGCGCATGTTCCGCCAGCGGTGTGCGCGGTTTCCCGGCAAATGTCATTGCCAACTGCCGCGTGGTGTAAAACGCCGTCAGAAAAGCGGCAAAAGCCAGCATCACCAAAACCACCAGACCCATGGGATTCCCATGCGTAAATTCAGCAAAAGCATGGGCGAAAATCTCATCTTTCGACCAGAAACCGGCGGTGATAAACGGCAGGCCAGATAGCGCCATGCCGCCAATCACAAAGGCCCAAAACGTCACCGGCATCTTGTGACGCAGACCACCCATATAGCGCATATCTTGGGGGTCGGTATGGTGGTCATGCACGTGCATGGCCCCATGTTCCATGCCATGAATCACCGAGCCAGAAGAAAGGAAGAGCAGCGCCTTAAAAAAGGCGTGGGTAATCAGATGGAAGGCCGCCGCGATATACCCACCAACCCCAATCGCGGCAACCATAAACCCTAGCTGCGAAATAGTGGAATAGGCCAACACCCCTTTGACATCATTTTGGGCCACAGCAATAGTCGCTGCCATCAACGCCGTAAACGCGCCAATCCCGGCGATTATCCAACCCACCTCCGGGTTTTTTTCCAGAGAGACGGCCACCAGGGGGAAGATGCGCAACAGCATGTAAATACCGGCGGAAACCATGGCCGCCGCATGGATGGTGGCGCTGACGGGTGTGGGGCCTTCCATGGCGTCCGGCAGCCAGGCATGTAACGGCCACTGCGCCGATTTACCCACCGTACCGGTGAACAGAAACAGCGTCATCAGCGCAATACCACCAGTGCCAATACCCAGGATGGCATGTTCAAAGCCATGCAGGGTAAACGCTTCGCTAAAGTTCAGTGTGCCAAAGCTGCGATAAAACAGCACGATGCCCAACAACATGACCACATCGGCAATACGGGTGGTCATAAACGCTTTGCGCGCCGCCTGTCGCGGCGTAATGTGGGGAATGTCACCCGGCTTGATGTCGTAATCGCGGGCATACCAGAAGCCGATGAGGGCGTAGGAGCAGAAACCCATAATCTCCCACCCCACAAAAAGCAGCAGCAAGTTGTCGGCCACCACCAGCACCAGCATGGCCCCGGCAAACAGGCTCATCAGGGCAAAAAAGCGGGAAAAGAGCGGGTCTTCCTGGCCGTGATTGGGCACACCTTTAATCATGCCACGTGGCTGCCCATAATTGTGGTAGCCCACGCTGTAGACAAAGATCATAAAGACTGCCAGCGGTACCATAAACAGCATAATAGTTGTCAGTGCGTCTACGGCCACGCCCATGTCCAGCCAGAGGGTGCAATTGCCGCCTTCTTGCGGCGGGCAGGGGCCAAAGGGCAGCCAGTCAATGGAACTGGCGTATTGCACCGGATGATGGGCCAGTTCATGCACATCCAGCCCCACCATGTTTGCTACCACCGTCCAACTCAACACCAGCGAGGCAATGACGCCCGCCCAGGCCAACGCCCAGCTCAGGGTGCGGTTGCGGTTGGTGAACAGGGTGATGATGAAGAAAACAAGGAGTGGGCCGGCCGGAATGAGCCAGGTCATAAGGGTTAGGGTTTCTTCGGTCATACTTTTTCTCAAAAATTAGTCAAGGGTTACGCTCTTGACTAATTTTTCAACAAGTCCAACTCTTCAGCTATCACCGAATTACGGCGGCGGTAAACGGAGATGATCAGGGCCAGGCCAACGGCCGCTTCGGCCGCCGCTACCGTCAGTACAAAAATGGCCCAGGCCCAGCCGGAGGTAATGGTAAAAAACGGCATATTGGGATTGGGATTCAACAAAACGCTGTAGCGCCAAAAGGCCACCAGGTTGATATTGACGGCGTTGAGCATCAACTCTACGCCCATCAAGATGGCGACGGCGTTACGCCGGGCAAAAACGCCATAGCCGCCAATACAAAAGAGGAGGGCGGCGACAATGAGGTACCAGCTTAAAGGAATCATGCCTCATCCTCCACCTGGGGCCAGGCGACATAAACAGCGCCAATCAGGGCCGCCAGCAACAGCATAGACGCGACGATAAAGGGGATGACATAAGCGTCAGGGCTGACAAAATCGGCCCCTAACTGCACGACGATCTGATTCATAATGGCGGTGGGAACTTCCGGTGGGCTATCAAAAATCTCGTTACGCCACAGCCGGGTAATGACAAAGACGAGGAGGATGAAGCTGAGTACGGCCGTTAACAACCCCGCCCCCGCCTGCGAATTAAACGGCGTGTCCTGCGCCTGCATCATTCGCCGCGTGAGCATGATGGCAAAAATGATGAGGATGGAGATGGCGCCAATATAAATCAGTAATTGCGCTGCCGCCAGAAAACCGGCGCCCAGCGTAATATAAATACCAGCGACACCCAAAAATGACAGCATCATCGCCAGGGCGGCATGAAACAGGTTGCGCAGCGTCACCACCAAAATCCCGGCCACAATGGTCAACCCACTGACAGCTAAGAAGACAAATTGCTCTCCAGTCACGAAATTACTCCGTAATCGGTTATCGGTTATCGGTTATCGGTTATCGGTTATCCACCGATTACCGTTTACTGATTACCGATTACCGACTTAATGCGCATGTGCATGTTCCAAATCAGGCGTTGCTTCGGCCACAACAGCAGGTTCTAACGCCCGGCGCTGCCGCTGGATGCGGCGGCGCAAAATTTCAATGGTTGCGGCCGCAATCAGGAAATTGCTGGCCAGGTGAATGAGCGCCCGCCCCCCATCCGAAATATCCGGGAACCAGACAAAGATCAGCTTATCCAGCACCGCCACCGTAAACAACAGCACCAGGGACAACGGCACCATAAACTTCCAGTTGAAGTTCAGCAGTTGGTCAATGCGGAACCGGGGCAGCGTGCCCCGCAGCCACATGAAAACGAAGAAGATAATGGCCGACTTGATGAAGAGAGCGGCCGCACCAATCAGATTACCCACAAAAAAGGGATAACCCATGATGGTTGTGGTTAACTCTTCCAGGCCAAAGAAGCGGTAGCCACCCAAAAAGGCGGTGGAGAACAGGGCGCACATAAACATGATGGCGATGTATTCCCCGGCCATAAACAGGCCAAAGTACATGCCCGTATACTCCGTATGGAAACCGGCCACAATTTCTGATTCCGCTTCCAGCAGGTCAAAGGGAGAGCGTCCCGTTTCCGCCAGCGAGGAGACAAAAAATATGAGCGCCGCCACCGGCACAAACACAATAAAGGGGATGTTTTGCGCTTCCACCAACCCAATGGTAGACATACTGCGCGCCAGCAAAATGGGCACCAGGATCGAAAGGATCATGGGCACTTCATAACTGACCAACTGGGCGACGGAACGAAACGCGCCCAACAGCGCGTACTTATTATTAGACCCCCAACCGGCCAGCAAAATCGCCACCACCGAGACAGAACTGATAGCCAGGACATAAAAGACGGCCACGTTCAAATCTACGCCAATGACAGCGGGGGCCAGCGGCAGCACCGCAAACAACAAAACCGAAGTCATCACCGCCAACACCGGTGCAGACAGATAAGCCCAGCGGTCAGCGCCGGCGGGGATAATGACCTCTTTAGTCATCATCTTCACCACATCGGCTACCATTTGCAGCACCCCATAACGGCCACCCACACGGTTTGGCCCAATGCGGTCTTGCATCCGCGCTAGTACCTTACGTTCCGTCCAACCTACCACAAAAACCATCAGCAGCGGCACAGTGGCTAGTGTCAGCACAATCACGATATTGACGATTAACAGAGCCGTCGGTTGCTCGGCGAATTGCTCACGCAAATAGGCCAATATGGTCAAATCTAATGCTCTTACCAACAGTTCAATCGGGTCAATTTGCATGACTTCACTCCAAAAGTTTACTACCAGTACACAGCTAAAAAGAAACCGGGCTTTTGCTAGAAAAACCCGGTTTCGGCTCTATGCGATTCTTAAACCCACTCCAGGACGCCGCGGCCCCAGGCATAAGCCAGACCATCGGCAAGTAACAGGATGAACAAAACGGCCGCGCCAATGGCAAATAAGGGAAGTTGGCCATAGGCAGCCGCTACTGGAAAGAGAAAAACAGCCTCGATGTCAAAAATAACAAATACCAGTGCGTAAATGTAATACTGGACTTTGAACTGCACCCAGGCATCACCTACTGTTTCAACACCACATTCGTAGGTTTGCTGCTTGATGAAATTGGGTTTTCGGGGACCAAGCAGGTAATTGATGAGCATGGGAACCGCCGCCAGAATGGGCGACAAGACCACAAATAGCAAGATAAAATACCAATCGTTTTGCACCGGGGTTCCTTCCACTCCTTTTCCTTAGAGATTGATCCTTAGAGATTGATTTGTGAATTTTATCCCATTTACCGCGCATAGTTATAACACATGCCCTGAACATGGGCAAAGGAAATGTGGTCAGAACAGGGCTTTGCGCAAGATGAGGTATGGGAACTAAATAAGCGTCCATTTCTTATTTCCTCACCCGAACGAGATTGAGAGACTGGGAGATTAGGAGATTGACAATCTCTATAATCTCTGAATCTCCCAGTCTCAAAAAGGGAAGTAATTCTTAGACGCTTACTAAGGGGGCAACGGCCGTGCCACAGCAGGGCATCATCCCCATCTTCCCACGCCACCCGAAATGCCACGTTCATTCCAGGCTACGAATGTGGCACGGTTTGGCCTGCATTGAGCTTACCGAAATGACACCGGCCACACCGACCCGATCGCGCCCCAGCAGGGAGCCGCAGCAATTCAAGAAGACCTCACCACGGCAGAGGTGAATGCTGGAGTTATACGGCCGTATCCCTGCCAACCGATCCCATGACCCCCACATGGCGTCATGAGAAATAGCTTACCACGTCACTGGCTGGATGGGTACGGCCGTAGAAATTGCACTTGCCCCACGATAGTTTACCTGGCTTACTCGTCAGGCTGACTTTATTTTATGATGGTGTTCAAGTATACTGGCGGCAGTTTTAACCAGAGAACGAAATGAATCAGCACTGGATGGAATGATTGTATGTTTGAAAACCCCGTCGAATCACAACGAATTCTAGCAGTTGACGACAACACCTTTACCTTACGAATTGTGCAGCATACGTTGGAGCAGGCAGGGTATCAGGTGATCACGGCCGTGTCCGGCGCCGATGCCCTCAAACTCATTAACCGCCACGGCATGCCCCACCTGGCCATTGTAGACCTGCACATGCCCATTATGAGCGGTTTTGAGTTTTGCCATGCCGTGCGCGAATTTAGCGATTTGCCGATTATCATGCTCACGGCCGTAAACACTGAAGAGACCATCATTGAAGGACTGGAACAATACGCCGAGGATTACATCGTCAAACCCTTCAACCCCGAAGAACTGGTGGCGCGGGTGCGGCGGGTGCTGCGCCGCATGGGGGATTACAACTACACCCTGGAATCCACCACCCGCATTGACGAACGGCTGATGGTCAACTTCCCCAACCGGGAAGCATTGGTTAACGGCCAATCCGTGTCCCTGACCCCCACCGAAACCAAACTGTTGTACATTTTGGTGCGCAACGCCGGCCGTATTGTCACCACTGAATTCCTGCTCAAACGCATCTGGCCCATGGAAGATGCCCAGGAAGACCGCCTGCATGTACACATCCACCGGCTGCGCAGCAAAATTGAGGTAGACCCATCCGAACCGAGTTACATTGTAGCCGAACGTGGCACCGGCTATCGTTTTAATGTGGCCGCAGACCAGATCAGCACCGATTAACTGAAGGGCAGTGCCAGGCAAGCGGCTGTCAGACTCTGATTAACCAAAATGGTCTTGCCCCTTGCCTGGCACTACGTCTCGCTCCTAACTGAAATGAAACACACCCTTTGCAAAATTGCGCCACCCTGCCAGAGAAAAAACCATGGATTTATCGGCCATAGATGAACTCTTAAAAACAACCCGATCCGTGCGCAAACGCCTCGATTTATCGCGGGCGGTGCCGCTGGACATCATCCAGGAATGTCTGGAAATCGCCATTCAAGCGCCCACCGGCGGCAATTCCCAGGGCTGGCGCTTTGTGGTGGTTACAGACCCGGCCAAAATAGCCGCCATCGGCGAGCATTACCGCGAATCATTTTACATTTATGCCCGCGCCAGAGATGAACAGGCGGCCACACAAGGCACAGGTGAACTGTATGAACAACAGCAAATGCGTGTGGTGAAATCGGCCGTTTATCTGGCCAACAACATGGGGCGTGTGCCGGTGATGGTCATTCCTTGCATTCACGGCCGTGTTGAAAACCTCGGTCCCATGGCCCAGGCCGGATTATATGGTTCTATCCTGCCCGCCGCCTGGTCGTTTATGCTGGCCCTACGCGCGCGTGGCCTGGGCGCGGCCTGGACAACCCTGCATTTGCGTTATGAAAAGGAAGCAGCCGCCATTTTGGGTATTCCCGCTGATGTCACCCAGGCGGCACTCCTACCGGTTGCCTACTACACCGGTGAAGGGTTCCAGCCCGCCAAACGCATACCGGCCCCTGAAGTCACCTCTTGGAACCAATGGGGTGAGCAGTTGCCGCCCCTGTTGTGAACAACCCGTAAAACATGGTCAACACCCGACGGCCGTAAGCCGCCTTGAAACCAAATCCGCACACCGTATACACCAACACCGCCACCAGCATCCTGTTAGGGTGTTTTACCTATTGTCACTGCGCCCACACAGCCCCACAATAATCGTATCGTAAAGAGGGTTACGGCCGTAGAAGTACCCACCCGGCCATCAACTTATTCAGTACAGGCAGGCAGTTACAGCTATGGAACCATACGCAGAGGGTACATTCAACGTCAACGGTCAGGAAATTCATTTTGTAGAAGCGGGCAAACGCGGGCGGCAAATCGCCCTCCTCCTTCATGGCTGGTCAAGCTCCTGGTATGCTTTATCCCCCATTCTGGGCCTGCTGTCGCAGCGCTTTCACTGCATCGCCGTTGACCTGCCCGGCTATGGCGACTCCCCACCCCTGCCCGAAGAAACCACCATCCCCAAATATGTAGATTTACTGGCCGACCTCATCGAGCAAATTAGCGACAGCCCTGTCGTCCTGGTAGGGCACTCCATGGGCGGCATGATCAGCATCAGCCTGGCGCTCAAATATCCCATCCTGGTTGAGCGCATGGTCTTGCTCTGCCCCACCATTAGCGGCCATCTCTCCACTTCCATCAACATCTTCATCTCCCCCATCACCATGACGGAACGCTTTGGCCTGGGCAGATGGCTGGTTTCGGCCGTGGAACATACCTTCGTTGGCCTCACCGACCGGCTCATGCGTCCCGTCAGCTTTGCTGAACGCACGGGCATCAGCAAAGCTGACTATGAGCAGCTGCGCCAGGACGCCCGGCAATCACACCAGGGCCGGGTGCGTTTTGAATGTTTTTATGCCATGCGCAATAACGACTTGCGCGGCCAACTCGGCCAGGTAGAGACCCCCGCTCTTATCATCTGGGGCGCCGAAGATAACACCGTGCCCCTGCGTGACGCCGGCGTCGTCGCCGATGAATGGCCCCAGGCCGATCTGCGCATCTTCCCCAAAGCCGGTCACTGGCCCCAATTTGAAACGCCAGATGCCACCCGTCGCCAGGTTGCCGCCTACCTCGGCCTGCCCCTAAGCAGCAGCGACCTCTACACGCCGGTCGGTGATGCCGAATTAGAGCGCATCAGCGATATTGCCCAATTCCTGAGCCACTCTGATGTCGGCGACAACCTGAATCAGGCGCAGCGTATCCGGTTGGCGGCTCAATGTGAGGTACGCACCTTTGCCCACGGCGAAATGATTGCCGAAGCCTCAGAATCCAGCGACGAATTGTTCATCATCCAACAAGGATATGTGGAAGTATGGAAACACCCGGACGGTCTTGATGACCCAGACCATCACCACGAAGAACCGCAGCACGTTGCCAATCTACGCGCCGGGCAAATTACGGGAGAGTTGGCTATGTTAGACAAAGGGGGGCGCAGCGCCGACCTGATCGCCGGCAGCGAGGGAGCAACCCTGTTGGTTTTGACCCGTGATCGGCTGCTGGCGCTTTGCGAAGATGACACCGCGCTCGGCTACCGCTTTTTGTGGAACATCTCGCAGGCCATGTCCCGGCGGGTGCGTTTTGTGCTATGGCAGCTTAACCGCGCCGAACAGCGCCGCCTGGAAGAAGGGCAGCGCCGCACCACCAAACCAATGGCCCGCGCCGCCATGCCCACTGATTAGCCGTCATCCGTAAACCGTAATCGGATTACGCATTTCCCCGTCAAAAATCACCGGTTATTTGTGACATTTGCCACGCGCCTGCTCCCCCATCAATCCCTAGAATGGAAAGTGATCGCTGCCTGATAAATGAAGTTTTGTAGTCTGCACATCCCTATCCAGCCAGGCCGTTGGAAAAGGATGTCTGGCTTTTGAGGAGAACATGTTAACCACAAACGACCTGATGACCATTGATCCCGACACTGTTACCCCGCAAACATCCCTGCGTGAAGTGGTGGCCTTGATGAACAAACATAACACCCGGCAATTGCTGGTGGTAGATGAAGGCAAACTGGTGGGAATTATTACGGATAGGGACATTCGCCTGGCCGTTAATTCGCCGTTAGTCACGGTCGATCCGCTGGAACGTATTACCCTGCTGGATCAGTTTACCGCCGGCAGTTGCATGACCTCCAACCCCAAAACAGTGACGCCAGACACGCCCATTCACAAAGTGGCGCAAATTTTGAGCGCCTATAAATATGGCGCACTGCCGGTGGTTGAAGATGAGGAATTGGTAGGGATTATTACTGTCACCGATCTGTTAAACCAGATGGCATTGATGCCAGAAGCAGAACCTTTTGTGTAATTTTTCCCATGTTGCACCACTCCTGTTTTGACGCCAGGCCGTAGGACCTGGCGTCTTTTTTGAGTAATTGGTAAGTTCTTCAAGGGAGAGCCAGTAATTGAACTTACAATCCATCCATGCGCCTGAGATCGTGGTTCAATCCTGCCCCACCTGAACTCCATGACCCTTTAGAGTGGATATTGCCATTGCCGGAAATGACCGGCAGCCCTGGAGTGGACAACGGCCGTACCTCCAACCGCTTCCTGTCCCTACAAGGCGGCGTGAACTTTCGGGACATTGGTGGGTATGAAACGGCCGACGGCCGTACCATTCGTTGGGGCCAGATTTACCGCGCCGGCGTCCTTTCCCAACTAACGCCCACCGATCAGCAATACTTGGGACAGTTGGGCATCCGCCTGGTGTGCGACCTGCGCACGGCAAGCGAGGTGCAGAAACGCCCCGATAATTTACCGGCAAATCCTGACTGCCAGTGGCAGCATTTACCCATTGAAAACCTGGAACGTTCCGCCCGGCTGCGCGGCCTGGCTGCTGTGCTTTTTGACCGCTCCCGACTGGACAGCTTAATGGACGAAGGGTACACCCGTGTGATGATTGACGAAAATGCGCCGCTGATTGGGCAGGCCTTACGTCTGATGGCCGAAACCACCAACCGCCCGTTGGTCATTCACTGCTCGGCGGGTAAAGACCGCACGGCCGTTATCATCGCCCTGCTGCTGCATATTCTGGGCATCCCCACAGAGACCATTCTGGCCGACTATACCCTGAGCAATTTACATTATGACAAGTTCCACGCCGGTATGGAACAAGACCTGCACCGTCTGAAACGGTTGGGCATCACAGTGGACCATTTACAGGCCGTCATCCTGGTCAAGGCCACCCGCCTGGAAAAAACGCTGGCCCATATTGTGCAAACATATGGTTCGATAACGGGCTATCTTGTAGAACAGGCAGGCGTTAACCACCAGGTGATGCACCAGTTACGTACCAATTTATTGACATAACATCGAGGACTCGCCCATGCGCCTGGCTACCAATGGCATCCTGGTTAACCAGTTTAACCAAATCCTACTCATCCAACGAAACGACACCCGCACCTTTGCCGAACCGGGTGGCGGCCTGGAACAGGGAGAACTGCCCACCGACAACATCGCCCGCGAAGTGCGAGAGGAAACGGGCATCATTGCTCACCCGGTGCGGTTAGTCTCGTTGAATTATTGGGCGCTGCCGCCCCATGGGTTTCTGTCCTTCACCTTCCGCTGTTTACAACGCGGCGGAGAATTACAAACCTCGGCGGAATCGCCTCGTGTCGGTTTTTATGCCACCCGACCGCTGCCACGTCCCATGCTGCCCGTCAACCGCCAGCGCATCGAGCGCGCCCTGAACCACGCCGGTGGCCCTGTGGAATGGTGGACCATTCCTTACCCGCTGTTTATCCGGCTGGGGCGTTTTTTCCTCTTTAATGTCATCTATCGCTGGTATGATTGGCGGCGCAAAAGACAAGGATTGGCTCTTTACCAGACGCCGCCCGACTGGGAAATTGTGGTGCGGGTGGTGCTGCAAAACGAGTCTGGCGCGGTTTTGCGGCAGCAGGGGAATGATGGCTGGTGTTTGCCGGGCGGGCTTGTGCCGCCCAAGACGGCGCCCTGGGACACGGCCGTCACCCTCACCCAACAACAAACCGGTTATACCCCCACTCTGCAAGATGTCAGTGGCATTTACGTCACAAAAAATAGTAGCCGTATGGTATTGGTATTCACGGCCGTTGCCCACCCCTCATCCACTGCGCCCACCGGCAATCATTGGCTTCCCCCCCACCAAACACCGGCCAACGTCCCCCACCACTGGCAACAAATCGTCCAACACGCCATCGCCCCAGACCGTTTGCCGGTCTGTGAATATATGCTTGAAAATTGAACCGTCATCCGTCATCCGTAATCGGTTCCCCGTTTACGGTTCACGATTCACGGTTCACGGTTTACGAATTACTGAATCCTCACCAACGACCAGGCATCTAAAAACCAGCCGTTGTTATTCAGCGCATAACGCCCACGCACACCTAATCCCAGGCGCACCGTTTGTGTCTGGGTGATGGTAAAGGTATGCGCCAGCGTATTTTTCTGCCCAAAGGCCACCATCTGCCAACCAGACCCACCGCCACCCACAATAAAACGCACCTCTCCGGCGGCGGGGTCAGACGGCCGTACCTTTTGCCCATTCACATACTCCGAAACCAGATCAGGATACACATTGGCTACAAAGCGGTAGGTACCGGGCGACAGCGTCACATCTTGCAGCAGCCGATAACTAATCGCCCCATTCCCCTTAAAAGCCTTCACCGTCTGGTTGCCATCAAAAATGAAAAGATTTTGTTCATGGGGCGGCAGTTGCGCAGCAGGCAGCACCCGCACCTCCGGTCGCAGCCATACATCCCAGGGCTGGCTGCCAAAACCGGTCGGCCCCTCATCCCACTCAAACAGCCAGCCAGTGGGAATTTGCAATTCTGGCAAGTTACCAGGATGGTACCAGCCGCCTTCAAAAGAACCGTTGTTAAACAAGTTTGCGCCTGATGGCGGCGGGGCGACTGTGGGTGGGGGCGGGGCAGGCGGATTGCTGGGGGGCACGGCTGTAGCCACCGGCGGCGCGCTGCCGCTACCCGGAATGGTTAACACCTGTCCTACATAAATCAAATTGGTATTGGCGATATTGTTGGCGGCAGCAATGGCCTGCATCGTCACCCCAAACCGCACCGCAATGCGATAGAGCGTATCACCCGGCTGCACCACATAAGTGGTACCGGTGGTGGGCGGGGAAATGGGCGGCGGCAGCGTGGGATTGGTGGGCGGCACGGCCGTAGCTGCCGGCGGCGCACTGCCACTGCCCGGAATCGTCAACACCTGCCCCACGTAAATCAAATTCACATTGGGGATGTTATTGACCGTCTGCAAGGCCGTTACCGACGTGCCAAATCGTATGGCAATCCGATATAATGTGTCACCGGGCTGCACCACATATGTTGTCTGCGCTAGAGCAACGGCCGTTAACACCACCCAACAACCCACTAAAAGAAAAACAAACAACACCTTCCAGCCCATGCCTTTCATCATATATCTCCTCGAAAAATAGTGGCTAGTGGCTGGCGGCAACCACCAACCACCAACCACCACTTCCAAAATAGCAAAGAAAATATGATCCAGTGTACCCATTGACCGGTAATGAACCGTGAAGGGAGAATAAAAAAGAGGAAAACCGTAAGATAAATGGACTATTCTATGCGACAATTTCCACTACCCGATTTATACTCTGGTAGTTGATCAAATAAACAGGCACACAAAACTATGTCTCAGGGTGAACCAGACCGTTTCTGGCAAGACCGAATCCATCAATATATCTTGCAGCACAATACCACTGCATTTGCTGAGTTATGCGAACTGGCCTTGCCCCATCTTGTTGTTTTTTTGCGCCAGCGTTTTCCCCAGAGCGACAGCCACCTCTGCGAAGCCACCGCCATTGATTGTCTGATTCAGTATCACGGCCGTCCCAGCCAATACGACCCGGATAAACTTTCGCTCTTCTCTTACCTGCGTATGGCCGCCCGCAACGACATGATCAACGCCCTGGCCAAATACGGCCGTGACCAACAACACCTGCGTGACATTGAAGACCCCAGCCTCAAACCCTACCTCACCGAACCAAACTCCTTCGCCCAAACCGATGAATTGGACCGTTGGTTAACCCAACACACGCGCCTGTCTCGCCAGCAGATATTACAGGCGCTAGACGATGAATTAAGCAAGACAGATAAAAAACTCGTCACCATGATGGTCAACGGCGTGCGTGACAGCCATCAATACGCCCAAGCGATGGGGTTAAGCCACCTGGATACCGACCAACAGCGGCAGGAAGTAAAACGGGCCAAAGACCGCCTGACGAAAAAGCTACAGCGATTCGGCGCGCAGCTAGAGTAAAGTAAAAACCGGGTTTTTGGGAATAAACCCGGTTTTTTATCCAATTTTGTCGAACTTTCCCCCTTTTCTCGGAACTATAGATATGGACACATTACTGCTCAAAATGGCGCAGCGCGCCAGTGACGATCATTCACTCATGGCTTCCGTCATCCAGACACACGCCCGGCAGCACCAACTGACCTGGCCGCAAGTAGCCGCAGAGTTGACCCTTGAGGAGGAACAGTTAGCCCGGTTGGCGCTGTGCCGCCGCCCCAACGGGCAGGCCACCGCCGAAGAAATACGGCAAATAGCCGCCTACGTGGACATGAGCAGTACCGATTTGGCCGCTTTTATTCGCCGTAACGGTTCCACCCAGGCAGAGGCACGGCCGTTGCCACCACAACCACAACGGCAGCGCCCCACATTCACCTGGCCCTCTTTTAAGTGGGAGACCAATTTTATGTTCAAAAGACGCTCCATCGCCTTTGCCCTGGCCTCGATAGCCTTCCTGGTTTTTGCCGCTTTTGCTTTTGCTCAACCCTCCGGTTCGCAGGCCACCCTGGTCGTCTCGGCCGGGCAGGCAACCGTATATCAGGGAACCATGTTCCTGATTGTGCCCCGCCAGACCCAAACTACCGTGGCTGCGGGCAGCATTCTCACCGTTAACCAGGGCGACCGCATCACACTTCCAGATGACTCTGCCGCTCAACTCAGCCTGTATGATGGCACCATTGTTGACATTGCCGGCGGCAGCAACCTGGAGCTTTCTGAACTGGTCACTAATGACAAAACATACCGCGTCCAGCTTTCGCTGGCAGCCGGCCGCACCCTGAACCGGGTCGTGAAATTGCTCGGCGCCGACGACAAATTTGAGGTGCGCACCCCCTCTTCCACTGCTTCCGTGCGCGGCACCATCTTTACAGTGGCCGTCATCTCGAACACAGAATCCTACTATGCTGTAGATGAAGGGATTGTCCGGGTCACAATGGGCGGCGAGTTTATTGACGTACATCCTGGGCAAGCGGTCATGGCTGTTGTTGGCCAACCACTCACGCTCATGGCGCAAACGCCAGACAATCAGACCGGCGCCCCGGCTGCCCAACCTGATCCCCAAACATCAGAACAGGACAGCGATGCGGATGTGGACGCAGATGCAGATGTACGCGCCAACACGCCGCCAACCGGGATACCGGCAACAGCCACACCGTCCGCTCCCAATACGGCCGTGCCCGGCTCGCCCATCAATTCCACACCGGTAGTCACCGATACAGTGCCCGGCCCAACAGTAACGCCGGCCCCCGGCACCTGCACCGGAACTGAAGTTCAGCCAACCGGTCTGACCCTGGCCCAAAGACATGGCGTCTCCTACGAAGAAATCATGGGCTGGTTCTGCGCCGGATTTGGCTTCGGCACCATTGACCTGGCCTATTCCCTGAGCCAGGAAACAGGCACCGACGTGGCCGTTATTTTCACCATGAGTGCCAGCGGCATGGGCTGGGGTCAAATCCGCGCTCAATTATTGGGCAACCCCGGTGGCAACAATGGCAACCCCGGTGGCAACAATGGCAACCCCGGTGGCAACAGCGGCAACCCTGGTGGCAACAGCGGCAACCCCGGCGGCAACAGCGGCAACCCCGGTGGCAACAGCGGCAACCCCGGCGACAACAGCGGCAACCCTGGCGGCAACAGCGGCAACCCCGGTGGCAACAGCGGCAACCCTGGTAACAACGACAATGGTGGTCAGCCTCCCACTGAACCACCTTCTCCACCCGCCGGTCCTCCTGAAAACCCTCCCGGCAACGGCGGTGGTAATGGAAATAACGGTAATGGTAACAATGGCAACAACGGTAATGGTAGCAACAAGTAAATTGAGCAGGAGATGATACGGGTGTAACTTGTCGTTAACCCACTGATAAGCGTCGTATTGGTAACAAGAACCCCACTGCTGCAATACAGCAGTGGGGTTCTTTTCTTCTCTCAAACTGGCAGCGTGATGAAAAACGTTGTGCCCTGGCCGGGTGTGGACACGGCCGTGACCTCTCCCCCATGCGCCACCACAATCGCCTTCGCAATCGCCAGCCCCAACCCCGAAGAAGCGTCCGGCATCCGCTGCCGCGCTTTATCTGCCCGGTAAAAGCGGTTGAAAATATAAGGCAATTCCTCAGCCGGAATCCCTACCCCCGTATCGCTTACCTGTAGTTGGATGGCTCCAGGCACGGCCGTAGCCGACAGCACAATTTCGCCCGCATCCGTATACCGCAGGGCATTGGCCACCAGATTATTCAACACCTGCGTCAGACGCTCCACATCCACATTGACCGATGGCAGGTTGTCCAGCGCATCAATCCGCAGCGCCACCCCTTTGGCCTCGGCCTGCATCACATAAGCCAGCCCCGTTCGTTCCAACAGGGCGCGGGGGTCCACCGCCCGGCGGTGCAAGGGCAGTTCCCCGGCATCCGCCAGTGACAGGGTGCGCAAATCTTCCACCAGATGTTGCAGGTGAATGACTTCCTCGTGCATGATGGCATACAGGTCAGGCGAACCAGCCAGCGAACCGGCGCGCAGCCCCTCGGTGTAACCGCGCAGCACGGAAAGCGGCGTGCGCAAATCGTGGGCAATATCGGCCGTCATCTGCTTGCGTTGCTGGCTGGCCTGCGCCAGATCGCGGCTCATCTGGTTAAAAGAGGTAGCCAGTTCGCCAATTTCATCCCGTGACCGTACCTCTACCTGCTGGCCCAAATTGCCCGCGGCCATGGCATGGGTCGCCGCCGTCAGCGCCCGAATCGGCCGTGTCAAGGTGCGCGCCAGCAAAATGCCCAATACCAGGGCGATCAGCCCGGCAATCGCCGCGCTGGTGATGGTAGCGATGGTCACGTTGCTCAGAAAAACATTCTCCGGCGAACCCCGACCGGGCGGCGCGCCCTGCCCATAGCCGTACCCCGGCTGATCGGGGCGCAGCAAGACGGTGCCCACCGTCTCCCCATCCACTTCAATGGGCAATCCTCTGTCCAGGTCGTCGTAGGGATAGGCACGGCCGTCGCTCTCCGGGCCCAAGCCAAATACCACCAGCCCCGCGTTGTCTACCACCACCACCCGCGCCATCAGCCCGCGCCAGGCCGGATCGCCCTCCGCAACTTCATAAAAGTTCTGCCAACCCCCATTTTGCGCATAAAAATCGGCCAGCGACGCGGCAATTTCCCGATGACTCTGGTTTTCAATAAAACGGCCGAACTCCTGCCGGGTGCGCAGCCCAATGACCAGCGCCACCAATACCGCGCCGCAAACGCCAACAAAGACAAAAGCGAGGGTGAGTTTGAAGAGTAGAGAACGCATGGGTACTAAGACATCCGATTTCTTGAAGAAATCGGATGTCTGGTTATCCTATTCCGTCGTAAACCGATACCCCATGCCATACACCGTCTGCACATATTGGGGATTGCCGGGGTCAGCTTCAATTTTGGCGCGCAGATTGCGGATATGCACATCAATGGTGCGCTCATACCCTTCGTAGGCGTCGCCGCTGGTGCGTTCCAGCAAATCCAGCCGGGAAAAAGCCCGCCCTGGCGCGGCCATCAGCGCCGCCAATATCTCAAACTCCGAGGGGGTCAGGTCTACCGATTTGCCGCGCACCTGCACCACCCGCCCGGCGCGATCCAGCACGATGTCCGCCACGCGCAAAATGTCAGAGGCCACATCCTGTTTGCTCACCCGGCGCAGCACGGCGCGCACACGGGCCACCAGCTCGCTGACGCCAAACGGCTTGGTGACGTAATCATCGGCGCCCAATTCCAGGCCAATGACCTTGTCCGTTTCCTCGATCTTGGCGGTGAGCATGATGACCGG
>CAADGU010000488.1 GCA_900696625.1 uncultured Chloroflexota bacterium | reverse complement strand
CTATTATCAATATCAACATTGCCAAAGACGGCAGCGTCATCAATGTGGGCAACCGGTTTGTGCCCAACCTGGCCCAATCGGTCAACACCACCAAAGCGGAGCTAACGGCCGTACAAGCCGTAAATGCTGCCGCCGATGCGCTGGGGCTGGCATATGAAGGGTCACTGAGTTTGCAGGAAGCGTCCAGCGACACCGACCAGAAAAGCGTCTTTGTCAACAGCAGCCTGTCAGCCGAACCCATCCCCGTCTGGTTGGTCTACCAGCCATTAGAAAATGGGCAGACGCATCTGGCCTGGAATGTGGAAATTCACGAGCTTGACCATCAAAATATCTGGAGCATCCGGGTAGACGCCACCACCGGCGCGGAGTTGGATCGGTTCAACTATGTGATCCACGATCATTTTGGGGCGCCGGCAACAGCAGGAGGCAGCACGGCCGTAGCCGCCTCCCCCCTGCGCACCGGTAATTTCCTCCTGCAAACCGGGTCACAGTACAACGTCTTCCCGCTGCCGGTGGAAAGCCCCAGCCACGGCAGCCGCACCATTGTCAGCAATCCCGCCAACGCCCTGGCCTCCCCCTATGGTTGGCACGACACCAACGGTTCACCCGGCGCTGAATACACCGTCACCCGTGGCAATAACGTCCATGCCTACACCGATACAGACAATAACAACTCCCCGGATACCGGTTCCAGCCCCGATGGCGGCAGCAGCCTCAACTTTGACTTCCCCCTGAACCTGAGCCAGGCCCCCAGCACCTATCGCCCGGCGGCCGTAACCAACCTCTTTTACTGGAACAACATCATTCACGATGTGATGTACCAGTATGGTTTTAACGAAGCCAGCGGTAACTTCCAGCAAAACAACTACGGCCGTGGCGGTACCGGCAACGACTATGTACGAGCCGAAGCGCAAGACGGCGGCGGCACCAACAACGCCAACTTCTCCACCCCCACCGATGGCGGCGTTCCCCGTATGCAAATGTATCTTTGGAATTACACCACCCCCAATCGTGATGGCGACCTGGACAACGGCATCATCATCCACGAATATGGTCATGGCATTTCCATCCGCCTCACCGGTGGCCCTGGCACAGCTAGCTGCCTGAACAACCAGGAGCAGGGAGGCGAGGGTTGGAGCGATTATTTTGCCGTGCTGATGACTATGCAGCCTGGTGACACCGGCGCCAAGCGGCGCGGCATGGGCACTTACGTCTTGGGCCAGGCCACCACCGGTACCGGCATCCGCACCCACCCCTATACCACCGACATGAGCATTGATCCCCGCACCTATGACACCATCAAGACCGCTGCCGTGCCCCACGGCGTAGGTTCGGTTTGGGCGGCTATGGTCTGGGAAATGACCTGGGGCTTGATTAACGCGCACGGCTGGGACCCCAACCTCTATACAGGCACAGGCGGCAACAACATCGCCCTGCGGCTGGTCATTGACGGGTTGAAATTACAGCCATGCAGCCCCGGTTTTGTGGATGCCCGCAACGCCATTTTGCTGGCCGACCAGAACAACAACGGCGGCGCAAACCAATGCATCATCTGGACAGCCTTTGCCAAGCGTGGGTTGGGCTACAGCGCCACCCAGGGCAGCACGAACAATCGCAGCGATGGCACCCAGGCATTCAATTTGCCGCCTGCCTGCACCGGCCCCACCGCCACCCCTACCAATACATCCGTGCCGCCGACCGCAACCAACACACCCATACCGCCGACTGCTACCAATACCCCGCCACCCAGCAGCGATGTCTTCTTTGACAACTTCGAGACGAGCCTGGGCTGGATTGTCAACCCCAACGGCACCGACACCGCCACACTGGGTCAGTGGGAACGCGGCAACCCTGAAGATACCAACAGCAGTGGCGCCAAGCAGCTAGGCACCACTGTCAGTGGTCTCAATGATCTGGTAACGGGGCGGCTGGCGGGCAGCAGCGCCGGCAGCTATGACATTGACGGCGGCGTCACCTCGGTGCGTTCGCCCAACATCACGCTGCCCACATCGGGTAATATCACCCTGTCCTTTAGCTACTATCTGGCACACGGCACCAACTCGTCCACCGCCGACTTTTTGCGAGTGCAAGTGGTAGGCAACACGACGCAAACGGTGTTTGAGGAATTGGGCGGCACTGAAAACGACAATGCGGTTTGGGCCACCTTCAGTGGCAGTCTGAACAGCTTTGCCGGGCAGACAATTTATCTGTTGATTTCAGCCGCGGATAATGCCACAGCCAGCCTGGTGGAAGCGGCCATAGACGATGTGCGCATCACCGGCACTGGCCCGACGGCCACGCCTACGGCGACTAATACGCCGGCGCCGCCGACGCCAACCAACACACCTGTGCCCCCAACGGCTACACCGCCACCCAGCAGTTGCACCACCTACACCAGCACCAATGTGCCTATCAACCTGCCTAACGGCACCTCCACCATCAGCTCCAACCTGACCATCAGCGGCGCGGGCACGATTGGCGACCTGGATGTGTCGGTGACGATGGCCCATACCTGGGTGGGCGATCTGCGCTTTATACTGCGCAACCAGACGACGGGCACGGCCGTGACCATCATAGACCGTCCGGGTGTGCCCGCCTCCACCTATGGCTGCTCCGGCGATAACATCAACGCCACCCTCAGCGACGAAGCGGCCTCCCCGGTGGAGAACCAGTGCGCCAGCGGTACGCCAACCATCAACGGCACATTCACGCCCAACAACCCGCTCAGCGCCTTTGATGGGCAAAGCGGCAACGGTACCTGGGTGCTGGAAGTAACCGACCTCTACACCTCGGCCGATGCCGGTACGCTCAATGCCTGGAGTGTGCGGATTTGTACGCCGTGAGCCGTAAACCGTAAACCGTAAACCGTGAGCCGTAATCGGTGAGCGGTGAGCGGTGAGTGGTTTGTTTGGAATTGGGAAAATGGGGTCTCATCCAGAGACCCCATTTTTATTTTTTGGGGGGATATCAGGAGGCGGGCAGGAGCTGGTCTTTGTGGGCGGTCAGGAAATCTGCCAGGCGCGCCGGTTGGCGGCCGGTGAGTTCCTGCACAGCATTGGAAACGGCGCTAAATTTGTCCTGCGCAATGCCGGTGTCAAAGGAGGCTAACAGCTCGGCCACAAAATGGGGCAGCCCGGCGCCCACCATGCCCTGGATCATCGCTTCCAGTTCCAGCGGGATATACGTGACCGGTTTTCCGGTGATCTGCGTGGCAATGGCCGCCAGGTCGGTGCGGGAAACTGCTTCTGGCCCGGTGACGTTTAGGGTGCGACGGCCGTCGAAGTCCGCAGCCAACGCCGCCGCCGCCGCCTGTGCACAATCTTCGCGCGTCACATAAGCCGTCTTGCCCTTCCCGGCGGCGCTAAACAACTGCCCCGTGTGCACCGCCTGGCTGAGCGAGGGAATCAGCACCTCGGCATAGATATTGTTGCGCAGCACCGTCCAGTTGAGTTTGCTGGCGGCTAACGCCATTTCCGTGCCATGATGATCGGGCGCGATCAGCACCGGCGAATCCGGGCCGGGGTTTACCAGCGAGGTATAGACCACATGGTTGACGCCGGCCGTTTCAGCCGCTTTCACGGCCGTCTGATGTTGCCGCAATCGTAAGCCCGGTTCACCCAGCGCATCCGTGCTGATCAACAGCAGGCGATCCACCCCGGCAAACGCTTCGGCCAGCGACGCCGGGTCATCAAAATCGGCGTGGCGCACGATGACACCTTGCTGGCTCAAATCTGCCAGTTTCTCTGGCGAGCGCGTGGCCGCAATAATGGTTCCGGCCTGCGCTTCCAGCAGCAGTTCCACCACCCGGCGCCCCATGTGCCCGGACGCGCCTGTTACTAATAGAGTTCGTTGATGATTATTGGACATTGTGTTACTCCTCAATATGGTTTAGAATTTACAATAGTAACTATAAGTGATTTAGTATACAATGGGAAGTAGGCACTTTTCAGTAAGGCACTCACTTAAAAGTATGGAGGTTACACAATGGAAACAATTGGCTTAAACGGCAATGTATATGATGGTCAATGCCCATCGCGGCTCGTTCTTGATCGCATTGGGGATAAATGGACGGCGTTGGTTATTGGGCTGTTGGAAGACGGCCCGATGCGTTTTTCCGAATTACAACGCTGCATTCACGGTATCTCGCAAAAGATGCTAACGCAGACGCTACGCAACCTGGAGCGAGATGGCCTGGTTAGCCGGACGTTGTACCCGGAAGTGCCACCCCGCGTGGAGTATGCACTGACGCCTATGGGAGAGACTCTATGTGCGCCGCTCACGGCCGTGCGCCATTGGGCCGAAACGCATATTGCAAACGTAACAGCAGCGCAAATGGCATACGACGGGCGGAGAGATAATCCGTAATCCGTGATCCGTAATCGGTCTCTGGGCGCTAGATGAGGTAAGCCAGGCTTCGGATTCATTGACAGCCATGACGCACTGTGTTATAAATTATATCTGATGCTGCGGTGCGTTATTTAGGGCACT
>CAADGU010000487.1 GCA_900696625.1 uncultured Chloroflexota bacterium | reverse complement strand
GGCCGTTGCCGGTCATGCATCTCTCCCACTCCATCCAATGACACCATCAACTTGATACCGGATTCCGCCAGCCAATCGGCGTCCGCCGGGCGCAGGTGAACGCCGTTGCTCAACACCACTTCGCGCAGGGCCAGGTTGTGGGCGGTTGCCAGTTGCACCGCTTCCTCATGCAACCGGCGCACCAGTTTGAAGTGTAGCGTGGCCTCGCCGCCGGCATACTTGAGTTTGACGCGCCGGAAGCCGTGCCGCTGGGCGGTGTCAAAGATGTGCGCCAGCGCCTTCAGCCCGGTAGCCTCATCCATCCGCGCCGACGATTTGCGCACGTAACAGTAGGGGCAGTCCAGGTTGCAGGCGTTGGTGATGTGCAACCAGGCGGTCAGCGTTTCCGGGGTGCGGTACTGCGGCTGAAAAGCACCGTATGCCGGTTGCAGCAACGCCTGTTCCGCCAGTTGAAAATCTATCTCTTGTTGCAGTAGTTGGGGCTGCCGAAATGCCTGCCAGCGTTCATAGGCTATCCGGTTTAAGACACTGGGGCCGCCGGGAGCATAGGGGCTGTAGAGGAGGGTGTGTACGGCCGTGAGGGGTTGGCTGTGGGTGTGAGGGGTGGTGGTGAAGAGACCAGAGTGGTAAGCCTTTGCGGTGATCCCCCACGCTCTGTCCGGGCAGGCGCAATCGTTGTCAACAGTGACGGCCGTATAATCAAATGCCAGCACAAACGCCTTATCTGGGCAGGCGCAATCATCGTCTTGTTCCAGTTGGGGTTGGGTAAGCAAAAGGGGAGTCTGAGTGTACATGGGAGCGCCTATTGGGGGATGTCCAGGTCATCATAGTAATTGCCAAAATTATCACGCAAGAAGTTTTCCAGGTCGCCAAGGTTTTCCAGGTCAATCTGGCGGATACCATATTTCTGGGTAGCTTCTCGTTCGGCGCGGTAAAACATTCCCAATTCCTGACTGTTCATCCGCTTCAGATAATCATATAAGACATCATACATCATCGTCAGGGCCTCGGAGCGGGGGATGAATAATTCAGCGTAACCCAATGCCTGGACGTAAGCATCGGCAGCCTGAACCAGGAATTGTTCTTTTTGTCGTTGGAAAGTGGTGCGGTCTACGGCCGTGAATGCCTGCTTCTTCATCTTTTCGTCTGCGTACTCAAACTGCTTCAACGCCATATGCCCCCACAGGCCATACATTTTCGCCAGTTGCTTATAAAAATGAGCGGGGAAATCGAGCCGGTGTGGCGGCGGCTCGTCTGGTCGCAGCAACGCGCCGGATGGCACCAATTGCTCCGCCAGTTGCAACGTTTGTGCCGTAGCAGCCCAATCCTCGGCGTAAAAATAGGCCCAACCCAAATTGGCGCGCGCATCTAGTTCCAGCCGTACTAACTGCCGCTCGTTGGCTGACTGAATAGCCTTTGATAGAAATTCCACGGCATTGCCATACCGCCGCTCCCAAATAGCAGGTAATTGGGACCTGTCCGTAATTTTCATCCAATTCCGGTAGAGGCAACCCATCTCAATGTATGTTTCAATCAGCCGCACCCCTTCTTGCATATTGGTAAAAATATCTAGCGCCTGTTCCAATGCTCTTTCCGCCTCACGGTAGATCTCTTCCGGCGGATCGTGAGGTGGAATTTTGGAGAGAACCAGTCGGCGCAACGCCTCGCCCAATTGCACCAGGGACAGCCCAATGGTGCGCGGGTCGCCAACGCTGGCGGCAATGGCATAAGCGCGGGCGCAAAACTCCATTGCCTCCTGTGACCGATAGAGGTCATTCATAATCAGTCCCAGGGTGTTGTAAGAAAGGGCAATGGGCAGCCAGTCGCCTACTTGAATCCGCAGTTCTAACCCGTCTTCACACACCCGGATGGCCCGCTTTTTGCCCAACTCCGCCAGGGTACGGGACAGGTTATTGCGCGTGGTTGCCTCTTGAGCCTTGGCGATATTAGCTGGCAACAGACGGATATATTTCAGGCTGTTAGCATAAGCCCTGGTGGCCTCCTCAAATCCCCCCAAAGTCGTGTAACCATAACCCAGATTGCTGTAGGTAATGGATAATACCAACAGTAATCGTTTCTCTGCTGGGTGACCGATAAAACCGTATTCTTTCTTGTCAGGAAACACCTTAGTATGAATGTCGGCGTGGGCCAGCGCCTCCAATTCCTGGCTGGTTTGTTCTAGCCGGGCAACGGCCTGTTGCACGTCTTCTCCTTTGAGGAGTCGGGCGTATTCGCGCCAACAGGTTCGTTCACCATGCGCCAGGGTATGGTTCCAGCTATGGAATTCGTTTTTGTCGGTTAATCGAGTGGCGGCGGCAGTGTCAATGCCATCGGCCAGGGCAATGGCGCGATCATACTCTTTGCGCAGGATGAAGCGGATAATCCATTGCACGGCGTCGTCTGTTTGGGCGGCGCGGCGCAAGATGTCTGGCAAGGGTTCGGGTTCACGGCCGTAACGCGGTCGGTCGGGCATATGTATGAAACGAAAGGTGTTTTTGTCATGCAAGATGCGCCACATTTCTGCCTGAAACATGGCTAACTGTGCTTCCTTAAAAGCGGCCACACGCCCATTGGCCAAGTTATAGTAAATGTCGTTAAAGTGTACGTCAGGGTTTAACAGCAAGGTGTAATGCAAATACTCCAAATCCGCTTCCAAAAGGTCGGCGGCCGTCTGGCTGCGGCGGCGCTCTTCCATGGCATTGGCAACAGGCATACGGGTGCTGAGAACGTTGGACGGCCGTTCCACTCGGATCCGATTTAGATCATCTCGCACGTACTGTTCATCTTCCTCGTCCAGCCGCTTTCGCTGCCCATCGGCCCACGCCCGCATCTGCCGGTAAGCGGCCTGCCGGGAAATAATTTCCATCTGGCGGTCTTGCTCATTGGCGGCCATACAATCGGCATAGATACGATACATTTCATCCTGCAACCCGATACGCCCGCCCGGTTTACTTTTGATGATCGAAAGGCGATTCATGTCGTCCAGTTCTGTTTGAATCTCTTCCAGCCGTTGGGTATCTGGCCGCCAGTCATCTAGCCGTAAATGAGGTTCACTATCCAGTATAAAGTGGAGTTGCATGGCGTTCAGGCCGCGTGTAGCCCTGGCCAGTGAGCGCAAAATGCGGGCACGCAAATCCTTCTCGGCGCTAAACAGCAGTTGCACAAATTCCGCTTCGATCTCTTTTTGGACGCGCGCCAATTCCTGGGAATCGGCAGCGGCGGTTTGGGCTTCTTCCCACGAAGCGAGCAATGGATCGGGAATGGTTTGTCCTTCCACCAATACATCCAGATAAAGGGCCAGGCGGATAGGTTGGCCGCCAGTGTAAAGCCACAATACTTTCAGCCGCTCTTCATCCTCACGCAGCAAGTCTAGGATACGGTGAATGTACACAGCCGTGACCTTATCTTCTTCCTTGGCCAACGCACTGCGCCAATCTTCCAGAATCGTATCAAAATAAACGCGCGTTTCTGCCTCATCAAAGGTCCCCAGATTGGCAACAAAGAGTTCGCACCGGTCGCTGGCCGCACCGGCTGCCTGTTTGAGCAAGTCAAAAAAGATAGCGCCTTCTTCCGGCCGGCCGGCGATAAGCAGTGTAGTGTTGGCAAAACGACCCGCTTTTATCTGATCCAACAACCATTGTTGGGTATTAAAAGTGGTATCTTCCGGCTGGATCAAGCCGTGATCCAGAAGCCATTTGGAGCTGATAATGGCCAGTTGCTCGGTCGTATCCATGGGAATCACTAACCGCTGTTTCTGCGCTGCCTGCCGGTAATCCTCCCAAAACGCCTGTTCTGCGGCTACGGCCGCCGGTTGCAACATGGCAAAGGCCGCGCCAAAATCGGCCAGCCGCTGAAAACGAGCCTGTGCCTGGGCATACCGGGTAAAGCGCAGTTTGCCGCCCCAATTAAGCGGGTCAGCCAGCGTCTCCAGAAAGTATTGGCGCGTGTGCAGGCGCACGTCGGCAAAATCAATCAGGTCAGAAAAGGCAATAGCTTCCGGCCGCTGCGACCAATCATTCTGGGGTCTGGGCGTACCATACATCTTGCGAACGAGAGGGTGCCCCAGGCGGCGCAGCACTTCTTCCACCAGGCGCGTTTTTCCCAGGCCGCCGCCGCCCTCTACCAGTACCAGGCGACATCCATCGCCCGGGTCAAAGATGGCCTGCTCAATGCGTTCCATTTCCTGTTGGCGGCCAACTAGGTGGGCGGGGCGGTTAGCGACAGCTAATAAACGTCTTTGACTCATTTCTCCCTCCTACGAAATTATGAATTATGAAGGATGAATTTCGTTCCAGGTGATGGATAAACTTTTGTCTACGCACAATCCTTTATATCTGCCAGTTGGCGTCAGGGCGCATTTGCTGGCAACAGCGCAGCAAATCCGGCATCTGGGCGCGCCGTTCATAATAGCCGAGCAACTCCAAAACTTTCCGTCGCTTACCACCACCAGCTAAATCTTCATAGCTGATACCCAGGCAATGGCAAAGCTCGTGCATTTCGTCCACATTAAACAGGTTGGAAATGAGGTGCAATAACTTGTTTGCTTCGTAGCGCATGTGGATGATGCCCGCTCCGGCCAGTTGTTTGTTCTGGTATAGCTGCATCAGTTCGTTGGCGGCTTCGGCATCTAATTCCAATGTCACCCAGGCTTTGCCGGCGATGACGTTTGTCTGGCGCACGTTTTGGGCAGTTACTGCCGTGAGCTGCTCCAGTCCGTTAATGACCTGCGTGGGATCGTCCGTCTGTGCTTCGATAGCCAGGGTAGCACGTAACTTTAACACCACCCGCACAAACTCGCGCACGCCATCCACAATCTTGTAACGATTGCGGGAAATGTTCACCACCAGCCAGTTGTCAATCAGTTTAGAGGCCCGTTCCCACGCTTCGGTATTAGACACACTTTGCCACTCGGCCATTTGTTCAATGACCCATTCATCGGCATAGTCGGCAATGGCCTCCAGCAATTCAATTAACTCATCCGGGTCTTCTGAAAAGCGATTGAGTACGTCAACCATAGCGCGTAAGAAATGTCGGTCGGGCTGCGCGTCAGGGTATTTGTCGGCGTAAAGGTAAAGGAAGGTGTTCAAGCCGGCATGGGAATAAGCGTAAGCGGGGATGGCTTTTAACAGATGAGCAACACGCGGGGCGGCCATTGGGAATTCCTGCGCCAACTTTTGCATCTGTTGTTCCCCGGCCTCATCTTCCAGGTCGTCCAGGATCAGGCGCTGTTGGCTGGCTTTAAGGAAGAAGGTCTCAATTTTCTGGTCTTCGCGCGCCGCTACTATCAGGCGCAGTGACTTTTCGCGGGCAAAAGGCTCAATTATGGTGCGTTCAAATTCACGCCAGCCGGGGTTTGAAAGGATGTCACCATTGTCAATGAATAAAACGACCTGCTGCCCGGCAAAGCAGTTTTGGCAAATCTCGTTGGCGAGGGCTTCAACCAGTTCAGCTATATCATCAGTTTCAGAATAGGGGAGAGCGGCCACATCCGGGCATTGGGCGGCCAGTTGCTGCTTAAAATCGCGGAACCAGGCATGTTTGTGGATGTCGGCAATATCTCGCACTTCGCGGGTACGGCCGTGCCGCATTTCCGGCGACAGCAAATCATCAACCTCAATCCACAGGGTCTTCACAATGCTGTTGCCATTGAACTCTTCTTGCAGCCTCCGTAAGAACCAGGTTTTACCGGTTGCTGGTAAGGCGACCACCGTTAGCAATTGTTTTTTTCTGTCGTGAAACCAGCGGTGTGCGGTTTGAATCTGGGGGCGCGGTGTATATTGGTCTGGCCTGTAATCACGGCGTATATTCAATTCATCATCTGGCAGTGACGTGGCATTTCCGTTCATCTGTTTTCCCCTGTCTGGCGGCTGGACATGAGGGGGAGGGGAGACGGCGGCGAATCATAACTCCACATCTGGCACATGGCGTTCCAGTCTACGGCCGTGATCAATGATTCTTCCGCCTGACGCATAACATGGGCGTCAATGAGCAAACTGGCTGTTTGCAACAAGCGGCGGGGGGACTGGTTAGCCGTTTGTATCATCATGTCATCCAGTTTGTCGGCGATTTCCTGGCCGGCAATGGTGTTAAACCCTCTAATCCAGCTACCTGCACTACGAAACCGATTTGTGATTAGGGCGTGTAATGCTTCTGGTTGATCCCAACGTATTATGGCGGACAGCGTTTGCGGGGTCAACCAGCCCAGGGCAGTTGCCAGATGATTGACATGATCTTGCCAGTATTCTGGCAGAAACAACTTCGGATAAAGCGGAATTGGCGGAGACAAAGCGTGGATGGCTGGCAATGCCTGGGAAAGGCGTTCTTCCAGATGAATTTTTTGCTGCTGGCTGCTATCCACCGCATCTACCAGGAGGTAAACTTGCGTAAACCCGATTTCCGCTGCCAGCGCCGCTCCCTCGTAAAAAAGTTCACTGTGGTAGATTTCAACAGGGGGCGCTGCTTCTTCCAGAGCAAGCAGTTGTTGCAAGAAAGATTGTCGTTTTGGCGTCAGGGGGGTGTAACGAACGGCAGCCCGTTTCCACGTCGTCCACCAGGGAGAAATGCCGGTAAGGGTGTTAGCCTTGTTTTGTTCAAGATGGCGACGCAGGTTACGGCCGTAATAGGGAATCACCCCATGCCAGAATTGCCCCAGCCGCTGCACAACATCCGGGCCTAATTCTCCCATCGAATGCAATTGCTCTGTAACCTGCACAAAGAGATCCGTGGCCAGGGCCTGGGTGAGGGATTGCCAGACGGCCGTTTCTCCGCGCACTGGCGCCTCTGTCTTCCCCAATGTATAGGACACCACCAGCGTCCCATCGGGCACAGCGCGGCACAACGCCTCGAGCGCATAGCGCAGTGTCGTCTTGCCACTGCCGGCCGGACCAAAAATAAATACAGGATTGGCCTGGCGTAATCTCTCTAATAAATTCTCTTGTGGAGGAAAAGTGGGCGGTTGGACAAAATAAGAAAAAAACGGCGAGTCTTCCGGCTGCACTTGTAACTCTAGTTCCGCTGTGGCAAAGGCAAAGGGATCATGATTTAAGCGCAGCGTTTGTTCAATGAACTGCTTTCGCTTAGAAATATCACGTTTCTGGTTGGGGGCAAAGGTTCTGGCGGCCAAGACTAACTCACTTGTTTTCAGAAGTGCAACTTTTAGGAAAAAGTTGAACTCATTGCAAAGCTCTGTATCATATACCCATCAATTTATACGAGAGGTAACTATTCAGCCCTGGAAAACCTGACAGGTTTGTCGAGTCTGTATAGTTAATCCGAGAGAAAGATAATCCCGTACCAGGATTATATGCCGTATAACAGGCATGAAGCCTACACTGGCCACACACAAGGCGCACAACAGTCTGACAACAGACTGACAAAATGTCTCAACAATGAAGGAAGTCAAAACAGGGCGTTTTCCAGCCAGTACCCCTGGTCACGGCGGTTGTGGAGGTAAACATTGCTTTTGCCTTTCAGCGGCTCCACTTTCTGCCGCAGGCGATTGGCGATGGTGTTGAGATTGGCAACACTGCCAGCCAGGTCATTCAGGGCCTTTGGCGCCGGGTTGCCGCGCAGTTCAAACAGCTTTTTCATCACCAGGTAAGGCTGGTGTTCCAGGGCAATGTATTGGGGGCCGCGCCATAAGCCTTGTTTGTTTTCGTCCAGACGCAAGGGAATGTGGCGATGGTAATAGGTGAACACGGCCGTTTCCACATCCGCCCCCGCCCTCCCCGTCTTGGTTTGCAGATGCAGCAGCGTCTCGGCCCAGGCCAACCAGCCGGCCAGCGTGTCACCACCGTAAAGGGTTTGAATTTCCGTTTGGGCGCGAGACAAGACGGCCGTATCCGCCATCACATCCAGTTTACTCACACGGCCATCGGTGGCCGCCTGCAAATGACGGGACACAAGCGTTTGAATTTCTTCGCTGGTATATTCCAGGCGAATGGGGTAGAGACGGCCGCTGACCGCCGGCAATACCTGTTGGCGGGTTACATCGGCGTGGGGTAAAGCCGCCCGAACCAGCCAACCTGGATGCTCCAGCAAATCCAGTTGCGAAAATAACCCCATAACATCGGCCAGATAATCAAACAACTCCCGTTGGTTCAAGTCAATCAACAAAATAATGCGGTCAAAACCCAACGTCTGCACCAGATCGGCCGTTTCGCTAATCTGGCCCCACACATCCGCCTCGTTCACGTCAGAAGCATAAAGCTCTGTGAACTGATTGGGGACAGTAAGAGAAACTTGCCCGGCTTGTTGCAACCGGTGGGCCAGCCGCACCAGACTACGGCGGCCCAGGTATTTTTCCACAAGCCAGCAAAGAAATTCTTGCTGAATCACGCTGTTCTGTAATGGCTCATATCGTTCTAGTTCTGCCTGCAAAATCTCCACAATTTCAGCCGCCACCAGCGCCATAATCTGGCTGACGTGCCCTTGCGCTGGCACTCTGGCGCGCGGCGCATGTGGCCAGTTGTGGGCGGCATACCACACCGTCAACGCCTGCGACCCCACCTGACGCGCCGTGTAGGCCAAAGCCGTTGTACCGCCATTGCCGGGTAGGCTAGTCACGGCCGTACTCCCCACCGCCTGCGCAAAATTCACCACCGGCAGCACCGGCAGGAAACAATGTTCCCACCACTGCTGGTTTTGTTCCGGCGTGCGCATGGTCGGGGGTAGAAACGGCCATCGCTGGTAACTGTGTTCCATGGAATGCATCTCAAAAGTCTCAACAGGCTGCACGGTACGGCCGTATTATATGCCATTTACCCCTTTGACAGAAGGTTGTGAATTATCATCATTTATGTTAATATCTGCCCGCAGGTGGGAAAATGAGTGTGACCTGTTAAAAGCTACCAAAATTCACATGGGTTAAAAGTAACGTTATGGCTGAGATTGATCCCAAACGGGCAAAAAAGTTAGGCGAGTTAATCCAAACTGCGCGCGAACACAGCGACCACACCCCGGCCGAATGCGCCCACATTCTGGGCATTTCCCTGGCAGAATATGAACAGGCCGAAGCCGGTGAATATCCGGTCTCTTTGCCACAACTTGAGGCGCTGGCGATTTTTTTCAAAGTCACCATGGGCTACTTTTGGGGCAGTGACTCCTTGCCCCAAGACCCGGTAATAGATTATGAAGATATGATCACCCTGCGCAACCGGGTCATTGGCGTGCTGCTCAACCAACTACGATTGCGGGCGCATCGCTCCCGTAAAGAAGCGGCCGAACACCTCGGCGTCAGCGAAGCAGTGATCGAGGCGTATGAAATGGGGGACACGGCCGTGCCCTACCTCCACCTGGAAAAACTGGCCCGCTACCTGGATGGTTCACTCTCCCTCTTCATGGAAGACACACATGGCCCGCTGGCTCGCCACGAAACCCGCCAGCACCTTCTGAAACAGTTCGACCGCATGACGCCGGAAATGCGTACCTTTATTACCAACCCCGTCAACGTCAGCTACATGGAAACGGCGCGCAAGCTCAGCCAGATGGACGTGCGCCGCCTGCGCCAGATTGCCGAAGATTTGCTGGAAATTACATTTTGATATTGAGGTATTAGGATATTGATGTGCCAATATCCCAATATCCCAATACGCCTCCATGAATACCCCCCCTGCCGACCATCTCAAGGCTCAAGGTTTGGCCCTCTTCCAACAAGGCAAAAAGGATGAAGCGCTGGTGGTGTTTGAAACGGCCGTTGCCGCCTACACGCAAGAAGGAAACGAAGACGGCCGTGCCGAAATGCTCAACAACATTGGCGTCATTCAGCGCGTCAAAGGCAACAACCAGGCGGCCATCGCCGCCCTCAGCGAAGCCGGCGAGATTTTTTCCCAACTCGGTAACACCGACAAACAGGCGCAAACCCTGGCCAATCTGGCCGATCTCTACGCCTTCAATAAACAACAAGATCAGGCCGCCCGCTGTTACAGCGAAGCCGCCGCCCTCTTTGCCCAACTAAACCAGCGCCAAAAACAAAGCCAGGTGCTACGCACCTACAGCCTCATGCGCCTGAAACAGGGGCAATGGCTGGAAGCGATGATCCGCATGGAAGAAAGCCTCAGCGTCCACCCCCACCTGGGGCCGCTGCGCTGGTTTTTCCGCGCCCTCCTGCGTTTTGCCTTAAGCCTCTTTGGCGCCCGCTAACCAGCCACCCAGCCACCAACCACTAGCAACCCCCATTCCCCCATGATAAAATTCCTGGAATTTGCCTCAAAACGCAAATAAGTAATTTGCGCTACACGGCTGCAAAATAAAGGGAAGAGAAACAAGATGCTAAAAACACACAGTTGTGGGGAGCTACGTCTGGAACATGCCGGGCAGACCGTCACCTTAGCCGGATGGGTCAACCGGCGGCGCGATATGGGTGGTGTCATTTTCATTGACCTGCGCGACCGGCTGGGCAAATGCCAGGTCGTCATTGATACCGGCCGTACCGCCGCTGGCTTCAAACTAGCCGAAACAGTACGCAGCGAATATGTGCTGCAAATCAGGGGCACAGTCTCACCGCGCCCCGCCGGGCAGGAAAACCCTAACATGCCCACCGGCGCCATTGAAGTGCTGGCCGAAGAAGTGGTCATTCTGAACCCGGCCAAGACGCCGCCATTTATGGTTGACCGCGACGAAAACGTGGACGAAAG
>CAADGU010000486.1 GCA_900696625.1 uncultured Chloroflexota bacterium | reverse complement strand
GAGCGTGTGGTCGGTTTTGGCGTGGTGCCCCCTTTGCAGCGGCAAGGTGTGGTGGAATTGGCGGCCGGCTTGCAAACCGGTGATGAATCACTCCAGCAGGCCATTTCCTTTGCCCGGCATCTCCACCAGGAACCGGTCATTGTTACCGATGGGCCGGGGTTGGTGCGGGCACGGGTGGTTTGCTGCCTCATCAACGAAGCCGCCAGCGCCCTGATGGAAGGTGTCGCGTCGGCCGCCGACATTGACAAGGCGATGAAACTGGGTGCGAACTACCCCTTTGGCCCCCTGGAATGGGGCGATTATATTGGCCTGGATACCGTTTTAGGTACACTTACCGGCCTTTTCAACGAATGGGGCGAAGACCGTTACCGCCCATCGCCTCTGCTGCGGCGCATGGTCGCCGCCCGCAAGTTGGGGCGGAAAACGGGTGAAGGGTTTTATCACTATCCTAAAAGTGATTGAGAGATTGGGAGATCAAGAGATTGACCAATCTCCTGATCTCCCAATCTCCTCATCTCATTCTTTATGGCCGTAAAACAGTGTTACATCTGCAATAAAGACGCCATCGCCAGACGGCAATACGGCGGGGACGGGTTAGCCGAAGGTGAAATTTGCCCGGTATGTTATCAGCCAACCTGCCGCTTTCATCTGGGTACGGTGCGCTGGCGCTGGCGCAGCAGCGGCGAACTGGATTCCGCCCAGGTGTGTAAGGAGTGTCTGCGCAGCTACCGTCACCGGGACTGGGACAAATATAATCGGGATTGGATAACGTAAACGGTAGGGGCGAGGCAGTTGGGTACAGCCTTGTCTTGCCTGACAATTTTTTCCCCAACTGCCTCGCCCCTCTTAATCGCGGGGGTATGGTTCTACGTCGGGGCCGATGTATTCTTTGAAGAGTTCCAGGATTTCGCCAGGGTTGGCGTGCCGTTTGAGCATTTTTTTGGAATAAAGTATTTCATCATCCACTTTGAACTCAAACGCGCCACCGGAACCGGTGATAAAGGCAAATTGTTCGATAATGTGCTGGTAATTGGTGAGGATTTCGTCCGCCACACGGACGGCACGGGCGCTATAGTCTCAAGGGACGCAGTATTCGAGGGTGATGGTGTATTTGTTCATATGATCTCCATTGTAGCGCGATTATCCAAATCGCGTTACGGATTTTAACGGCCGTATCCCACCTTGACAACCCGCTCCCCCTGGGCTAATATCCCATTCGCTTCGGCAAATTGGGCCTGTAGCTCAGCTGGGAGAGCGCTACAATCGCACTGTAGAGGCCAGGAGTTCGAATCTCCTCAGGTCCACTGACCCGTCCACTGGTAATTAACAACTGAAAAGTAAAAGCTGTGAGCAGGAGTAGTAGGGAATCAGTGAGCAGTAAGCGGTTAGCAGTGAGCAGTTTACTGATTGATTCAGAGAGTGGCGACAAGGCTGTGAGCGCCGCAATTTTTTCCTGAACTCGCCTGTGAGCTGCGCCGGTGAAAACAGTGAGCGGTAAGCAGTAAACAGTGAGCAGTGGACTGCTCACTGTTTACTGCTTACTTCTAAACTAGCCGGCGACGGCCGTACCCGTTACGTACTTGAGTGGATGGTTTTGAGTTTGGATTGCCATTGCATCAGAGGGTGCTTTGGCGTAAAATTTCAGCCCGTTGCACATGGGCCTGTAGCTCAGCTGGGAGAGCGCTACAATGGCATTGTAGAGGTCAAGGGTTCGAGCCCCTTCAGGTCCACACTTTCAAACCATCAAACAGAGTGGTACCGCGGAAGCCCCTTTCGTCTCTGAACGAAATGGGGCTTTTTTGTTTTCCGTTAATCAGACCTGACAGGTTTTTAGAAACCTGTCAGGTCTTCAGGCAAGCATGTCTCAACTCAACAGCGAAGATCGGGCACAACTGCGTGAATTCCTCAGCGAGCGTTTTAGTCTGGACGAGATGAAAACGCTCTGTTTTGACCTGGGGCTGGATTATGAGGAGTTTCCCCACGCCACCAAAAGCGAATTCTCGCGGGAACTGATTGTCTACTTTCAACGGCATAACAAGATGGGCTGCCTGGTGACGGAGATGATTAAAGCACGGCCCGATCCCTGGCTGACGCAACTATTGGCGCAAGTGTCAAGCTGCCGGCCGAATGAAAAAGTCCAGATTGTCCTCTCCAATGACAAGATCAAGAGCCGCCCAGATTTGAAGCAAAAGCTGGCCGAACTGCTGGGTATTTCGGCCGATGAGGTGATGATCCTGGCAACGGCCGTAGGCAGCGTGAAGGTGTTGGTGGGAGTGCCGCCCAGGGAGGCAGGCAAACTGGCGGCGCTCTCGTTACCGTACCAACTACACGAGTATGAGATTGTTTCGGTGACGCCGTTTGGCAAGCTGCCAACGGGGGCACAGCAGGGCTGGCGCACGGCCGTGACCCGCACCACCCTCGCTCCGACAACGGCCACAGCCACCGGCGGCGGGCTTCCCCTTGTCGTCAAAATCATCATCGGTCTGCTGATTCTGGCGGGCATGATGGCCGCCGGGGTGTTGATTGTGGGCAGCCGGCAGCCAGAATTGACCGTCTACAATCTATGCCCCAATCCACTGCCCATACCCGCACCGGATGCTATCAAATCCGTCCTGTCTTTGCCGGAGGCTATTCCCCCTGGTGGCAGCATGAATGTGCCGGTACTCACCGGTGTTTATGAACTGTTTGTTTCACCAGATGGCGTGATGGTTTTGGTATTACCCCGGTCCATACCGGGCGTGGGATTGCGCGAGGTGCAGTTGGGGCAAATGGACAGGGG
>CAADGU010000485.1 GCA_900696625.1 uncultured Chloroflexota bacterium | reverse complement strand
CATGGTGACGATGGTGTGCGTGGCCGTCAGCAGCGCCGGGATGAGCAGCGCCAGCAGCGCCAGCCCCACGCCAACCAGGGCATAGGCTACGGCCGTACTCGACAACACCGGCGTCAATTCCCCGGCGGCGGCCCCTGAGCCTGCCATGATCCCTGAGCCTGCGGTGATCCCTGAGCCTGTCCCTGAGCCTGTCGAAGGGAACAAAATCGCCGGGTCGAGAAAAGTGCGGGTGCGCCCCATCAGCCGGGCCAGGTGCAGCGCCAGCCAGAGGCCGCCCACCAGCCCCAGGCCACCCACCAGCAGCCCTTCCAGCAGGTAAATGCCCACCACCTGCCCGCGGGTGGCCCCCCGGCTGCGCCAGACGGCGATCTCGCTGGCCCCCCGCGCCACCACCATATGGGCAATCAGGCTGATGAAGTACAGGATGATGCCGATGAGGGGAATGGCGAAGATGGTCAGGGTGAGGGTGAGCAGGGTATTGGCCCGGCCGTAATTTTGCAGGGCGCTCACCGGGGAAGCGTCCAGCGTCACACCATTGAGCAGGGCGGTGGCGCGGGCTTCCACGACGGCCACGTTTTGCAGGAAGCCATCCACCGAGGCCGGGCGGATGCGGCCGCCGTCGTACTGCTGGTACCACACGGCCGTACTCACCGGCGTGGGCAGGGCGGGCACGACCAGTTGGCTAAACTGCCCCTCGCTGGTAAGCAGCATCTCGGCAAAAGCGTCTGGCTGGTAAAACCAGAACGGGTCGGTGCGGTCACGCGGCTGCCAGATGCCCACAATGCGCAGCGGCAGGCGGCTGCTATCGGTTGCGCCGAAGAGGGTATAGCTCTCGCCCACCTGCAAACCCAGCCGGTCGGCCGTCTGGCGGCTGGCAATCACTTCGATGTCCGCGCCTCCTGCCCTGAGCGTTGCCGAAGGGGGCGGGTACGCCCCTTCCACCAGGTCAATCTGCCCCGCCAGCCCGGTGATAAAACCGACGTTGGCCCACAGCAGCGGCTCGTTGGCGGTGAATGCGGCGTCTGCGCCGGGGAAGAGGCGCAGCCGGGCGGTGGCCACGTGGCGTATGGTTCGACCTGGCTCACCACGAGTCTGGTCATCCAGCGGCAGGTCAATGACGTTGGGCGCCTGTTCCGCCAGGTAGCTGTTGATGGGTTGGTACGCCTCCCAGGTAATGTCGCCGTTCCAGGCGCCGATGTAGCGCCAGAGGAAGGCAAAGGGGGGGCGGTAGGTACCGGCTTCGGTGAGTTCCCCTTGCAGCAGCCGGTTTTGCACGGCGTCGGCGTAGAGCGGAATGCCCGCCAGTAGCCCCACCGCCGCCACCAGCCCGGCCAGCAGGCAAGCCATCAGCAGCCGCTGCCGCCACAGGCGGCGGGAAGCGAGAGCAAAAAGGGAGAGGAGGGCGGTTAGTGATTTCATGGATTGATGCGTGACGAGTGACGAGTGATGCGTGACCAACCAATCACTCGTCACTCGTCACTCGTCACGTTTCCCGCATTATACCATTAGACGCGGCACGGCCGTTTTCCTTCCATTATTCCCCTCTTTTCATTTATTGGTACTTTCCCGCCTGCATGGTGTAGAGCCGGGCGTAGCGTCCGCCATGGGCCAGCAGCGCCGCGTGGGGGGTACGGCCGTTTTTACATATAAGTTATACGCCTGTTAATTTTCGACTTCCTGCAGACAAGCAGAGCGTGCGCTCCGATCAGAAAAGCCATTGTGCGCAATCAGGCAGTCACGGTAAGCCATTGCTTTTGCTTGCGCTACAGCCAATGATTCCTCTACACTGGCGCCTTCAGCCACAACGGGGTGATAACCATAATCAATAAACAACCGGGTCACATCGGCGCTGAAGGGATCAGACCAGATGAAGGAAGGGCCAACAGCATCGGCCAGTGTGGTCAGGAAAGAGTCAGCAATTTCTGGCCCAACCAACTGCCGGAATGCCTCTGATTGGGCCGTCACCATACGGGCGGGCAAGGCGGGGTTCGTGGGTGGCTGCGTTGTCAGGTAAACAAGCCATTGCCAGCAGGCGTCCCGTGCCTGACTTTGGGCAGAGATGAAGTAGCCAGTAATGTCCTGGTAGCCACCAGCGCGACGGCCGTTCTCCCCTATCGGCGACGGGACATAACCAAACTGTCTGTCGGCTACCTCGTCGGGAAAACGCCAGCCCAGCCCTGGATCCCAATAACTGTAGCGCCACATACCGGCCTGCTGCTCATAGATAATGGCATCCCGGTAGGGGATGTTGAACGTACCCATTTTCGTAGATGTAGCTAAAACAGGCTTGACAGCAAACTCAGTCGTCAGGTTGGCATACCAGCGCAGAGCAGCAACGGTGGCCGGATAGGTGAGCGTGGGCATAGGTGGTTCCTGGCTGTCATCAATCAATTGTGCGCCCAGGCTTTCGGCGAAGTTGACCATATCTTCATACTCAAATGGGCGGGGCAGATAGCCGTATTGTTTTGTCTCACCTTCGCCATGTGTCAGGGCAACGGCCGTTGCCAGAAACTCATCCACCGTCCAGTCAGGGTCAGGGTAGGGCAGCCCGGCAACCGTAAACAGGGCTTTATCATACCCTATTAAATCAATGTGTACCTCGGCCGGTAACCCCCACACTTGCCCTTGCCGCGTAAACGGTTCGAGGGTCACAGGGAAAAAGTCGGTTGTGCTGATAGTGGGATCATTATCGAAAAAAGGCTCTAAACTCAGGATGGCCTTCAAACTGTCCGGGTCGTCCAGGCGAGGCTGCCAGTGAAAACAGTCAGCGTTGGCGGCCATGCGCGTAAAAGAAAGTGTTTCCCCGGCATTAAAATCTGGCTCGCGCAATCGGACCTTGATATGGGGGTGCAATCTCTCGAATTCCTGGCTCAAAGCGTGTAGGCGCGGCCCCTGCCCCGGCACGTTATTGACGGTAAAGATGATAGTTGTAATATCAGCGGCCGTTTCTGGTGGTGGCAGGTCAGTTCTCACAACCACAGAAAGGTCTTCAGCCCTGGTACTCATGGCCTCAACCATTTCTTCAGCACTAACCTGCGCAGTGGCCAGGGCTGTAGCCACACTTTGTTCGCCAGTCAGGATGGCCTGCCGCGCTTCCTGAAAAGTCACTGCGATCTGGTGGAGACGGGTTGGCACAAAGGCGTGATCAACCGCCTCCACCAGCGCCGCCCCCAATTGAGGATCAACTATCTGCCAAAAATCGCTGCCGGCCGCCACTGAACGGCGGGCAGGTAGCGTGACCATCGGCCAACCCGTTAGAGCCTCTATGCCAATGGCCTCGGTTTGTTGGCTCAAATAGCGCACCCACGCCCAGGCCGCGTTGGGATATTGGGTGGCTGCGCTAATGGTCAAGTGGGTTGTACTGACCAGTGGAGACGTGTGTTCATTGTCATGGCTAACCGGGAAAGGGACAACCCCGATATTGGCATCAGCGTTGTAGAGGTTCCAGGCAATGGAATTGGCCGACCACATAGCGGATGGGCTGTTGGTAACGGCAATGGGAGAAACCTGATGGACCAGGGAGAGATCGGCGAGCCATTGGATGGCGTCGGTAACGGCCGTATCCGTCAACCGTACAGCAGGTGGCTCTGTTTCCCAGTCCACCAGCGGCCCGGCCATGGCCTGCACGAGGTTGCTGTCAGGGAGCGGCTCTGCATAGCCCCATTGTGTAACCGTATTCCCTTCTCGCCGGGTCAACGCCTGGGTGGTGGCGAGAAAATCGGCCCATGTCCAACCGGGTTGGGGAAAAGGCAGCCCGGCGGCAGTGAATGCATCTTTGTCATAAAACATGAGTTGATAGCTGGCGTCAAGTGGTAGAGCATACAGACCGCCCTGGTAACGGTGCTGGGCTAAAACCAGGGGGTAAAAATCATCGTCGCTGATACCGTTTTCCCCATGCAGCAGGGGGAGCAGGTCAAGTGCCAGGCCTTGCGCTACGGCTTCCATGGGT
>CAADGU010000484.1 GCA_900696625.1 uncultured Chloroflexota bacterium | reverse complement strand
TGGCGCATGGTAATCCTGGGGCCGGTGTTGTTTTATGTGGTGCTGCGGGGGACACGGCCGTCTGCCAGCGAACTGTGGACAATTTGGGACGCCTTTGTGATAGGCGGGCTAGTGGTGGCATTGGTCGGGCTGTGGCAGGTTGGTTTTGACCGCGACAGCCTGATTACGGCCGAGGGCGGCCTGCTGCGTATTCGCGCCTTTTATGGCTCGCCCAACAACGTGGGGCTGTTTTTGGGGCGGGTGCTGCCGGTGCTGGCGGCGATGGCGATGTTGGGTACGGCCGTACACGGCCGTCGTCGCTGGTTATACACCGTCGCTTTGCTGCCCGTCGGGTTGGCGGCGCTGCTGACGTTTAGCAAGGGGGCATTGTTCCTGGGCATCCCGGCAGCGTTTTTGTTTGTGTTCTGGCAGTGGCAAAGGGTGTACGGCCGTAAAACCTGGCCCTGGCTCATCGCGTTTGGGCTAATGGGCGTGGTTGGTCTGACCATCATCCAGAGTGTCCCGGCGCTGGCGGGGCGGTTGGGGCTGTTCGGCGAAACGGGGCTGTTCCGGCTGAACCTGTGGCAGGCCAGCCTGAACATGATCCGCGACCACCCTTTGTTTGGCGTGGGGCTGGATAACTTCTTGTATGCCTATCGCGGCCGTTACATTTTTGACGCTGCCTGGCGCGACCCCAATCTCAGCCATCCCCATAATTTGTTTCTCGATTTTGGTACGCGGTTGGGACTGTTGGGGTTGGCGGCAGGGTTGTGGCTGCTGGCAATGCTGCCGCTGAATTTGTGGCGCAGCCGGCCTCGCCTGCCCCGCCAATGGCTGCCGCTGTGGGTGGGCATTGGCGCGGCCTTTGTGGATATGGTGGTGCATGGGCTGGTAGATCATAGCTTTTTCCTGGTAGACCTGGCGTTTGTGTTTTATCTGTTGCTGGGCACGGCCGTGTGGCTGAATGAAGAAGTAATTGAGTAACTGGGTAATTGGGTAATTGGCGTCCCAATTACCTGATTACCCAATTACCTGCCTGTCGGCTAAAGTCTCCCCTCCTTTTGTTATCATTTCACCTATCGCGCTTCATCTTATTCGTATTTGAAGCGCCAGAGGCCGATGGCCAGGAACACGGCCGTAAAACCCGCCAACATCAGCACTTCCGGCAGCACGGCCGTGACCCCCCACCCCCGCGTGATAATGTCCTGAAAACCGCTCATCGCCCAATAAATCGGCGACAGTTTACCCACCATTTGCAGCCAATCTGGCACAATCTCCAATGGCCACCACGCGCCGCCTAAAGCGGACATGGATAGCACCAGCACCGTACCTAAGGCATTGGCCTGGGCCACCGTGCGCACCAGCGCCGCCATCATCATGCCCAGGCCAGACATCGCCAGGGCAAAACTGACCACCATCAGCGCCAGCGCCGCCGGGGAATTTCCCCAGGCCACGCGGAACAACAGCGCCCCGGCGATAATGAGAATGACCATTTGCAGGACGCCTGCGGTGACGATACCCAGCAGTTTGCCGCTGATAATGCTGCCTTTACGAATGGGCATGACGGCCAACCGCCGCAGCGTGCCCCACTGTCGCTCTTGAATCAACACCGCCGCCCCACCCAACATGCCAAAAGTGGCAAACATGGCCATCATGCCCGGCGATGACTGGTTAATGCCGTTGGGGATCACGTCGGTGACGCTGATGACCAGTTCGTCTTCGTTGATTTGCACGGCCGTTGGCGGATTCTGCCAGGCCGTTTGTGCCCGTTGCACGGCTGCCAACCGGTATTCTGTCTGTTCAATGTTCTGGTCAAACAGCCCCAATTCGGCCGCTGTGCCTGCGGAAATGGCCGCCGCCGTCAGCGCCCCCTGCAACTGGCTGATGGCGGCGTTAACCGCCTCCATCACCGGCTGCACCTGGCGCGTATTGGCCGAGTCGCTGTAGAAATCCAGGTTCGCCCCCTGCCCGGCAGCCAACTGCTGGCTGAACGCCGCCGGAATGACCAGCGCCGCCGTGACCGCGCCGTCTTCTACCTGCGTCACGGCCGTGTCCACATCAGCCACCAGCGCCACCACCAACGTCGGGTCGGCCTGCAACCCGTCCACCAGGAGCGTACCATACGCGCCCCTATCCTCATTCACCACCGCCACCGTCCAGGTAATAGTGGTGCTGCTGATATTGCCGCCGCCGCCAAATCCACCCGTCGCCTGCCCCACCAGAAAGGTAAACAACAGCGGCATGGCAATCTGAAAAATCAACGTGGACCGCTCCCCATACGTCAGCCGCAGGTAATGAATCATCATGTCGAATGTATTGCGTAACATGGGTTTATCCTCAAGAAAGTAATTGGGTAATTGTGTAATTGCGTAATTACCCACTTACTCAATTACCTCTTTATCCTTCGGCCAAACTGCCACAGCGCCAGCAGGAAAAACAGGCCGCCTATGCTCAATAAAACGGCCGCCGGTAATAAGACGTCGTTCAGACCGCCGTCATAAATGGTCAGCGCCGTCAGGCCGTCAATGCCCCAGCGGTTGATGGTGATCTTGCTCAACTGATCCAGCCAGGGCGGGAAGTTCTGCGCGTTGACAAAATTACCACCCAACGCCGCAAACACCAGCGAAATAACCGAACCAAAGATGGCCGCCTGGTTCACGTCTCTGGCAAAGGCGGCAATGAGCAGCCCCAGGCCGGTATAGGCCAGCACAATCGCCAGCACCATCAGCGCCAGCCCGGACGCCGAATGGCCCCAATTTAGCTGAAACAACAACCGCGAGGC
>CAADGU010000483.1 GCA_900696625.1 uncultured Chloroflexota bacterium | reverse complement strand
TCGCTGGGCATGGTGGGCGCGCTGCCTTTCTTTCTCTGGCTGTTCTGGCTGGTGCTTGATCTATTCCGGCAAACAGGCCGCCAGGATACCACCATGTGGCGGCTGGCGGTTGCCGCCGGGCTGCTGGCTTATCTGATTCACGGTTTTTTGGACTTCTTCTTGCTATTTAATGCCACAGGCTTATTATTCTGGCTGTTAGTTGGCTTGTGGGCCGCCGAGAAAAAACGTTATGCGGATTGGAATTGAATGTACGCCGATGCTGGGCAACCGGTCGGGCGTGGGGCATTACACCGAACAAATTGTGACACACCTGGCGCAGGCGCGGCCGGCGTGGGAATTTACCCTCTTTTGCAATCGTCCTCTGGAGCAATTGACTGTGCCGGGTCTCAGATTGGCAAATGGCTATTTTCCGCACAGCCGCTGGTTGTGGATGCAGTTCAAATTGCCCGGCGCTATCCGGCAAGAGTGGCCCGACCTGTGCCATTTTCCCAACAATTCGGCCCCCATCCGGCACGTGACCCCTTACGTCACCACCATTCACGACGCTTCTCTTTTCCTGTATCGCCGCCACCATCCCTGGTCACGCCTGCTGGCTTTGCGCCTGCTGATGCCCCTGGTAGCGCGCCGCGCCAGCGCCGTGATCACCGATTCGGAAAGTGCCCGCGCCGATCTGGTGCGCGTGTTGGGGCTGCCGCCAGATAAAGTCCACGCCATTCACCTGGCTGTGGCCGACAGCTTTCACCCCTGGCACACAGCGCCAGAGCGGGGAAATTTGCAAGAAAAGTATGGGCTGCCGCCGCAGTTTATTCTGTATGTGGGGTCCATTGAGCCGCGCAAGAATCTGCGGCGGCTTGTTCAGGCCGTCAGCGGTTTACACCGGCGGGGGCTTAGAGCGCATTTGTGTCTGGTCGGCCCTAATGGTCGGCTGCTGGATGTTTTGCAGAAAGAAGCGGCGCAGTTGGGGCTTGCCGGGTTTGTTCATTATTTGGGTTATGTACACCAGGACGATTTGCCCGGCCTGTATTCGCTGGCGACGGTGTTTGCCTTTCCTTCGCTGTATGAGGGGTTTGGGCTGCCGCCGTTGGAGGCGATGGCCTGCGGCGCGCCCGTCCTCACCAGCCGGGGCACGGCTATGGAGGAGGTGTGCGGCGAGGCGGCCTGGCTGGTGGACCCGCGCGATGTGGCCGAAATGAGCGCCGGTTTGTATACCTTGCTCACCGACGCGCGCCAGCGTGACGTTTTGCGGGAAAAGGGATGGGCGCGGGTGCAGCAGTTCACCTGGGCGCAAACGGCGGAGAAAACGGCCGTTCTGTATGAAGAGGTAATTGGGTAATTGAGTAATTGGGTAATCGGCAGCTCCAATTATCCAATTACTGTCTGGTAAATCCTGTTAAAGGCGGTGGTGGTGTGGGGCAGGCTGTAGTGGTTCACGGCCGTTGCCCGCGCCTTCTCGCGCAACTGTTCATACCCCTTTTGGTCTGCCAGAATGTCCATAATTTGTGCCGCCAGCGTGGCCGGGTCATTGGTGGCGGGGCGGGCGGCTGTGGTGGGCAGCAGACCCACGGCCGTGCCCAGCACCGGCAGCCCACACGCCAACGCCTCCACCACCGCCACCCCCTGCGATTCGTGCCGGGAGGTTTGCAAATAGAGATGCGCTTGCGGGTAAAGACCCGGCATGGCCGGATAAGCCACTTTGCCCGGCCAGGTGATGTTTTCTGCCAGACCATATTGCCGGGCAAGTTGTTGTAAATCATCTTTAAGGGGGCCGTCTCCGGCCAGAATGAGATGGATGGGGGGCACGGCTCGAAGCCGCTTCGCGTTCGCCGTTTTGATTCGTCGCATCACGTCCAGCAGCAAAACCTGCTCTTTCACCGGAATGAGAGAGGCTGCCTGGATGAGGGTGGGTCGTGCCCAATCTGGGGTGGGCCGGGGGCGAAAAAGGTCGGTATCTACGCCCAGGGGGGCCAGATGCAGCCGCTCTGCCGGGACGCCATGCGCGCGGCATTGGGCAAGCTGGTAGAGGGAACCGGCAGTCACGGCCGTTGCCCTGTTTAAGGCCACCCGAATGATAGTTCGTCGCAGCCGGGTGGCCTGTGTGCCATAGTTCAGGTCAGGGAAATAAACCAGTTCACCGCCGCCGATGCTGGCGACGACGGGGCGTTTGATGAGGGCGGCAGCCAGGACGGCCGTCAAGCCTGGCTCATCTACCCAAAAAGCGTGCAGGAGGTGGAACGGCCGTTGCCGGTGCGCCTGCATAATTGCTCGCACGGCGCGTTGCCACAGGCGAAGCGAATACAAGCCACCGCGCTGCCCCCCACCCAAAGCCACGTGCGTCAGCCCGCCAAACCGGTAAATGCCCGCCGCCGGGTAACGCAGGCTGAACACGGTTACGTCATGCGCTTGCGCCAGATGCACGGCCAGATTTTGCAGCGCCGGAATAGCCCAATGGTCGGCGTCACGGCTGAAACCGGGCAGAATGAGGGCGATGCGTAGGGGGTGGCTCATGGGGTAATTGGGTAATTGGGAGATTGCCCAATCTCTCAATCCTTCGACAAGCTCAGGACAAGTCTCTCAATCTCCACCCGGTACAAAACCAGC
>CAADGU010000482.1 GCA_900696625.1 uncultured Chloroflexota bacterium | reverse complement strand
TCATCAGCGAAGCGGTGCGCGGCGCAGGCGGGCGGCTGGTGCATGAAAATGGCGAACCGTTCATGCACAAGTATGACCCTGAATGGAAAGATTTAGCGCCGCGCGACGTGGTCGCCCGTTCCATCCGCCAGGAGATGGTGGCCCATGACCTGGATAACGTCTATCTGGATTTACGTTCTTACCTGCCCACAGCCAAAATCCACGAACGTTTCCCCACCATTGCCGCCCGCTGCGCCGAGTTTGGCGTGGACATCACCACCGACCTGATCCCGGTGGTGCCGGGGGCGCATTATGCCTGTGGCGGGGTGTGGGTGGATGAACACGGCCGTACCACCATCCATGATCTCTACGCCGTCGGCGAAGTCTCCTGCACCGGCCTGCACGGGGCCAACCGGCTGGCCAGCACGTCGCTGCTGGAAGGGTTGGTGTGGGGCCACCGGGCGGCGCAGCACATCCGGGGCGGCCTGGCCGATGCCCCTCTGCACGACGCGGACGACATCCCGCCCTGGCAAGATACCAGCCGCTACACGGCCGATCCCCTGCTGATTGCCCAGGACATGAGCACCATCCAGCACATCATGTGGAACTACGTGGGCGTGGTGCGGGCAGATTACCGTTTGCAGCGGGCACTGCGCGAACTGCGCCACCTGGAAACGGAGATTGAGCAGTTTTACCGGGTCACCCGGTTGACGGATGGGTTAGTGGGGCTGCGGAATGCGGTGAGGACGGCCGTCATCGTCACCCAGGCGGCGCTGGCAAACAAACAGAGTATGGGCTGCCATTACCGCGAATAGCACAACCAATGGGCGTAAGGAGCGAATTGTTGGTAACAGGAAAGTTACTGGTTGCTGTTTCCAAAGAAGAATCGCCAGATGCGTCCTTTAATGGCCGAAACTTCCTTTTCGATGATATATGCTTCCAGGTGCCCATGGATATTCTGCATGTTTCTCTCCATGATGACCGCTAACTCATTCACCAGCTCCGGCCTGCTTTCCATAATTGGTTGATATTGACGTTTGCCAATCTCGTAGACGGTGGCGCTTTCTATAGACCGCACCGTTGCCGTCCGGGCAGCGCCGGTCAACAAGGATACTTCGCCTACAATGTCTCCCTGTCCTTTCATGTCAATCACTTTATCCGTTCCATCTGGCTGCCGCCTCAAGACTTCCAGGTTGCCTGATCCTACCAAAAATAAGGAAGACCCGGCCCGCCCCTCAACAATAATCCGCTCCATTGGGCCAAGCGAAATCTCGCGGGCAGTATGGGCCAGGTGCTGACGCTCCGCTTCTGTAAGTACTCGAAAAATACGCAGGTCCGAAAGCATTTCATAAACCAATTCTTCAGAAGTTTTGTATTCATCAGGGAGCTTAACGAAGACATTTAGCGAACCGCCATAACCATCGCAGCGTTGTAAATGCTCTATCTGTCTGGATTGTTTTTCCATGTATGCCCGTAAGAGACTCACCTGAATGGGAATACACTCCTTGCCCGTATAATCCATCAGGCCACGATGTTTGGCCCATTCGGCCACCTCATTCATCGAAGCCCGGTATTGATTACAGGCGGAGGCAAATAAGCCGTCCTGATCACCAACCAACCCTGTGACTTGTTTTAAGGCGGCACCAGTGAGAACAGTTTTCCCTTTTTGGTGCCAGAGAATGACTTCTTTTACGCTGTTATCCAGATGGCCCAATTCAGGAAATGCATCAGGCGTCTTACGCAGGATGGCACGCTCTGCATCACGGAAGACCCTATGCCAGGTCTCTTGAGCGTTATATTCGTTCTTGCCGGCGAGTTCAATCGCGTGTTTCAAGTCATCGTGGTGAACCTGGAGAAAAGCCAATGTAGCTTTTTTCTTTTGCAAGAGATTGAGAGCAGAGACAGGGCCGGTTTGGGGGACGCCGAATCTAGGAAACGAGATGTCTCGCAATTGCCATACTTTGGCCCATCCTTTGGGATTCAAACGATTGCGAATTTCGGCAAAAAAGGGATGCTGCTCGTAAATTGCCCGTTCGGCGGGGGTAAGCAAATCACCGACATCTTCCTTAACTGCCTCAAATATCCCCATGCAGGTCAGAAATTCCAGATATAGCCCGACGCGCATCAGCCATCTGGGGTCAGTAAGGTGGCGCTTCTTATAAACGATATCTTCAACCAGGGCATCGGTGTAGAGGGCCGCTTTGTCTGAGCCAATCAACAAAACGGGGAACCACGGGTGGTAAGAAACGGGCAAAGGTTTCGTCCCCGCCCTTTGGCTCTGCCTTTCTACATCGGGTCTGAGTAGCCGTTCGACAATTCGGTGATACAGCGTCCCAAAACGACGGCCGTCACAAATGTCCAACACGGTCTGAGCGGCAGCTACAGGGATGCCGTGATGGGTCAAACAAATGGAAATATGAATAATTTGCGTAAAGAGATGCCCAAAGGTGAATGGATCGGAAGAATCGGTAGCTGTGGCCCGAATCTGGGGATCCAACGCATCCCATGCCCAATCAATGGGCAAGAAATCTCTTTCAGGGGACAAGGCTAAAACCAGGTTATGTCCCGCAGTTTCGCGCCAGGAAATGGGGCGCAGCGTGGGATTTTTGCCTCTGGCTTTTTCAAATATCATCGGCTCGATGGGACGATTATGCCATCCGGGGATGGGAAAAGTTTGCTGGGAGTTGTCTGTGCCGGCGAAAGAAAGGGTTACGCCCAGGGCCAGGGCATCGCCGTCCTTGTCTGTATAAGGTTCCAATCCGGTAACTTCAAAAAGGATATAGGCTTGATTGGGTTCCTGGTCTGGAAAGTCACAAATGATGCTCGTATTGTCGCTGGACCCCAGGCCTGGATGAGCGGCTTCATCAATGGGGCGGCGGCCGCTGATGAATGACACGATGCGGCAAGTTGGCAGTTTTTGTCCTTGAATTTGTTGCGCCTCGTTACAAAGGATCTGAATGAAGCTGGTTTTCTCTTCCAGGCTCATTCCCAATACATCAGCGTTGAGCAACTGAAGCATCTGTTGTAGGAAATCTGGTTTACGCATGGATCACAATTCCTTTTATGCCAGGAATGATAGCTGAAAATGCCAGATGAAGATAGCGATGGCGACCCGCCCTGCCAACTGTCACTCCGTTTTAGCTGCTTTGGCGGCTACAATACCCCAACCAATGGCAAACAAGACCAGCAACAACCCCCCTATGTGCCAACACTTTCTCCAGGCACTGCTGCTTCCTTTTAGGGTCGTTTACAACCGCCGACATCCACAACCAGGCAGTTTCCGCGTCCTTACCCTAGGGGTCGGCTCGAATTACTTCCACCAAAAGATTATAGGCATGCTTCTTCTCGCCGGATTTTATTAAATCTATTGCCTCTTTAAGTTTCGAGTTCATAATGACCGGTGCGAAAGGAACAGCCATGATCGTCTGCCGCGCCATTGGATAAGATGCCCAAAATATGAAGGAAAACGGCCGTTTTGTTAATCAACAGGCTGGTCTGGATAGCGAATTTTCGGCCCCCAACCATTGACGCCATCGGCCAGCAGCGCAAAGAGATGCCAGATGCCGCTGTACGGGTCGCCGGGGCCAAATGCCTGGTGGGCAATGCGCACGATTTTGCCTTCCGGGGTGCGCCGGAGCGTGGAGAAGCCGGGCACAAGATAAGCCCGGCCATCCTGTTCCCCGGCGTAGCCCATCTCTTTGGTGAAGGTGGATTCTTTGGCGGAAACCATCGGGAACTTCCAGCCGCGAGAAGCAGCGAATTTTTGTTGGGTATCTGGCGCATCCGGGGAGACGACCACAAAGGCAGCGCGGTCGAGGATGTGCGGCAGCACGCCGTTAAAGCCATCCGCCCACAGCGTGCAATAAACACAGGACGCGCCCATGTTGTGAATGACGATGAGATCATCTTTGTCGTTAAAGAGGTCGCGTAAGGTGGTGGGCTGGTTGTTTTTGTCGCGGAATTCGTAATTGGCTATTTCTTCCGGCGGCGCCTGGCGCCGGAGTTCGTGCAGGTGTTGTTGTCTGGCAAAAACTTCTTCTTCAAGTTGGGCAATCTGAGAC
>CAADGU010000481.1 GCA_900696625.1 uncultured Chloroflexota bacterium | reverse complement strand
CGCGATTTTAATCGCCGGGTTTTGTCGGCAGATAAATCTGCACCTACAAAAAGCAAAGTCGGCCTTCGCCAGGTGTTGCCGCGATTTTAATCGCCGGGTTTTGTCGGCAGATAAATCTGCACCTACAAAAAGCAAAGTCGGCCTTCGCCGACTTGAGGCAGTCGGCGAAGGCCGACTTCGCCAGGTGTTGCCGCGATTTTAATCGCCGGGTTTTGTTGAATTGACGGATGGCAGCGGGTTGACGGCGATCAGCGTCAGGTTGAGTGCCTGAATCTGGTTCAGAATGCCGTAGAGCGCGGCCTTGTCGGCCAGCCAGCCGGTTAACACCGCTTCGCCGTCCTGTCCGTTCACCACCGTCAGGCCGCCAAACCATTCGCTCCAGTGGGGGGACAGGTGGCCTTGAATGCGAATTTCGTAGTACATGGTCTCTCCCCACGGCCGTCAGGCCAGCGCCGGTTGGTCAACAGAATAGGCCAGCCCCGACCCGGAAACACAGGCACAATCGTCCATTTCTTCCAGGTAAGCAGGCTGGCAGGAACAGGCAGCCACACCCGCTGCTGCCGGATAATCAGCGCCACCGCAGTGCCAGCAAGGGGAAATGCCCGCTGCCACCAGCGGTACCCCTAGCAATGCAGCCCCCATTTCGGCCCGTTGCCAGTTGCCGGTCACAGCCAGGGCGGTACGGCCGTTTGCCAGCAGCGAGAGATGGCCGACGGCCGTAAACCCCGCTTTTTGTATCCCTGCCCCGGACGCCCCATTTTCCGGGGCGCGAATAATCCAGAAGTAATAGGCCGTGCCCACTTCCTGCACCAAAATTTCTTGCAGCAGGCGTGGGTAAACGCCCCGCCCACGATAAGCAGGCAGCGTGGCAAAATCCCACAGGTAGCGGTGCAGCGGCGGCAGCCGGAAATCCAGACCCAATTCGCCAATAGCGGCGCGCTGTGTGGCCACCCAGCCATAGGCCACCGGGCGGCCCTGCCAAAAGGCGACGTAGGGCCGGTGACCTTGTTGGAGGCGGCGGTGAATTTCACGGCCGTCTAACCGGCACAAGTCCGCCAGCAAAGCGGTATTTTGAATCTTTTGTACATGGAAATTTTTGAGAGGCGGCAGCGCGGGCAAAAAATCGTCGCGCCACCAGGTTGCCAGAGCCATTGTCATTCTCCTTTTTTGCGTGAAGATGAACAAAGGGTATCTGGCTGTCGGGCGAACTGTCATTCGCCCAAAGACGAAAAACGCCAGGCGCTTGTGGCGCGCCTGGCGTTTTGAGAAGGACAGAACAACCGGTTCTAGGGCATCACACTATCCGGGAAACCCATCGCTTTGATGTCGTCCGGGTTAAAGGCCGAACCATGAGCCGCCACCGTCCACTGCCCCTCCTGTTTCATCATAAAGACTGTGAAACCACCAGGTGGATTGGTGCTGCTGATGGTCACGCGGGCATAATCGCCATCTTCGGCCACGACCTCGGCCGTGAATCCGCCGTCCTCAACGTCCCACCCAATCGCTTCCAGACCGGCCAGGGCAGCCGCACCGATGTCATCACTGCTGGCCGCCGGTTGGCCGCCAGCGAACTGTGGGCCGAAGACTGTCTCTAGCAGGGTCAGCGTGGCAGCATTGTCGCCGACGTACAGGGCAATGGCGCGGCCAGAGCGGTAGAAGTGCGGCGTTGCCAGCCACGCCATCATGTTGGTACCAACGGCCGTACCCTCTGGCGAGACCTGCGCCGCCTCTTTTTGGGCGCTGGCTGCGTCGGCGTAGACGAAGAGTTGCACTTCGCTGCCGTTCAGGCTGACCACCTGGCCGGGCACACTGAAGAAGGGTTGCTGCACTTCGCCTACCTTTTCCACCGTCGCGCCGGTAGCTTCCAGAGCGGTAATCAAGGCGTCGCTGGCGTCGCCTTCAGCAACTGGTTCGGTCACGGCCGTTGGCGGTTGGTCGCCGGCAATCACATGGCGCGAACAGGCTGTCAGCAATAAGCCAAAAGCCAGCAACAAATACAACAGATTCAAACGAAACTTAAACATTTTTACTCTCCTTATTTTCTTGAGGTGTGACGCACTTGTGCAAGTGCGTCGGGCCTGACATAGCCGCCGCGCGAATGGCGGCGATGAGCTTTTCCGGGTTGCCCTGTTTGGGCACAAATGCCACTGCCCCGGCTGCTTTGGCCTGCACGCGGCAGGTGGCATTGTCTTGCATGGTCAGGATGATGATGGCGCTGCGGCTGTTCTGGGCGCGTAACGCAGTGGTGGCGGCTACCCCATCCAGAGATGGCATTCGCAAATCCAAGACCACCACGTCCGGTTGTAGTTGCTGCGCCAGGGTGATGGCGTCACGGCCGTTGCCCGCTTCACCCACCACCTGCATATCCGCTTCCAATGACAGGCGCAGCTTTAAGCCCACCCGCACCGCCGCTTGGTCATCTACCAATAACAACGTAATCATGGAACACCTGCTTTGATTGGCGGCGCAGCCGATTGATCAGGCGCCGCCAAAACGATGGGCCAGACGCGGTTGTGGGAATGATTGAATTCGCCAGCCGCGCTTCCGTGGCAATTTTGAGCATCTGTTGGTGTCGTTCCCGATAGTATTGCCACTCATAATTGCTGTACATGACGACCTCCTTGCCGCATCCTGGTCTGTCTTGCCAGGTCAGCGGCGCATGTTTGTTGAATGGTCAACAGCATACCGTTTGCCTGCTGTGGGCACATGAGGCGTTTCACCGATTCCCCTTGCAGATTTTGGCGGAGCCGGAACTCCGACTTTAGGCGGAGGACGAAAGGCGGAGGCTCTGCTAGAATGTCTCGTGTCTGGTTAACATCTCGGTGATCCGTGACCGGAGTGGCATCACGCATCACGCATCACGCATCAAGCATCACGCATCAAGAGGGCAACCATATGTCCATACGAATCCTGTTAGTTGATGATCACACCGTTGTGCGCCAGGGGCTGCGTATGTTTCTGAGCCTGGACAGGGAGCTAGAGATAATCGGTGAGGCGGCCGATGGCGTGGAGGCAGTGGCCCAGGCACAGCGGCTGAGACCGGACGTAGTATTGATGGATTTGTTGATGCCCCGGATGGATGGGATTGCGGCTACGGCCGTGATCCGCCGCGAACTGCCGGACACCGAAGTCATCGCCCTCACCAGCGTCCTGGAAGATGAAAAGGTCATTGGCGCTATCAAGGCCGGGGCCATTGGCTACTTGCTCAAAGACACCCAGGCCGACGAACTGTGCCGGGCCATCAAAGCCGCCGCCGCCGGGCAGGTGCAGCTTTCGCCCCAGGCCGCCGCCCGGCTCATGCGTGAAGTGCGCGCCCCGGAAAGCCCCGACTCCCTCACCGAACGGGAAACCGACGTGCTGCGCCTGCTGGCGCAAGGCCTGTCCAATAAAGAGATCGCCCAGACGTTGACCATCGGCGAAAAAACGGTGAAAACCCACGTCAGCAATATCCTGGCAAAATTGAGCGTACCCAGCCGCACCCAGGCCGCGCTCTACGCCGTGCGCATCGGTCTGGTGACAATGGGTACAGGTTTGTCATAACGACTTCAGTCGGATTTGATGGCTACCGCTGCTGTGGGGAGGTTCCTGGCATGATAAACACAGATATGCTTGAGGCTATACAAAGGCTGAACCAGCGCATCAATGAACAGTCGCGCCAATTAGCTGTACTCCTGGAAGTTTCGCGCAATGTTGCTTCCACTTTAGAAATTAAGCCGCTGCTCCGGTTGATCATTGACCAGATTCGGATATTAGTCGAATTTCACAGCGCCGGCATCTTCCTGGTGGATGGTGATGAGTATTACATGCCGGAGTATCAAGGGCTGGGCCAGGCAGAAGGCGTATTAAAACTGCGCATCCCGCGCAGCCGCATCTCCACCATCGCCGAAGTGGAGCGACTGCGCAAACCAATCATCATTGGCGATTACTGGACAGACGACCCGGAAGCGGAGCCGTTGGCCTGGGCTGTGCGCATGGCCGCCAGCCCGCAAGAAATGGCCCAGAATCCCCACGCCCTTTACCGTTCCTGGTTGGGTGTGCCGCTGATGGTCAAAGATAAAGTCATCGGGATTTTGCGGCTGGATCATATGGAGCCTTACCGGTTCAGCGCGGAGGATGCGCAGTTGGCGTTGGCCATGGCCGAACAGGCGGCCATCGCCATTGAAAATGCTCGATTGTATGAAGCCCGCCAGCGCCGCGCCGAGCAGTTCCGCATCATCAGCGAAGTGGGGCAGCGCATCACCTCGATTCTGGCGCTGGATGAACTGCTCAGCCAGACAGTGCGGTTGATACAGGAGGCGTTTGGCTATTACCACATTCACATCGGGCTGATTGAAGATGGGTATGTGAATTTCAAAGCCTCAGCCGGCGTCTGGTGGAGCGAGCCGTTTTGCCACTGCTGCGACTTTCGGATAAAGGTGGGCGAGGAGGGGCTTTCGGGGCGGGTAGCTGCCAGCGGCGAACCGATTTTGGTGCCGGATGTGCAGAAAGACGGCCGTTACCTGCCCGTCGTTCCCGGTCAATCCGGTTCCAATGTGGTGCTGCCATTGAAAGTAAAAGGGGCAGTGATTGGTGTGCTGGACGTGGAAAGCGAACGCATCAATGCCTTTGACGCCGACGATTTGATTGTGTTGCAACTGCTGGCAAACCAGATCGCCACTGCCATTGAAAATGCCCGCCTCTACGAGCAGGGGCAGCAGTTGGCGGCGCTGCAAGAGCGGCAAAAACTGGCGCGAGAACTGCACGATTCCGTCTCCCAGGTGTTGTATGGCATTGCCCTGGGGGCGCGCACCGCCCGTGTGCAGTTGGATCGAGACCCGGCGCAGGCGATTGAGCCGGTGGAGTACGTACTCTCGCTGGCCGAAGCGGGGCTGGCCGAGATGCGCGCCCTCATCTTTGAACTGCGCCCGGAATCGCTGGCCACGGAAGGGTTGGTGGCGGCGTTGGAAAAGCAGGCAGCGGCGCTGCGCACCCGCCATCAGGTGGAGGTCATCACCAGTTTTGCCCCGGAGCCGGACGTGAGTCTGGAAATGAAAGAGGCGCTCTACCGCGTGACGCAGGAGGCGCTGCACAATGTGGTGAAACATGCCAGGGCCAGCCGGGTAGACCTGCGCCTGCAAATGAACGAGCAGGCGATTACGCTGGAAATCGGCGACAACGGCCGTGGCTTTGACCCCACCGCCGCTTTCCCCGGACACCTGGGGCTGACCTCCATGCAGGAACGGGTGGAACGGTTGGGCGGGCACTTTTCATTGATCAGTGCAGCGGGACAGGGGGTGATGGTTACGGCCGTACTCCCCCTGCCCGCCCCACAGGAAGGCAACCATAATAGAGATTGAGAGACCCAATCTCTCAATCTCCCCCAAAAGAGGTCACATGAAACTCATCATCATTTCTGACATTCATGGTAACTGCGTCGCTCTGGACGCGGTATTGGCAGACATCCAGCACGAATCCATTGACCAGATCGTCTGCCTGGGCGACGCCATTCAAGGCGGGCCGCAGCCGGTTGAAGTGGTGCGCCGTCTGCGGGATTTAGGCTGCCGGGTGGTGATGGGCAATGCCGATGCCTGGCTGCTCAGCGGCGAGGAGACGGGTGAGGAGGATATATCCACCGAACGGCGGCAAAAACTGGAAGCGGTACGCGAGTGGTCTCTGGCGCAGTTGTCAGCCGCCGACCAGGCGTTCATCGGTGAATTTCTGCCTACCGTTGAAATTCCACTGACGCCTACGCACAGGCTGCTCTGTTTCCATGGCTCCCCCACCTCATTTGATGATCTGATTTTCCCGTATACGCCAGAAGAAGAGTTCCAAAAGCTGCTCGGCCCCTTTGCCCACCACATCCTCACCGGCGGGCACACCCATTTGCCGCAAATCCGGCGCATGGGCGACAATTTCTTTTTCAATCCGGGCAGTGTGGGGCTGGCTTACAATCACCAACAAGATGAAGAAGGCTTCCGCACCGATCATTGGGCGGAATATGCGGCGCTAACGGTGGCACGCGGCCGTGTCCGCCTGGAATTTCGCCGCGTCCCCTTTGATGTAGAGGCGCTGCTCATGGCTTATCGGGATAGTGGACGGCCGTTTGCCGATGAAGCTATTGCCCAATACAACCGGGCACGATAAACGGCAATTGGTGGCTTACCGTTTCCCATCCCCCCACTGCGCCAGCAAGGGAAGCAGTTCAGAAAGCTCGGCGATTTCGGCATGGGGGGTGATGCCGGGTGGGGTGGTAAAACGGGAATTCCCTTTATAGTACACCGTGCGCATCCCGGCGGCGCGCCCGCCGACCACATCACTGGCGGGGTCGTCTCCAATGTAAACGGCCGTGTCTGCATCCACCCCCAACCCCGCCAACACCTGCCGGAACGGGTCCGCATTCGGTTTCCACATATTCACGTCCGCCGAAAACACCATGGCATCAAAATACGGCGTCAAGCCAAAGCGATCCATATCCGCCCGGTGCAGCGTCCCCGGAAACATCGTATTCGAGACCAGCCCCACCCGGTACCCGGTCGCCTTCACCTGCGCCACCGTTTCCACCGCCTGCGGCGTCAATTCTGCCTGAGCCTGAATGGCCGCCCCATATTGCGTAGCTGCCGCGGCAATATCTGCGGCGGTCACGGCCGTGACCCCCAATTCCGCCAACGCCATCGTCAACAAATCCACCACCCGCAAATTGGCTTCATGCCGCGTGGCTGCCCGCCACATGGACGGCAGCAGCGAAAAACCCATCTCACGAAAATCGGCAAAAGGCGGCAGCGCATACCCCCGCTGCTGCCAATAAACATACGCCGTTTGCAGACCCGGCGTCTCCAGAGCCGGCCAACTGGCATACGCCCCCGCATACTCAATCAACGTCCCCCCCAGATCAAAAACAACTGCTTTAATCACCGCGTCACCTTTGGAATTATGAATTATGAATGGATTGGCGTTACCTGGTTACTGCCTTATCAACCCATCACGGCCACACACAGCCATACCCCTCATACACAGCCCGGTCTGGATTCCGCTCCAGCCGCCACTCGTCCCCCTGCTGTCTTACAAGAAGAGGAATTGTTTTTAATCCCTGGCTGTTGATATACCGCACATTGACACACCATTGTTTTTCCCCCGACTCTGTCGCCGGTGCATTCTCCACATAGACAATACGCCCCCCCGACTCATCAAACCGCTCTGACGCAACAAAATCAGCCACAAGTTCCACACCCCCATCCGGCAACTGCCCCCCACCTTGCTGCTCTTCTGGCTCACATCCGGCCAAAAAAGAAAGAGCCAACAGAATCAAAATTAACAACCTCATTTTATTCATAATAGTTTACCTCATACAAAATGGTCTACCGCATTGTACAAAATTGCCGCCATAATCTGTACCGCAATGGTACCAAAAAGCCACCGTTTTGATCGGTTACGGAAAATTTGCGGATAGTTGGCGCTTATGGTAACTTTTATACTGAGAAGAGAAAATTTCCCTGTATAAACCAACCACTTGTCAAGCAAATACTTTTTCATCGCTCGTTAGAAGAACAACCTGATACCCAATAGACACAGGCCTATGAGTGCAAACGCCGATTTTTTGACCGTACAAAACGTCTCACTTAGATTCGGGGGTAATGCTGCTTTATCAGATGTCAGCTTTGGGGTGCGCCAGGGCGAAATTCGGGCCATTATTGGCCCCAATGGCGCCGGAAAAACGTCCATGCTCAACTGTGTCAGCGGCTTTTATCGCCCACAGGAAGGGCAGGTTCTTTTCAAGGGTCAAGACCTGACCAAAACCCCTACCCACAAAATCGCTCCCCTGGGCATTGCCCGCACCTTTCAGAACATCGCCCTATACACCGGCCTGAGTACGCTGGAAAATTTGATGGCGGCGCGCCATATACACATGAGACAAAACGGTTTGCAAAGCATGGCCTTTTGGGGGCCGGCGCGCCGTGAAGAAGTACAACACCGCGAAGTGGTGGAAGAAATCATAGATTTTCTGGAAATTGCCCACATCCGCAAGGCAGTGGTGGGAGCGCTGCCCTATGGTTTGCGCAAACGAGTAGAACTGGGGCGGGCGCTGGCGCTGGAACCAGAATTACTGCTGCTGGATGAACCCATGGCCGGTATGAATGTGGAAGAAAAAGAGGACATGGCCCGCTTTATTCTGGACATTCACGAACTGCGCAAAGTGACCATTGTTCTGATCGAGCACGACATGGGCCTGGTGATGGATATTTCACACCGGGTGGTGGTATTGGATTTTGGCGTCAAAATTGCCGAAGGAACGCCCGACGAAATCAAACAAGATGAGCGGGTGATTCATGCCTATTTAGGTGAACAGTAGCTATGTTCTGGAATGAGCCATGAGCGAACAGACAATTTCCCAACCAACCGTTTCTCAACAATCCTTATCGGGGCAAACGCTGCCGCAAATGTTCTTGAAGCAGACACAAACTTATGGCGCCGGGCGGGTGGCCGTGCGCCAAAAAGAAATGGGCATCTGGCGCGAGTTTTCCTGGCAGGAATCGTATGAACAAGTAAAAGCCTTTGCGCTAGGCATGATAACGCTCGGTTTGCAGCGGGGTGCCCATATCTGCTCTATTGGTGACAATGACCGGGAATATCTGTGGGGCTTCTTGGGAATGCAGGCAGCGGGTGCGGCTATTGTTGGGCTGTATACCGACGCCATCCCCAGCGAAATCGAATATATTGTCAACCACAGCGACGCCACCTTTGCCCTGGCGCAAAATCAGGAGCAGGTGGACAAACTGCTGGAGCTAAAAGAAAAAGCGCCCCGGCTGAAAAAGGTCATCTATTGGGATAACCGGGGCATGTGGAATTATGAAGATGATTGGTTGATCTCTTTCACCGAAGTGCAGGCATTGGGGCGGGAATTAGACCAAAAAGAGCCGGGACGTTTTGAAACAGAGGTAGCCCTGGGTCAGGGGGAGGATACCGCCTTAATTTGTTATACATCGGGCACCACCGGCCTGCCCAAAGGGGTGATGCTGAGCCATACTAACCTTTTGTCGGCGGCCACAACAGCTTTTGCCATTGATCCCCGTTATGAAACCGATAATCACGTGAGCTTTATGCCCATGGGTTGGATTGCGGAACCGGCCTTTGGCATTGTGCCCCATTGTTATTCGGGCATGATCATGAATTTCCCGGAAGCGCCGGAAACGGTACGCGAAAATGTGCGCGAGATTGCGCCCGAAAATCTATTTTACAGTGCGCGTCTATGGGAGAATCTGGTGGGCACAGTGCAGGTGCGGATGAAGGACGCGACCTGGTTTAACCGTAAATTGTATGGCTGGTTTTTGCCGGTGGGCTATCAGATGGCTGATAAGAAACTGAACCGGGAAAAGCCGGGGATGGGATTGCAACTGGGGTATAAGTTGGGGGATTGGATGGTTTTCCGCCCGCTGCGAGGGCAGTTGGGGCTGTCCCGATTGCGCAGTGCCTACACAGCCGGGGCCACACTTAGTCCGGATCATATTCGTTTTTTCCATGCGATGGGGATCAATCTGAAGCAGATTTATGGCTCTACCGAGGTGACCGGTGGGGCGACACAACATCGGGACGGGGACATCAAGTTTGCCAGCGTGGGGGTGCCCAATCCCAGTGTGGAAGTGCGGGTATCGGAAGAAGGGGAGTTGCAAATATGCGGGCCAACGGTAATGAAGGGGTATTACAAGGACCCAGAGGCAACGGCGCGGGATATTATGGTGGATGCAGACGGCCGTCGCTGGTTCAAGACAGGTGATGCCGGTTACATTGACGAGGACGGGCACGTCATCTTCCAGGATCGGGTGAAAAACATGATTCGCCTGGCCAACGGCGAACTGTTCTCCCCGCAATTCATTGAAGGGCGGTTGAAATTCAGCCCCTACATCCGCGACGCCATGACCATTGGCAGCGCCGAGCATGAATTTGTCTCGGCGATGATTATCATTGATTTTGAGAATGTGGGGCATTGGGCGGAAAAGCAAGGCATCGGTTACACCACCTTTGTAGACCTGTCGCAACGGCCGCAGGTGTACAGCCTGATTCAAGAGGCAGTGACCGAAGTGAATAAATCGTTGCCGGAAGGGGCACGTATTCGTCGCTTTGTGCTAATGCACAAGGAGTTTGACGCCGACGAAGCGGAGATGACCCGCAGCCGCAAACTACGCCGCGATGTGCTGATGGAGCGGTATGAAGAGATTGTGTCAGCGATGTACGACGGCCGTACCGCCATCAACGTGCGCGCCCCGGTGAAATATCAGGATGGCAGCGAAGGGTTTATTGAAACGCAGGTACAGGTGTTGAGTGTATAAATGTGAGGTGATATGGATAAACGAACCAAACGAATCAGGAACCTGTTTGTGACCATCGGCGTGGCGCTGTTGGTGGTGTGGTTGATACGGCCGTATACCAACTGGATTCTCGTGCCCCAACAAATCATCAATGGTATCCTCAACGGCGGCACATTGGCCCTCATCGCCCTGGGCATCGTCCTCATCTACAAAGCCTCCGAAGTATTCAACTTCGCCGCCGGACACATGGTGATGATTGGCGCTTACCTGGTCTGGTGGTTTGCCGGTGGCGTGGGCGAAAGCGCCCTCATCAGCCTGCCCCTCTGGGCAGCCATCATCGCCGGTATGATCGTCGCCGTTTTCATTGGCTTCTTCATCGAACGATTTGCTTTACGCCCCATGACCGGCCAACCGCTCCTGGCCATCATCTTGATGACCCTCGGCATGGCCCAGATCATGCAAGGGCTGACTACCGTCCTCTTTGGCGTCACACCAAAAGGCAACTTTCCGGCGCCCTTCTCCCCCAGTGATGTATTTAACATTCCCATTGCTCCCATCAACGATGTCAGCATCGTCTTTCTAAACCGCCTGCAACTAGGGCACGCCCGCCTGGCTACTTTCATTGTCGCCCTCCTGGCAGCGGCCATTTTTGTCGCCTTCTTCAACTATACCCGCACCGGGCTGGCTATGCGCGCTACCTCAGAAAACCACGAGCTGGCCCAGAGCGTGGGCATCAAAGTGTCGCGCGTATTTGGCCTGTCCTGGGCCATTGCCGGCGTCATTGCCACCTTAGGCGGCGTCCTGTTGGCCACCCTTACCGGCGTCAGTCTCAGTTTGTCCACAGTCGCTTTGGCTGCCTTCCCCGCCATTTTGTTGGGCGGCCTGGAATCATTTCTGGGCGCGATTGTGGGCGGGCTGCTGGTAGGCATCACGGTCGCCCTGGTACAAACCTCCACCGTCGTCGAAGTCCGCAACTCCGCCGAAATTGCCCCCTATGTCTTACTCCTCATCGTGCTGCTCATCCGGCCCGAAGGGCTGTTTGGGCAAAAAAGGATCGAGAGAATTTAGGAGATTTTTATGGCCGTTTTACGACCAGCCGGAGATTTTGACCGCAGTTACGAACAGGATATGTCGCTGGTGCGGCAAAAGTGGCAATGGGGGGTTCTCATTGCCGGATTAATTGTCCTGTTTGCTTTGCCGCGCCTGGGCAACACCTACATTGTTACCACCCTTAACCAGATTGCTTATACGGTCGTCGCCCTGCAAGGCTTAAACCTGCTCACCGGCTACACCGGGCAAATTTCTCTGGGGCAGGCCGCTTTCATGCTGGTAGGCGGGTATGCCGCCGGGCTAGGGGCCAAAGAGTTAGGGCTGCCCTTTTATCTATCCATCCCCTTTGCCGGGCTCATGGCCGGCCTGGTGGGTTTAATTTTCGGGCTGCCTGCTTTGCGGGTGAAAGGCTTTTACCTGGCCATGGCCACATTGGCTGCCCAATTCATCATCCCCTGGCTAACGCGCCAGCCAAAATTTGAACGCTACATGGGTGGTACCAACGGATTTATTGAAGTACCGGTGATCACCTTTTTAGGGCACCGCTTTGGTGAACTCTCTGATTTTGTATACATTTCGCTGGTGGTCATGCTCATTACCACCGTATTGACCATCAACGTCACCCGCACACGGATCGGGCGGGCTTTTGTGTCTGTGCGTGACAACGATCTGGCAGCCGAGTTGCTGGGGGTCAATCTTTTCCATTACAAGCTGCGGGCGTTCTTCCTGGCGGCCTTTTTTGCGGGGATCGCCGGTTCGCTGCGGGCATTTAGCCAGCGCGGTGTAGGCACCCAGTTTGGATATGGTCTGGAAGAATCAGTCCTCTTTTTAGGGATGCTGGTTATTGGTGGCCTGGGAACCAATCTTGGCCCGTTCCTGGGAGCAATTTTTATCATTCTGGTTGAAGACCTGGCGTTGTGGATGGGCGCCACGTTGGCCGAAACTTTCCCTGCCCAGGCTGCCCAATTACTCACTTCATTCCGGCCGTTATTTTTTGGGTTGGCGTTGGTCTTGTTCTTGATTTTTGAACCACGTGGGCTGACGCACCGGTGGCGGTTACTCAAGGCAAGCTGGCGGCTACGGCCGTTTGCCCGTTAAGCCCGCACTTGCCCATTTCCCAAATCGCCCACAAGTCTTAAAATGTTCTGTATCCACACAAAGGAGGTGATAACTGACAATAATTGACCTGATTACACAACTTTATTGTTCAATCTGGCGATAGAACTGCGCCAAAATGCTTTTCTAAAAAAAGGAAGGAAACGAAATGAAGAGAAAAATCCTGTTACTCATGTTGATCATTAGCGCATTGCTGCTGGTGGCTTGTGGTGGCGCTCAGGCAACGCCAACGCCCCCTCCTGCCGCTACCGCCGCTCCTACCACAGAAACGACAACGGAAACCACCACTGAAACGACGACAGAAACCACCACCGAAACCATGGAAGAAGGCATGATCGCCGTGTTACTGCCTGACAGCGCCTCCTCGGCCCGCTGGGAAGCTGACGACCGCCGCTTCTTTGAGGAAGCCTTTAAGGCTGCTGGCGTCGAATACTCCATCGTCAATGCCGAAGGTGACGCCCGCACCCAACAAACCCAGGCCGAGCAGGCCATCACCAATGGCGCCAAGGTCATCCTGTTGGTCAACCTGGACAGCGGTTCCGGCGCGGCCATCATTGCCCAGGCCCGCGAAGCCGGCGTTAAGGTCATTGACTATGACCGCCTGACCATCGAAGGCCCCGGCGCGGATGTGTACGTCAGCTTTGACAACGTCTCCGTCGGCCGGCTCATGGGCGAAACGTTGG
>CAADGU010000480.1 GCA_900696625.1 uncultured Chloroflexota bacterium | reverse complement strand
CTGGCTTCGCTTTCGGGCGCGCCGGTGGCCTGGGCGTAGGCGGCGGCGATGTTTGGCCCTTCGAGCAAGGCCTGTTCACGGCCGGTTGTCCAGGGCGCACCGGTAATCTGGGCATACGCTTCTTTGAAGGCTGTGTATTGGCCGCGTTTGTCCAGGTCACGCTCAAAATGGGCGATGTGTCCCTGTTTGCCATAGTAGCCACACATCTCATCAAATACTTTGACAAAAACGGCCACCAGGGCGTCTATCTGCGTTTTGCTAATCACATCGGCCTTCTGGTCAATGTTGAACAAAATGCTGCGGGAGGGAATGGCCACCGCCCGTTTCAAATCGCCGCGTAAAATTTCGTTATCGCCGCATTTGGGCAGGAATAAATCCAGCACCGGGACGCCGTCAATGGGGTGGTTTTCCAGCAGCAGCGCCAGGATTTTGAGCAGGTGAGATTTGCCGGAGCCAAAAAAGCCGGAAATCCAGACGCCGTTGGCCCCCTGGTAGTTGTTGTAGGCGTAGAGGAAGTTTTCCAGTCGTTTGGCCACTTCGTTGGTGAGGACGTATTCCTCCACTTCCTGGCGCAGGCTGCTCTCATCGTCGGCTTTGATGACACCTTCGATGTGCCGGTTGATGGGTCTGGCGAAAATGGTGGCGAGTTGGGTCATGGTAAAAATCCTTATTCAACGCAGAGGCGCAGAGAAATCGTTAGCCTTCAACATGATAGATGTTGAAGGCGCGGTAGTATTTGTCGTCGTGCAGCCGGCCAAAGAGATCAAGCGAAGCGCCGGATTCCAGGGAGTGGGTGTATTGGCCGGGAAAAAAGAGGACGGTTGGCTGATCTTTGGCGATACTTTGCAGATTGTTCAAGACGTTGTGGGAGCGAATGTAGGGAAACACTTCGCCGACGCCGGTGATGAACAGAATGTCAAAAGGCTGCCGGGCCATTTGGGCAGCGATGGCCGGCGCCAGATGATGTTCCGGGTCTAAGACGCCTTGCAGCAGTTCCTTGAGTTCGTCTTTGCTGACGCTTTCTTCCATTTCCAAAATCCGCTGCCAGATGCCACGCTGCTGCAAAAGTTCAATGGCCAGATCATAGAGGTTGATTTCCAACACCCGCACCCCATCCTGGCGCAGGCGGCTGGCTAACTGTACGGCCGTGCGCTGCATCTCCAGCGTTTCTTGGGGATCAAAGGGGCAGATAAAAAAGGGGACTTCATTGCCCAACCCTTGCTTTTGCCGAAAACGGGGGCTGGACATGAGCCGGAGCAGGTGGTCAAACCGGTCGGGGAGGGGTCGGGTGCTAATCTCTTTGGCGGGTCTGGTCATCGGTCTGTTTCCATGGGGTTATCGGGCGGGAAAGATGGTTACATGAGCGGGATCATCGGCGCGGATGACGGCCGTGAGCCGGGCTGTGAGTAACGCCGGGATGATCTGGTTGTCTCCGGTCAGCAGTTCCGTTTCCCGCAGAATACGAAAGAGAAACTGCCGCTGTTTTTTGCGCGTGGCTTCGGCGACGTGGGCTACTTCGGGATGCCATTCCGCTTTGTTCTGAAAAAAGATGTCATAGGCGGCATAGGTGAGTTCCATATCCAGGCGCAAGAACTTCTCCCGGATGACCTCTACGGCAAAGTCATAGACAAAACGATACCGTTTGCAGAAAGCCAGCCAGAGCAAATAGTTTTGCTCCCGGCGATTGCCGGTCAACAGCGTGTCTAGCTGGGCCGGGGTCAGTTGTTTGAGGCGAGAGGTAATTTCGGTAAAGATGCGCCGGGCGGCGTTGTCTGTGCGCATTTGCAGCCGGTTATCGGCCAGCACCTGGGCGCGCACCACTGACCAGTCTGGTTCAGCCGCGACTAACGTTGCCACCATCATGGTTTCGTGAAAGAGTAAGGGGGCGGTGGTAAAGGCCATACTGTAGATGGGTACGGTCATGTGCGCTTTGTCCTTTTTCTCTGGTCGAAAAAGCCGGAAACTGTCCTGTTGCACCAGTGGCGCGTGCCCTATTGTGCCTGAAACGGCCGTGATGATCAAAATGAGCCTATGGGAAATATGCCTTACCGCCCTGTCTATTCGCCTGTCATTCCCACCATCCCCTGCCATTCCCACCGCCTCCTGGCTTCCCACTTTCGCGGGAAGCCAGGAAGTTGGATGCCCGTTTTCACGGGCATGACCAACTGGCGATGCTTACGGGCCGCGATATTCCCAGGTACCACATTCGTTAAACTCAACCTCATAGTCCGTGGCGCGAATGGTTATCGAGCCGCCCGCATTACCGTAATGGTTACCCAGGATGTTCTGGTTGCCATCCAGCCGCGCCCAATAACACCGGCTGCCTGTGCCGGTGGATTCCCAACGGCCGGGGGCAATTTCAATACCCACGGTATAGAACCCATCCCCTTTGGGGTCGGTGGCATCGGCCTGCAACACCGGTACTTCCCCTTCGACGTAGGTCCAGCTACCACAACCGTTAAATTCCACTTCAAAGTCAGAGGGACGAATGTTGACGGTGCCACCGGCACGGCCGTAGTGATTGCCCAATATCTTCTGGTTTGCATCCAGCCGCGCCCAATAACAATTAGCGCCGGTACCTGACGAACGCCATTTGCCTGGCAAAATCTCCACGCCAACGGTGTGAAACCCGTCCCGTTTCGGCGCAGCCAGCACACCATACGCCTGCACCGTCTCTGTGGCGGCCACATTCGGGGTGGCAGTAGCAGTCGGCGATGGCGTCGGCGTGAAGGAGGGGGTGGGCGTCGGTGTATTCGACGGTGTCGGCGTGATCGTCGGCGTATTGGATGGGGTAGGGGAGTTAACCGGCGTGTGGGTGGGCGTCACGGTAACGGGCACCTCCACTTCCACTTCTACCAATCTGGTTACTTCCACCTCACGGGTGATTTCCACTTCAACCGTCACTTCTATCGGCTTTTCCACCACCACTTCACGGGTCACTTCCACCGTCACCGGTAGTTCAGCAATAACTGTCTCGCGCACAGTTATGGTTTCCGGTTCCGCAGCGGCACACGCCGCCAATACGAGCAGACACAAACAGAAAGGTATCAACTTGGGCATCATATCCTCCTTAGGGGAAAGTGCGATTTATTTTGCTTCTTCCAAAGCAGCTTCCATAGATCGGGTCGCGTCATCCATCATTTGCCGAGCCGCTTCGGCTGTCAGGCCATCGTCGGCGGCCGCCTCCGCTACCTGTTCAAAGGTCGCGTTCATATCGGCGCAGACGTCACCGATGACCGCCAGCACCTCAACGGAGGTGGTTTCTTTGTTAACCCAGGGGCCTACGACGTTCCGCAGCGCTTCCACATCGGCCTGCATTTGGGCGAGCAGTTGGGCCTGGTCGGCGGCTGGTTCGGCAGTAGCCAGCGCTTCATCCACCGCCTGGATCATGATTCCGGCCGCTAACAGCTCCCCAAAAGCAGCAAAGCCCTCAAGTTCTCCGGCCTGAATTTTCTGCGCCGTTTCCGTCACGCCAGTGCAGATCCCCACGTTCATAGCCGATGTGACCAGCGGCGCCCGCCATTTGGCCTGTAATTCCTCCGGCGACAATTGGGGGCCTGTCTGGCAACTGACTAAAAAAAGCACGACTAATAACAGTAAACCCGATTTTCTCATTGTTCGTCTCCTGACATTGATTTTGCTTCAGTCTGCGCAGATTGAAGCAATTGGATTCATAAAGGTTGGCTGTCACCGGACTGAGCGATGACAGCCAACTGGCCCCCAACTGGCCTGGTGTAAACCTGCCTGGCTCTTTGGACATTTCCCTTTACCTTCAGGTTTACAAACATCTGTCTGTGAGGAATAATAGCGGTGCATCTCCGTCATATAAACGGGGAGTCGGTGTGAACCCACGTGTTTTAGGAGAAGCTGATGCTGGACAGAAATTGGGATGCGCTGAAACGAGCCTTGCTCATTTTGCGTTTTTTACGCCAGGAACCGGCCGGTAAAACGGCGCTGATTCGCCTGGTGCAAGAAGTGATGCCTGACGCCTATCGGGAAGAGAATGAAAAGGCGCAAAGCCGTACCTTTGAACGCGATCTGGACAATGTGCGTTACCGGCTGGAAGCGATGGTCGCCTGGGATGCCGGTCTGCGGCAGTATGTGCTGCAAGAAGCCGGCCCCTTTGTACAGGCCGCCCTGCCGGACGAGGCGCTCAGTGGCCTGGCGTTTTTGATGGACTCGTTTACGACGAGTGAGGAGATACAGGAGGTGATACGGCCGTTGCTGCACTGGGTGGGCCAAACAATCCCTCACAGCCAAATGCGGCAGCTATCACACCAAAAAGTCCCCTTACAAGTCAATATTCGGCGCATCAGCGAGCATGATATTCACCCCGTTGTCTGGGAAAAGGTGATTTATGCCATCCGGCAGCGGCGCATTGTGGAATTCTTTTATACCTCTCCCCACCACGAAAGATCAGAGCCACGCCGCCATACGGTTGAACCGTATGAACATTACTTCCGCAACGGTCATTTCTACCTCAAAGCGTACTGTCTGCGTTGGGTAGCGCCCAACGGTTTTGAGGATGGTAAGTTTTGGGCCAATCCGTATCGCCTGGATTACATCCTGCCCGATGACCTGGTATTACTGGGCACATTTGTCCACCGCGAAAAACGCACCCGGATGATCCCCATTCGCTACAAACTGTCGCCACACATCGTGCGCGGCGGAATCAGCCGTTACTTTGCCGACATGCAGGTGAGCCAGCCAGATGCCGATGGCTGGGTAGAAGTAAACGCCAGCACCGATAATGAGTTTGAGGCATATCGCACCCTGCTGGCCTACGGCGATCAGTGCGTGGTTTTAGCCCCCCCTGGCCTGGTGGATCGCCTGCGCCAGGTAGCGGAGTCCCTGCATAACTTTTATGCCCAATCTCCGCAAACCTTGCTCCCCGCCAACGAGACGGAGCAAGTGCGTTAGGATCGTATCAGTGGCATCCAATGCCGTCTCTTTTTTAACCAGCATGAAGCAGGCCAGTGTGCTGTTTTCATGCTGGCGTCCGTTCAAACCAGGCGGGCCTGTGCGCCGAAAGCTGTGGGTTGAAGGCGTAAAAGAGAAGGCAACGGATGTCACGATGATTGAATTGTTTCGTTGGCAGCACAATTGGTCAGATGCCTACAGCGTAAGTGGGCAAGGAGGTAACGATGGCAGCTATCTTAACTTTGTTAGCAATAGTGGCCGGGTTGGTTGGCCTATTTTTCTTATCCGAGGCCACCATGGGTGTAGGAATCATGGGACTGGCTTGTCTCTTTGGTATTCTCGCCCGCATAGCACAGGCAGACAAACATCATAAAGAGTTGAAAAACAGGCGGGCCGAGAACAGCGATATGTAGGAAGTGGGAAAGCGGCCTGATTTAACGGAGTTCCCCTGGGAGGATTTTCAACAACTGTATCGCAATCTGAAACGGACGAAGCCTGAACCAATGGGTAAGACAGTGGGGTGGGGGGAAACGGCCGTGACGCTAAAACGATTCCCCTCTTTTTTATCCTGGCAAAAAAACGCTACAATTGGCGCTTACGTAGCCCGAATGGGTTGTGCCTCCTTGCTGGAGACAGGGCTTATGACCACACAACGAATCAAGGGGAAGGCGGAAAGTTCCTGGCCGGTGGCGCGTCGCTGCCTGGCCATGCTGCTGCGTTTGCAGCAAGGCCCGGCCCAGAAACAGGAACTATTGACGGCCGTCAGGCAGCTTGAGGGGGAAGAGGCATACGGCCGTCACGGCCCTAAAGCGCTGGACAGGCGGTTTCGTGAAGACCTGGCCCGGTTGGAAAAGTATTTTGACGTCGAAATTCGCTACAGTAAGGCAGACAAAGGGTACGTGATAGTGCGGCGAGAACGGCCGTTGCTCAACCTGCCCGACGCCGACATCCAAACGCTGGCTTTTCTGGCCGATACCTTCCAACAAGACAGCCCACACGCCCTGGAAGTGCAGCAACTGGTTGACCGCCTGGTGGATTGGCTGCCGGAAGAGCGGCAAAAAGTGTATCACCAGGCGACCGGCTACCAGCCAACGGCCGACCTGCGCCTGCGAGACAGCGAACCCATTGCGCCTGAAGTATTGGCGGCGATCCAGGAAGCCTGGCAGGCCCGGCAAGAAGTGCAGTTTGATTACCTCTCGCCCAATTATGCCGACGGCATCCCCCGCCAGCATCGCGTCCAGCCCTGGAACCTCCACTTTTCGGACCGGGGTCATTTGCGGCTGCGTGGTTACTGCCTGTTTAGCGACGCCGAGGACAGTTACCATTATTACCACGATTACGTGAATTATCGTCTCAGCCGGATTGTGCCCGGCAGCGTGGAGATATTGCCGCGCCGGCTGCCGGCTGCCAGGCCAAACGGCCGTTTGCGCCAGGTCATCATTGAACTTTCGCCCACTATCACCCGCTTTGG
>CAADGU010000479.1 GCA_900696625.1 uncultured Chloroflexota bacterium | reverse complement strand
AGAGGCGATGAAAGGATGAGTATGAACCAGTTTTGCCTCTTATGGGCGGATAACACGCCCGAATCATTGGCCCTCTACAGCGAATTTTTTCATAACGCCGGTTACCACATCCTCACCGCCACCAATGCCGAGGAGGCGCGGCTGGCGCTGCGCCAGCGCCGCATCCATCTGGCGGTGCTGGATATGCGCCTGGAACGGGAAGAGGATGACAAGGATATGAGCGGTTACAACATCGCCCGTACCGAAGCGCCGGGCATACCGAAGATTATCCTGACGGCCTGGCCCAGCCTGCGCGATGCGGTGCAGTCGCTCAAAGGGACCACACCACCGGCTGTGGAATATCTGACCAAACCGGAAACGACGCTGGAGATGCTGCACACGGCCGTGCAGCAAGCCCTGGCCCAATATGCACGCATCAACTGGCAGCTCACCATTCAGTGGCAAACGGCGCCTGCCTTCTTGCAAATGGCACAGTGGCTCACCCCGGAAACGCCCACCACTGAGCTGCCGGAGCGAGCGGCCGAATTAGAAGATGTGTTCCGCAAGTTGTTTTACGACTATGCCCAGATCAGCATTGGCCCAGCGCTGACCTTTACGCCGGAGCATTTCATCCTGCCGGTGTATGCCTTCACACCACAGGGAGTAGAATCGCGGCACATTGTCTCCTTTGGGCTGCGCACGGCCGTGCAGACCGAAAACAGCCAGTATGAAAAACTGGTACCGCAGCGGTTTGGCATTAAAAACATTGGCAAACTGCACACGGCGGACACGGCCCGTTTTGCGGCCATTGCCTACACCTTTATGGGTGATGATCTGGCGGCCAGCCAGACATTGCGCTTCTTTAGCCAGAATCGCCCGGCAGCCGAGGTCACGGCCGTTATCCACGCCCTCTATACCCAAAACCTGGCGGCCTGGTATGAAACGGCCGTGCCCCAACCAGACCATGACCTGCTGCCTTTTGTGCAAAGCTGGCTGCACCTGCCGCCGCCCCCTGAGATGGCCGGGCGCATCCGCCAGGTTGCGGATACGCTGGCTGCCCAGACCGGACGCCTCAGCGCCACCGCCACTACCCTCCACTTTCACCTGGATGGTGAAACGCTCATCCTGCCTCACCCGGCGCTCTGTTGGGATGCGGAGGATTTTGCCTGGCAAGGGGAAGCGGTCTGGGGGGTCACACACGGCCGTGTCAATGCCGACACCATCCTGGTAGACCGCAAACAGCAGGTGTGGCTGCTCGATTTTGCCGGGGTGAACTGGGCGCCGCTGCTGATAGATTTTGTGACGCTGGAAACGGCCGTAACCCACGATCTCTTCCCCCTCCGCGAACTGCATCACGTTCATGCCTTGCAAGAACGGCTGTGGCAGCCGCTTCAACTTGACGAACCCATACCCACCGCCGATCTGCCGCCAGAGGCAGCCCACATTGTGAACCTGGTCAACCAGGTGCGGCAAGAAGCCGCCCGGCTGGCCGGGTGCGATTGGCGCGCTTACCGGGAAATGGCTTATCTGTGCAGCCTGGCGCGGTTGCTCAGCCTGCCGCCGCAGCCGTACCACACCAGCCAGACATTGGCGGCGTGGCACCATTTGCTGCTGGCAACGGCCGTACTCACCCCCCCACTCACCGCCACCGCCGGCCCCATCAGCACCGGGGAGCCAGGATTGCGGCTGGACGAGGTGAACAAATCGGCCTGGGTAGAAGGGCAGCAGATTGAACTGACCACCCAGGAATATGACATTATGGCTTACCTGTATGCCCACGCCGGGCAGTTGTGTGAACGGCACGACATCGTGGAAAAAGGGCTGCACGAACCGTATGATTACCACGACCCGGAGCAAAGCCGCCTGAACAGCGCCATGAGTCGTCTGCGCCGCAAAATTGAGCCAGACGCCCGCCAGCCACGTTATCTGTTCACCGTCCACGGCCGTGGCTACCGCCTCCACCCCGACGGCCTCCCCTCGTAAGTCAGAGACCTGACAGGTTTGAAAAACCTGTCAGGTCTCTCATGCCAGATAACTGCCCGAAAATCACCTCCTGTTTTCCCTATAATGTGCATAACTGCAAGCTAGTCGCCGTAGCACAAGGGATGGAAATTCATAATTCATCCTTCATAATTCATAATTTCCATAGGAGGTGAAAACCATGATGAGGTTCATCAAGAAAATGGTGCAGATTCCTGCCAAATGGTTTGGCGCCCGATTTGCCCCAGATAACCATGTGGCGCCGGTGCTGCGCATGGAACAATATCACCGGTTGGCCGGGCCAGGTTACTTCCGCATCAACCCGCTGCACGAAACCACCCTGCCGGCCATCAGTCTGGCGGTGCGCCTGGGTGAGTTCAAATTTGAGGAAGTCATGAGCCGTGATGGGATTCCGTTTAGCATTACCATCACCGTCATGTTTAACTTTAACCCGGCCAACGCCATTCCCGCCGCGCAGCCACAAGTGGTACGCGCCGCGCCGGAGATGTTGGTAAGCGTGGTGCGCAACCACACCGAACACGGCCTGCGCCGCCAGGTGGCGCGCATTGACGCCGAGACGCTTTACAGCGGTGACACCCTGGCCCATGTGGAAAGAGACCTGGTACGTTTGCTGCGCACCCGCTTAGCCATGATTGGCATCACACCGTTGGACAATGGCGTCTTTATCAAAGAAACATTGGCGCCATCCCGATTCCGGGAATCGCTGCTGATTGCCAAACAGTACCAGGACACACTGCGGGCGCTAAACGGGCAGGAAGGACAGTTGATCGAGCAGGCCATCCGCGCCGGGTTGATAGCCGGTTTGGAAAAGAATCACGGGCAGGTGACGCTCTTTTCAGGGCTGGATGGGCAGATGCAGCCGACGGCAACGGAAGTGGCGCGGGAAACGGCCGTGTCGCCACCCCACCATAACAACGGCACATACCGCACCCACCAGTCGCACAAACCGGACGGCGCCCCCGAAATTTCTGGTTGAGTATAGGTGGCTAGGGGCTGGTTGCTAGTGTCTGGTACTAGCCACCAACAACCAGCAACCAGCCACTATACCCAAAGGAGTGGTAGAGATGATAGTTTCCATAACCCTCTCTACCCTCATCATCATATGCCTGATTGTATTGATTATTGGGCTGGTGATGGGGGTATCGTTGGCTCGCCCCGCCGCTCGCTAAAGAGCGGGAGATTGGGAGATTGATAATCTCCCAATCTCTTAATCTCTCTTCCCTATTCCAGGTTCAACAGCGTCACGGGGTCTTGTTGGGGATTACACACGCCGCACCAGACGGCGCCGGCAACGACAATGGCTTTGTAGACGCCGGCCGCGGTGCGGTAGGTGTGAATGATGTAAGGTTTTTCCTGGGCGTGGGCTTTGCACACCGCCCGGCCACAAAATTTGCAGTTCGCGTGCGACGGCCGTTCACAATGCCAGCATTCCATCCCATCCTCTCCTTCGTTGAGGTAAGGCGATTTGGCAAATCGCCCTACTCCACAAACGCCAGGTCTTTGTTGGCAAACAAATCGGCGGCCAGCATAAACAAGATGGTGGCATACAGCAGCAAGATAGCGGGGGCCAATGCCTGGGTGGAGGTAAAATAACCACTCACCGTTGCTTCCGCCAATGCCCGAAAAGGCCAGAAAATCAGGCCAAACAACTGCCCCACCGTGCTAACCTCATTACTGTTCAACGTAATCGCATAATTCGCCAGCCTATCATTGACGCCCGTCCAGCCCTGGCTCAACGCCATGCGGTTCAACTGCATGATGGCGCTGCGAACGGTGCTGTTGTGGATGCCCTGCGCAAACAAAAAGATCGCCAACAGGCCAAACAGGTAGACCCGCGACCAGCCTCTGGCAACCAGGTCGGCGGCGTGCAGCGCCAGCCCTATCGCCAGAATGAGCAGCGATAACCAGACCGGCGGAATTTCGATGATTCTTTGCAGGCTCAATTGGGGGCCATTCACCAACGCCAACAGGGCCAACAGCAGTTGCAAGATGATGGTGGTGATAAGGGCGCTGAGAAATACGGCCGTTAGATACTCCACCCGACTCGGCAGCCGCACCACCCAGGGATACAGGTTGGCATGGTTCGCCCGTGTCGCCAGCATAATCGTCACCAGGAACCCCATACCCGCGCCAAACACACCAATGACCAGCACATAATACGCCGCCTCCGGCGTCTTTTGCTGGGGATTAAAAAACAAGAGCCAGAATACCAGCGTGGCAATCACCAGCCCCACGCCAGTTAACGAACGGAACAAGTAGCCCGTAAAATAGTTCGTCAACGTCCAGATTCGCCGCATTACTGCACTGCCTCCGCATAAATTTCCGCCAGGGTGATGTGTTTTTGCTCCACGTGCAGCACGTCATACCCGGCGCGCAGCACCATCGCCAGAATATCGCGCCGCAGGCGCATGGCCGCATCTCGCAAATAAATGCGGCTGCCTTCCACCTGAATGCCCGGATGCAGCGCGTGCAGTTCCGCCAACAACAGCGGGCTGGCAATAGGCCGGTCTGTTTCAATGAGGGCGTAGGGGCTGACGGTGAGCGCATCCACCATGCTGCTCTGGTAATGAATCTGGCCGCGATTGAGAATAATCAGGTGCGTACAAACCTGGGTCACTTCCGGTAGCTGGTGGGAACTGAGCAAAATCGTCTTTCCGGCGGCGTGTAGCTCTTGAATGCGCCGGTACATCTCATCCTGGCCGGACGGGTCCAGACCGTTTGATGGTTCGTCCAGCAGCAGCAATGGCGGGTCGCCAATAAGCGCCTGCGCCAGCCCCAACCGCTGCCGCATCCCTTTGGAGCAAGCGCCAATTTTTTTGTTGGCCGCCGACAGCAAATCTACCCTGGCTAAAGCTTCGGTGAGAACCCGTTCCGTCTGCGAAGGGGGCACGCCGCTCAACTCCGTCACAATTTTGAGATACTGTTTCACGCGCAGGTGGTTGGGGAAAAGCAGCCGGTCGGTTTTGTAACCAATGGCCGGCCAGATGTTGGCATGGGGGTAGATTTTGCCTTTGTCGGGCTGCAAAATACCGGCGATCAGCTTAAACAGCGTTGTTTTGCCCGCCCCGTTTGGCCCCAACAATCCCACGACTTCGCCTCTGGGAATGGTGAAGGAAACATTATCAATGGCTTTGAACTGGTAGAACTGCTTGGTAACGTTTTGAATGCTTATCACACTACAATCCTGTCCTTGTTTTTCCGAAGTGGAAGTTTACCACAGCCATTGTGGTGGGCAATGAAACAAAAAGACCTGGCAGGTTTGAGTAACCTGTCAGGTCTGCTGTTGGCAGAGACATCCGATTTCTTTGAGAAATCGGATGTCTACGAAGGCTATTTAGGGGAGTTCAACCTCGACGTTGATTATCTGCCCGTTGCGCGTGGGCAAAATAAACGGATCACTGACGGCTAGTTGTTTGCCGTTTTGGCTGGTATACAGTACCCAGCGGAATGGTCCCTGCCCGTAATTGGTAGGGTACACCCACCAGGTTTTCATGTCCGCCTGGCCTTCGTCCAGGTGGCCGCGCCAGCCTTCCACCTCATACCAGTTGCCATGTTCGTTTTGCCACTGCACCACCGTCCACGCCCCGGCCGATGGTTTGGATGTGTGCAGGCGAATGGCGGCGCCGTTGGTGGGGGGCACGGCCGTAGCCATTGGCGTTGGCGGCGCTGTTGGCGTGGGGCTGGTGGTGGGGCGCGGCGGCAGTTCACCGCCCACGGCCGTCCCCTGCCCCTGACCAAGCAGAATAAAGATAACGGTTAAAGCCAGCGCCAGCATAGAGGCGATAATCAGTCGTCGGCTGCGTGTGTGTAGCATTTGCTTATTCCTTAAAGTTACTGATGCGGTTATCGGTAATCGGTTGTCAGTGATACGGCCGATTACCGTTCACCGATTACTGGGCTAAAGCTCCGATGATATTATTATACACCCCACCGCTGCTTTCGTGGCTTTCCAACACATTGCCATAGGTGGTGTTGGTATTGGCGGAGTCTACCTGGGCATAAACCGGCGTACCGGGGGGCAGGCTGCCGGGGAAGTAGCTCAGGTCGGCGCGGTAATGGGCGTCGTTGATGGTCAGGGTGAGCGATTGACCGGGGTTGAGCGTTATATTGTCCACACCCCATACCAGCCCTTGTTCTGCCAGCAGCGGCCAGGTCTGGTTGACCATGGTGGGTACAGGGTGGGGATCAATGTACACGTCTACCCAGAAGGCGTCGGTCACGGCCGTGTTCCCCTGATTGGTCACGACAAGGGTCATACTGCTGCCAACGGCCGTCAGACTGCTCACCACCAGGTCTGGCCCGGCCGGCGCGCCGCTGCCGTGCATGATGATGGGCAGGAAGATGCTGCTGCCGCTGACCGTCACCACCACCTGGTCAGTGGCCACGCCGGTATCATCGTCCGTCACCGTGAGGGTGGCGGTGTAGACGCCGGCGGCCGTGTAGGTGTGTTCAGGTGCTAACGTGCCAGAAGCGGTATTGCCATCGCCAAAGTCCCACTCGATGGTGTGTGTATCTTCAATGCCCACGTCGCTGAAGCTGCCGTTGAAGGTCACGGCCGTGCCCGTATTTACCACCCTATCCACGCCTGCATCCACAACGGGAGCCACGTTGTGTACGGTGAGGTTGGTCATGTGTACGGCCGTGCCGCCATTATCATCCACCAACGTCAACGTCACTGTGTACACGTCTGATGGTGTGCCCGACGGGTTGTCATCGGCGTAGGTGTGGCTTTCGCTAAAGCCGGTGGCGCCTGCGCCGTAGGCAAAGCTCTCCACCACGCCATCACCCCAGGCCACCGTCAACGTGAAGGTATCCGCCGGACTGACTTCGATAATCGCGCCGCTCAACATGGCCGTGTCCCCTTCATTGATGGGATCAGCGATGGACACATTGTCCAGAGACGGGGCCACGTTATCCACCTGCACCGTGATCGTATCGCTGTCGCTGCCGGTGTCATCATCGGTTAGCGTCAACACGATGTTAAAGTCAGCCAGCGGCGCGCGGAGACGTTGCAGGGCATCATCTTCGTACAGATGCGTCACCAGGAAGCTGGTTGTGCCTGCCGGATAACTGAGTGTCTCGGTGATGCCATCGGCCCAGTCAACCACCAGGGTAAAGCTGTCTAATGTGCCCACATCGCCGATCTGCCCGGT
>CAADGU010000478.1 GCA_900696625.1 uncultured Chloroflexota bacterium | reverse complement strand
GGAGATTGAGAGATTGGTGAATCTCCTAATCTCTCAATCTCTCAATCTCTTTTTTTGCTGAGGTACACCTTGAAATGGGATAAATGGGCTGGCAAACGAGGGGAGGGGTATGTAGTGGTGCAGTTTGTTTTGCTGGGGCTGATTGCGGTGACGCCGTTGGTAGCACGGCCGTCCGCTCCCTGGCCTGAACCCTGGCACACCATCACGCTGGTAGTCGGTTTGGGGCTATTGGGCATGGGGTTGGTTTTGGCGCTGGCGGGGGTGTGGAGTCTGGGGGATAACATCACGGCCGTGCCCCACCCCAAAGACGATGCCAACATGGTCGAACATGGTGCGTACCGCCTGGTGCGCCACCCCATTTACAGCGGCATTATCCTGGGCGCATTGGGTTGGGGACTGTTCATGCACAGTGGCCTTACCCTGGCATTCGTGCTGCTGCTCTTCCTCCTGTTCGACGCCAAATCCCGCCGCGAAGAACAATGGCTGGCCGAAAAATATGAAAATTATGGGGAGTATCAAAAACGGGTGCGGAAGCTGGTGCCGTTTGTGTATTGAGAGATTGGGAGATTAAGAGACTGGGCCTGATTGACTGACAGATCTTATTTTTAATGGCCGCAGAACACGGATTGGCAGGATTTGCGGATAGAAATAGTCGAGGAAAGAGAATCCGAAAATCCTGCCAATCCGTTGTCAAGGTGGCTGAATCTGAGTTTTGTCAGTCAAGCAGGAGACTGGGCAATCTCTCAATCTCTTAATCTCCCAATCTCCTATCCCTCTACTCTCCCCTAAAAAACACCGCCAACTCCCGATTCACGGCCGTCGCCTCATCATGCTGCACCCAGTGAGAGGCGTCCGGGAAGAAGTGGAGACGGCCGTCTGCGCACAACTCTATACTTGGCGGCGCTAACTCCTTGCCCAATGCCTGGTCTTGCTCCCCCCAAAGCATCAACGTCGGTGTTTGAATCGAACCAGGCGATGGACGTGGCATCGTCAAGAATGTGCGCAAATTAGCCCGATACCAATTCAGCATGGCCGTCACCGCCCCCGGTTTCTGCCAGACATGTTCATAAACGCCCAGTTCCGCTGTAGAAAAAGTGGCTTTGTGGCTGGTACGCAGCAGGATATTGCGCCCTTCACCCACATTTTGCTGCTGAAAACCCCGTTCCGCCAGCCAGGGAAGCTGAAAAGCCAGCACATACCAGCTTTTGCGCTGCTGCGCTTTGTTGCCCGCTCGTATGGCATCCACAGCGACAGTCGGAAAAGGCACATTCAGAATCGCCAGTTTACGCAGCCGCTGCGGAAAGTGAACGGCCAACCACCAACCCACCACCGCACCCCAATCATGCCCCGCCAGGAACACATCCTGGTACCCCAGGGCATCCATCAAACCAACCACATCCTTTGCCAGTTCGTCCAGATGGTAAGCGGCCACACCGCGTGGTTTGTCGCTAAGATTGTAACCGCGTTGGTCGGGCACAATCACCCGAAAGCCCTGCTGCGCCAGCGCCGGAATTTGCCTGCGCCAGCCAAACCAGAACTCAGGAAAGCCATGCAGGAGTATAATAGGGGGGCCATCGGCCGGCCCGGCCATCACCACGTGCAGCGTGATGCCGTTAGTCTGGATAAAATGATGTTCGTAACCGCCTGTGTTTGTTGTCATGGTGGCAATTTTACCCCGCAAAGTTTGTAGTAGGCGATTTATCGCCTTCTGACGGCGCTGAAGCGCCCACTACGAACCATTCACGAGGAGTGTGAAGATGTCAAAGAAATTTGTTGGATTCTGCATCATGGTCTTGTTGTTACTGGCGTTGGTTAGCTGTGATCTGCTGCCCGGAGGCGGCGGCGGTTCGGCAGCCGAACTGCTGCCGGAACTGGATGGCTATACCACTATCGAGGGGCAAAGTTTTACCGACGCGCTGACCACATTGGGAGTGATGACCACACTGGCCGGGCAGCCCCAATTTGGCGGCCCCATTGCCGGCGTCAGCGCCATTGTGGGCTGTTATCAAGAGGCGGGGGCCGTCAGCGCCCGCGTCTACAGTGACCCCAATATCCCGCAAAATAGCGGCATTGTGGCCGTGGGCGACCGCCAGGCGCTGCTGAACCCGGTGACGTTTTTACAATGTGTGCCGGGCAACCGGGGGCCGGGCATCCAATCTACCACCATCGAACCCTGTTCCCACAGTTATACCCTGGCCCGCGATGATAATGAGTTTTACATCATCTACGCCGGCCTGACGCCAGAGATGTGCCAGACATTCTGCGCCAATCTGGAAGGGTGTACGGGGCATTAAGGAGGAGGTTGAGAGATTGGAGATTGGCAATCTCCCAATCTCCAATCTCTCAACGCGGCCAATCAACCGGGCCGAGGGTGACAAAATCGTCTATTTTCCCGGCCAGGGAGAAGCGTTGGCCGGTTTGGGGCGAGTAGAGGCCGACGCGCAAGAAATAGTCCCCCGGTGGCACGTCTGGCGGGAGCGTGAGGGTGAGACGTTGGATGATGATGTCGCCTGGTTCGAGGGTGGTCACGGCCGTGTCCCAGCCATCCACCTGCGCCACAATCTGCGATGGGTCTGCGCCGGACAGATGCACAAAGGCGGCCAATGGCGCGCCATTGGCCGGCGCCGGCATGGGCACCGGGGATGCGCCTTGCTGCCAGAACAACGTCAAGTCCAGCGCCCCCTCCGTCCCAATTACCGGTAGGGAGTAACCCAACAACGTCATCACCCCGCCAAAATCAGCGCCCACCGGTTGGAAATCCGGCGGCGGCGTAAACGGCTCGGTGAACGGAATAATCGTGGTGGCGTCATGGGCTGTCCATTTGGTAATCAGGCGACGGCCGTGTTCGGTAATCGGTGAACTGTTTTCGGATAACGGATGACGGCTAACGGCTAACGCCTCCAGCTCTTGCGGCGACAGGTCAGACACGGCCGTGCCCGTTACCACCACCCGATCCACCGGCATCTCCGCCGGGTATTCCACCCGGTACAGGTTGATGGAATAACCGGCTCGCGCCACCGGCGTTTGCTCCTGGAAATAGGCATACAGGTCATTGTTTTGCAGCACCAATCCCATGTGCAGGCTGGACTGGCTGATGGCATACCAGCCCGGCGGCGGCGTGTAGGGGTTATAGCTGTCCACCTCAGCCCCGGCTGTAAAACGGAGATAACCGGGCAGCGGCCGGTAGTGGATGCCATAGCGTTCGGGCACGGCCGTGCCGAAATAGCTAAGATACAGTTCCTCAATACCCCGCTCCGCCATCACTTGCCGCAGCGCCAATAAATCTTGCCCCCAGTCCAGATTAGAATCAGACAATACCCGCCCGCCGCCCGACGGCCCACCCACCAGTTCATTAAAAAACGCCTCCTGGTGTGGGAACAGCCGCAGCGTGCCGACTGCCTGCCAGAGCAGAAGAAGGGTGATGAGCAATTGGGTAATTGGGTAATTGGTTCGGGTAAGCGCCCATTTGCTTGAATAACTGGCCAGCAGGATCAGAAAAGGCACAACGGGCAAAATGTGACGGTAGCCAATGGTGATGTTACCCACCATCGCCAGCGCCAGGAAAAGGGCAATCGGCAGCCAGAGAATGGATGATTTACGCCAGCCTTCATTTTTAAGAGCCAGTACCGTTCCTATCATCGCCAGGATCAACAGAGGCAAACTGGTCTTCACCGCCAGCGTCACCGGGAAATAATACCACCAGCCTCCCCGTGACGTTTCCCCAAACAAGTAACCCACCTTGGCCTCGCTCTCAATGGCCTGGAACGTTTGCCACAGGCTGTAAGGGAAGAAGGAGGCGGGCAGCGGCACGGTTACTTCGACTCCGCTCAGTACAGGCGCGCCCGGCCACGGCGTCATATCAAAACGGTAAATGCCCCACAGAACCAGATACGCCACCAGGCCCATCATCAAGAAACGGCTAAGCAGGAACCATAGCTGCCGCTTCCCATCTCTAATCTGCAATCTCCCATCGCCAATCTCCCATCGCCAAATAACCGCCACACCCACCATCATCGGCCACACAATAATGCCGGTAAATTTGGCGGCCATTGTCAGGGCGGCAAAGAGGGCACACAGCAGGAGGTTGGTGGTAGACGGCCGTACCAGCCAATGCCACAAACGCCACATCGTCAACAGCAGGAAGCAGGTCACGCCCAAATCCGTTGTCACCAGGCGTGCATTGGCGATCAGGTTGGGATCAAACACCGCCAACACCAGGGCGACCCAGCCGGCCCACACGCCCACCATCTGCCGCGCCCACCAGAACAACACCGCCACTAAAAGCGTGCCCAGGGCAATCACCGGCCAGCGCGCCCATTCCAGGACGGATTGGGGGTTAGCCTGTGCCTGCCACAAAAAAACGTCGGCAAAATGAAAATAATCCCTGGCCTCCCAGGAAGGATGATCAAGCGGCAGGTTGACATCGTGGCGTAAGAGGAGGGGCACGGCCGTGAGCACATTCACCAACGGCGGATGGCTCAAACTCATGCGGAAATCGCCTGTTTTCAGGTAAGCGTAACCCGCCGCCACATGGTACTGCTCATCAAACGCCGCCGACTTGTGGGCAGAACTAAAAAATGCCTGCCCGGCAAACAACAACAATCCTACAAAAAGTAAAATAGCTTCCCACCAGCGCAATCTACTTTCTACCAACTCAGATGTGCCCACCGGCCTCCGCCTCGCCCAACACGGCTTGAATCGTTTGCACCAGAGAACGGGCAGCTTCGGCGCTTAATTCCACCGCCACCCGCGCCCCCGGCCCCTGCGCCTCATCCACAAAATCAATGTTCAGCGCATGTTCAAAGGGCGCATGAAACGGATGGTCATACGACACATTAGCCTGCTTCACGGCAAACCAGCCTTCCCGCCCCTTACCGCTGCCCGCAATCGTTACCTGCTGCACAATCATGGTACACATATTCATTTCCAGTGTGTAGTGTGTGGCGGTTGCCACACACTACACCAAATGCTTCTCCAAAAACGCCCATATCTTCTGCCAGCCATCCACCGCCTGCTGCTGGCGGTACGCCGGCCGATCATAATAAAAGAAGCCGTGTCCCGCGCCGTCATACATATGGAATTCATAGACCTTGCCGTGTTTCTTCAACTCCGCTTCGTGCTGCGCCACTTGTTCTGGCGTGGGGCTGTGGTCATCCGCCCCAAAAATACCCAGCACCGGGCAGGAAAGGTCTTTGGTGTAATCAAGGGGGGCCACCGGATATTTGTCATTCAGGTCGGATTCAGCCATCACCACCCGGCCGCCCCAACAATCCACCACGGCATCAAAACCGGGGGCACGGCAGGCAGCCAGATAGGCGTGGCGGCCACCAGAGCAGGTGCCCCAGACACCCACTTTGCCGTTCAAAATGGGCTGCGCCTTTAGGAAATGCAGCGCCCCGGCAATATCGCCGACTGCCTGCGCGTCGGCCACGCCGCCTGCCGCGCGCACTGTGGCGGCCACATCCTCCGGCGTGCCATGCCCGGCACGGTAATAAAGGTTAGGCGAGATGGCTGCATAGCCATGGTGGGCAAATTTGCGCGTTGCCTCCCGGTACCACTCATCCCAGCCGGGCATGTGGTGAATGACCACCATACCGGGAAAGGGGCCGGGGCCAAGCGGCCGGGCATAATAGGCGTTGATGATGTCCCCATTCGTCCCGGTCATCGTCACCGTCTCGGCCAACATGCCTTCATACATATTCGTTTCGTACATAACACACCTTCTGATGTAGGGCGATTTGATAAATCGCCCTACCTAGGCGCCCGCCCCTCGCAAAAACAGCAGATACATGCCCAGGAAATAGACGATTAAAATAGCCAGGCTATCCAGTTCAATGAAAAGGAAACGACGTTCCACGCGGGCGAGCGTGCCCATGAGAGCCATGGTGGTGAGCAACAGCCCCAACAACCCCACCAGAGCAAAGGTAGGATCAATGGCGTCCAGAAAAGGGCCATCAAAATAAATGAAATCGGCCAGACCCAGGGCAAACATGTTGAACACACTCGACCCAAACAGATTGCCCACCGCCAGGTCAAAAGCGTTCATGCGCATGGCGGCCATGGCGGCGATCAGTTCCGGCAGCGATGTCACCAGTGCCAACAGCGAAGTACCCACAAAACCGGTACCCAGACCGGTCTCTTCGGCAATGCCGGTGCTGGCGTTTACCAGAAGGGGCACAACAGCTACGAGGACGATGGTGGCAATGGCAAAACCGATGATACCTCGACGCAGGGTAGGAAAGTTGGGGCCAGGTTCAACGTTGGGCATCACGGCCGTAGCCACCCCACCCCGCATCCCCTGCTGCACCACCCATAACCCCCCAAAATAACCAACGACGATCACAATGCTGTCCAGCCCCACCCAACCAATGCTAATGCTAATATCGGCCAGGATGGAGATGACGGCCACTAACATCAACAGAATGGTCAAGGTGGCCGTGAGTGCATGGTTGATGGCGATCCGCCGCATCAACGGCTGCCGGAAAAACAGCAGACCCAGAATAGCCAACAGGGCCATATTGACCATATTGCTGCCAAAAAAGTTGCCCGCCGCCAGGTCGGGCGCGCCCACCCGGAAGGCATTGACCGAAGCCAGCATCTCCGGCAGCGAGGTGGCCGCTGCCAGAAAAACAGTGCCCACAAACAAACCACCTAATTTGGTGCGCACGGCAATAATATCGCCGTACTGCGCCAGAAAATGGGCGGCGACCACCACCACGGCCGCGCTGAGAATAAATTGCAGCCAGATCATACTGCTCCCTCCGCCATCGCTGCCCCCAGCGAATTACCCCAGGCGCGCACAACCGGCAAAATAAACATCACCCCGGTATGGGGTTCGCTCAATTTGCCCAACACCGCTTCTGTGGCGGCCACCGCTTTATCGGCCATTTCTAGCTGCGGTATAACCGAAAAGATGGTGTTGTGCCCCACCCGGCCACCACCAAATATCTGCCCGAACCGGGCAAAGGCCACCTCCGGCGCCTGGCGCGCCAACACCCGATTGACGCCGGTACTTTCCAAAATGGTGATGCCCGGTACGCCGGCCGCCGTCCAGGCCGCCAGCACCTCACTCAGACGCGCGGCGTCGTCTAATACCATCACTAATAGATACATGGGGTCCTCCTTATTTTGGTAATCGGTTATCGGTAATCGGTAAACGGTGAAGCGATAACCGATTACCGATTACCGTTCACGGCTTACGGTTTAAACTGCCGGTACGTCTGATACGCCCGTTGGGTTTCGCTAAGCCAGTGGGCCAGGGCGGGTTCGTCGGCCGTTTGCAGCAGGTGGGTCACGGCCGTCAACCGTTCCTGAAATGCCGCAATTTGGGTCAACACGGCCGTGCGGTTGGTGAGCAAGACATCCAACATCATCTGCGGATTCGTGCCGGACACACGGGACGTATCCCGAAACCCGGATGAACTCACCGGCCACAGCCGGTCATCGGCCATGCTCGCCGCTGTGCGCATCAAAGACACTGCCACCACATACGGCAAATGGCTAATAGCGGCCACCATATCATCATGCACCGCCGGCGGCAAAAAGAGCGGCTGCGCCCGCACCCACCTTACCAGGTCCAAAGCGACCGCCTCTATTTCTGGTGTGGTACGCTGCGTCTGGCAGAGGATAAAGGTCTGGCCTTGAAACAAGTCCGGCGTGGCTGCGCCAAAACCGGCCACTTCTTTACCGGCCATGGGGTGCCCGCCAATGGCCTGAAACTGGGCTGGCAGGTTATCCATTACCGCGCAAATGTCTGCTTTACTGCTGCCCAGATCGAGGATCATCAGGCCAGACGGCCGTACCACCGGCAGCATCGTCAGGCAGTGCAAAATCGCCCGCACCGGCGTTGCCAGAATTACCAACTCCGCCTTAGCCACACCGGTCGCCAGATCGTCCGTCACCACATCGGCCAACCGCTCGGCCGCCGCCCGCGTATCCGGGTTGGTGTCTACGATGGTGAGATGGAGGGGAAAGGTGGGCACGGCCGTGCGCTGTGCCAGCCGCAGCGCCAGCGCCAATGACCCGCCAATCAATCCCAATCCCACAATACAAATCCGTTGCACCTGCATAGCGCCGATTATATAGTTTTCCCAAAAGGTTTGTAGTAAAGGCTTTAGCCGGTTCTGCCCGCTAAAGGGTTATTACGAACTCGTTTTTACCCGGCACAACCTTAATAGTGCGTAGGCGCGGCGCAGCTATCATTGACAATCCCCCGGCTCTGTGTTAGCCTTCCCGCCGATATTTACCTTAGAAAGGCGCCTCTTTTGGGGCAGTTAGCAAAATCCACAATTCCTCCTCGGCTTAACAAAAAGGCAGCAGGTTTTGAGATTTTCATTCACTCCCTAATGGGTTGCCTGCAATTAGTTTAGGAGGTTTTGATATGGCAGAGCGTGAAACTGGCACTGTCAAGTGGTTTAACAAAGACAAAGGCTTTGGCTTCATTGAGCGCAGTGAAGGTGGCGATGATTTGTTCGTCCATTACAGCGCCATTCAAGGCAATGGCTTTAAAACATTGGAAGACGGTCAGGCTGTTGAATACACAGTTGGCCCTGGCCGTAACGGCTTGCAAGCCCAAGAAGTAATTGTTTTACCTTAACCAGACAGATAGATAACGCAAAAAAAATAGCACACAGTTTTGTGTGCTATTTTTTTAGCTATGAATCACCCACCTGCTGCTTTCACAGACAGCGTCGCCTGGTACAACGCCTGCCAACACGCCGACCCTGACGCCTACAGCGCCCTGTTCGCCTATCTCAGCCGGGTGGCGCTGCATGTGGTGTATGATCAACCGGAAGCCGAGGCACTGGCCCAAGATTGTGCCCAAACCGCGCTCATTCGCATCCACCAACGGTTGGATGAATGCCGGGAGCCGGCCGCTTTCCGCGCCTGGGCCAGGCAAATTGCCAGCCACATTGCCATTGATGCCCTGCGCCGCCGCGCCAGGCTAACCTTTGCCCCAGAAGATGAATTAGACGTTGTTTTGAGCGGCGCGGCGCTGGCGCAGCCGTTGTTGGAAGAACAAACGGCCGTCGCCGCCCACCTGCAAGACCTCTATGCCGCTCTGCAAAGCGCCCCCATCAGCAACCGTTCCCGCCGCGTCGTCATCGGCCGTTACCTGCAAGAATTACCGGACGATGGTTTGGCCGCCCTGGAGAGCAAACTGACCGGCACGGCCGTGCTGCCCAGCCACATCCAGGTGACACGCGCCAAGAATATCGCCAAACTGCGCCAGTGGCCGCCGTTGGTGGCGTTGTTGAGCGAGATGGGGGATTAGAAATTTGAGATTGCCAGACTGTGAGATTAAGAGATTGCAAGGAAAGAAAATGATCCGGCCAAACGTCTCACAGGCAGGAGAGGCCTGAGATGACAGACGAAACGGTACGATACCGACAATTGAAGGAAGTTCTACAAGTGACCAGTGACGGCCCTGCCTGTGACGCTGTTTTAGGGCAGTTGGATGAATATGTAGCCGCACAACTCAACGGCCGTGACCTCTTCCCCCTCTTCCCCCACATCGCCACCCACCTGGATGGCTGCCTGACCTGCGCCGCCGCCTACGGCCGTCTCTACCGCCTGGCCCTGGCCGACCAGAACGATACCCTGCCGGTACTGGCAAATCCCCCGCAGCCCGATCTTTCCTTCCTGTCGCCAACTCCGGCGGCGGCTTCACTGGTGGATAGGCTACGCACGGCCGTAGAAAAATTGGACAATGGCTGGCGCTTGCGTCTCTCCGCCGACCTGCTGCCCTTGCTGCACCCCCAGGTCGTGCCCCTCCGTGCTTCCTCCGCAGAAGATCGTTATGCAGAACTGCTGCTGGCGCTGGAGCCAGATCAATCACTACAAACAGACATCCCCTTCAAACTGTTGGTCTACCGCGACGCCGAATCAGCAGCGGATTGTCTGGTAGAGGTATGGGTGCAGCCACACGGCCGTGCCTGGCCCCACCTGGCCGGATTCACCGTCACCCTGCAACTCCCAAGCCACACCCACCAACAAACCACCAATGCCTGGGGCGCTGCCGCCTTTGAACGCATCCCTATCAACCAGTTAGGCAACCTGGTAATCACTGCGACTGAATAGTAATTGGGTAATTGGGTAATTGGGTAATTGGAGATCACCTGCTTGCCGCATACTGCATACTGCTTACTCCATACCGCTTACTGCCCTGGCGCCTGCTCACCCTCCCACCGGCTCACCCCATTATTACAAAAGCAGCCCAAAAATGCGGGTGAGCAAACGGCCGTGCCCCTTCCTCTTTTCCCGCCAGCCAATTGGTTGCCTCTTCAGCCCCGCCGGGTAATTCTGCGGCAATGGATTGCAGTTCAACGGCCGTCACCGATTGCAGCCAGCATTGCGCCGTTTGCAGGGCCGCGGCGGCCTCGGCGCCGGCCATGAGTTCCTGGTACAAACGGCGCATTAGCAAAAAAGTCGGCCAGTCGGCTACCGCCCACTGGCTCACCAGCACCGCCCCCGCCCCCGCAGTGAGAAAAGCGCGCACCAATCCCATTGGCTCGTCGCCGCGCTGCACCTGGCTGACCCCGGTCTGGCAGGCGCTCAACGTCACCAGTTCCACCGGCAGCCGCCAGGCCAACACCTGCCGCGCCGTCAACCGTTCACCCGCCCCCGTTTCCAGATAGGAATCGAGCGGGGACACCGGGTCAAAACGGCCGTGGCAGGCCACATGCAACCAGCGAAACTGCCCGCCTCTCTCGGCCAGTGCCACTGCTTTGGGCTGCCCCCCTGCCCACACTTCCCCGCCAGTCACAGCCGCAATAAAATGCGCTTCCGCTTCCGTGTGGCGCAAAACCTGGCTTTCCCCTTCGTAACCCACCGCCAGACACAAAGCAGCCGGGGCATCGCTGCGCCGCTGCCGGGTACGCTTCCAGAAGGTGACACTGGGCGTAAAGGTCAACAACGGGCTATCCGGCTGCACAAACGGCCGTGCCCCCTCAGCCAACAGCGCCGCAAAGGGGACTTCATGCACCGGGCCATGGGGCGCAATCAAGATGCGCTGCTGGCCGGTGACAAGCACCGGTGGCAAAAGCGCATCATGCAGAGCGCGGCACACGGCCGTGTCCAGAAAGCGGCGGCGATCATCCCACCGGGGCGAACGCCACACCAGGTCATTCGGGTCAAGGGGGCAAACATGCGCCGTCAGCCCCGCCGCCGTCAGGCAAAACAGCACTGTTCGCGCCGGCGGCAGCAGATGTACCCGCACCGGGTTATCGGCCGCAAGCTGTTGCAGCCAGGGCAATTCCCGGTCCAGCACCCCGGTCGTAAAGTAAGACAGCACGGCCGTGCCCGGCAGTACATCCGGCGGCGCATCCGGCAAATCGTCCATCTTTGTTTCCGGCTCCCCTGCGCCCCCCACCGCTTCCACAAACGCCCGCGCCCGCGCCCGTTCCGCCCAGGCAAACGCCTCCACCGTGCGCCCCATGGCCAGGCAATGCAGCACCAGCGCCTCATACACCTGCTGCCAGCGCCCCAACAAACTGATCTTGATGCCTTCGTCCCGCAGCGGGGTACGGGTGGCCTCAATAACGCCAGCCCCGGCGCGAAACTGCAACAACGCCGCCGCCTCATCACCTAACCGGCGCAGCACATCCCCCAGGCGCATATGCACCTCGGCCAACATATCCTGCCGCCCAATCGTCTGTGCCAGCGCCAATGCCATCTCAAACTGGCTATGCGCAGCCGATAGATCGCCCGCCACCTGCCACGCCAGGCCCAACGCGACATGGGCATTCATGGCGTAAATTTTGGTCTCCAAATAGGAGAGCGCTTCTTGCGCCGTGGCAGCCGCTTCACCCAGGCGACCTTGCATTAAATACGTTTCGCTAATGTTGACCAGGACGCGGCCCAGTGAATCTTTGGCCCCATCCGCCCGGCGGCGCGCCGCTACCGCCTCAAAACAGGCCATCGCCTGCACCCACTGCCCCCGGTCGCGGTAAATCAGCCCCAGGCCACTTTGCGCGGCGGCTAACCACTGCCCTGATCCCGTTTCTGTAAAACAGGATAATGCCTGGTTCAGGTCGGCTTCCCCCTGGTCATATTGCTGCAACTGGTAGGCCACAATGCCCAGATTGAGCCAGGCGATCCCCTCGCGCAGCCGGTTGCCCAACCGCTGCCAGACGGCCAGACTGGCCCGGTAGCCGGTGATGGCCTCTTGCAGCCGCCCGGTTACCCGGCAATAGAGGGCGCGGGAGTTGAGGACACGGCCGTACACCGTCTCATCCAGTTTCCCCGCCGCCAGCAAGCCGTCAAAAACCGCCAGCGCCGCCTCATACCGATCCTGCAAACCCAACGCCACGCCGCCAAAGTAGCGAAGCATCTGCTGCCCCGCCCGCGCTTGAATGGGCACATCAGCAGCCCCGTTCACCAGCGCCACAAACGCTTCGGGATCATCCAGCAGCAGCCGGTTGCCCAACCGTTCTAGCAGTTGTAAAAAGTCTGGCTCAACGGCCGTGTCGCCGCCACGTAATTGCCCCGCTAACGCCGCCACCCCTTCCTCATGCCACTGCCGCCAGCGGGGCAGGTCAGTTTGTTCCAGTTGCGCCAGGTCGTCGGGGGGCAGCGTGAGTACGGCCGTCCACCCCGCACCACTATCTGCTTTTTCTTCACCCATGTGGGCATTATAGAGCCAAATGCCAGGCATTGATACGCAAGGGCAATCCATTGGGTCTATATTGATGCCCACATTTGTATCCAGAATTTGTATCGAGACACATGATATGGGCACCTGTTTCATGCTATCGTAGTCGGCATGTCTGCATAACGGCCGTGACAAACAACGTTGAAATGAATATCCCTGACGCAAACCGTTAGGCATTTTTTGTTTACTATTTTTATGGAGGTAAAAGCTATGTCTCTCTTTAGTTTTCTGATTCTGCTGCTCATTGCGGCTGTATGTGGAAGTATTGGTCAGGCGCTGGCGGGTTACTCTCGTGGGGGATGCCTGGCAGCTATCGTTTTGGGTTTTATCGGCGCTTACCTGGGCACATGGATTGCCCAGCAGCTTGGTCTACCAACCATCCTTGCCATCAATATAGATGGACAACCCTTTCCTATCGTCTGGTCTATTCTGGGCGCCGGTCTGGTAGCTGCTCTATATGGCCTTCTTAGTCGCCGTCGTTTGTGACGAGTTCAGCGAAAAACGGGGGGGTACATTGTTTGGATTTAATGCAGAACGGATCAACGGATAAAATTCAGGGGTAAGCGTTCAGTCCCTCAAGAGACCTGACAGGTTTTTGGCCTGCAAAGTTTCAAGTTGAACTGGTAAAAAAGCCTGTCAGGTCTGAACGGTTACTTCAGGGAAAGGCCAACCACCAATTATTCGTCCTACAGATAAGTGAACAACGTTAGGGGCGATAAATCGCTCATCATAAGCATTAAGGAGATAACGTGATGAAGAAACTTATCTGGCAATGGTTAATTGGTTTGTGTTTATTCACGGCCGTACTCACCCTGAACACGGCCCGCACCCAGGCGCACCTGGACCCACCCGGCCCCCCGGCTTATCAGGAAGTGGTCTGGCTGCTGGGCGTCAACGTGTTAGATGACATGGATAACGTCCAGGCCAATGATCCCGGCGAATTGTGGCTGGATTGG
>CAADGU010000477.1 GCA_900696625.1 uncultured Chloroflexota bacterium | reverse complement strand
GTCGGCCAATACCAGGTCGGTGAAACCGGGTTCCGCTTTCAGGCCAAAGAGGTCGTGCAGCGACGGCCGTCGCAAATCACAATCCACCAATATCGTGCGGCGGCCACTTTGGGCAATCGTCACCGCCAGGTTGGCAATGGTCGTACTCTTGCCCTCATTCGGCGCGGGCGACGTGACCACCAGCGAACGCAGCGGGTTGTCCAGACTATAAAACGAGAGGTTCGTCCGCAGCGTGCGGTACGCCTCACTGACGGGGGAGCGGGGGTCGGTCAGGGTGATTAAATCCATTTGCATACTCGTTATAAGTGAGCAGTAAGCGGTGAGCAGTGAGCAGTCGTTGCCACTGCTTACTGCTTACTGCCCACTGCTCACTGATTCGGGATCCTACCCACAACGGGTATCTCCAGATAACGTTCCACATCTTCACTGCGGCGCATGACGCCGGATTCCAGCCATTCCAGCAAGAAGATCAAAATGATGCCGAGCAGCGCGCCAAAGACAAACCCGGCGGCGGTATTGATTTTGGTTTGTGGGCTGGCCAGACTGTATTGGGGATTGTCTTGAAATTCGATGGTGATGCGGTCTTCCTGCCGGTTCTTTTCATTTTCACCCTGCTGCCATTGGATGAGCAGGTTGCCCCAGGCCGTGGCAATATCGTTGGCCAGGTCGCCATCGGTATTCTCGATCACCAGTTGCAGCACCAGCCCCAACCGGTCGGAAGCGACGCTGACATCACCCAGTAGTTCCCCGGCAGTCATGTCTAGCTGCAATTGGTCAATGACAGCCTGGGCGCGATAGCTGCTGCGCAGCCATTGTTCGTAATTGCCCAGCAGTTCACGGGCGGCCTGCGACTGGCCGAAGTCAGTGCGCGCCGGCCGTACCAGCAGCCTTAGATTGGATTCATACACAGGCGTTTGCATTTTGCTGTAGCCAAAGGCGGTTACGGCCGTCAGTACCGCCAGCAAAATAATAATCCAGCCCCGCTGGCGGATGATGCGTAGATAGTCGCTTAGTTCCATTTTTCCTCGTGAGGCGTGAGGCGTGAGGCGTGACCATTTTCGAGTTGCGCCTCACGCCTCACGATTTACGTCCTTTTGGAATTTCCCCCAACACGGGCAATCCCAAATCCTCCACCTCTTCCCGGCTGCGCACGGCCGTGTTCAGATATTCGGCCAGCAGCGCCAGCCCCACCCCGGCGATGAGCGCCAGGGCGATGCGCAGCGGAATGTCTAGCTGGCTGCGGAAGCTGCCGGGGATGGGGGTGACAACGGGTTGGTCTACGGGGATGATGACGGCCGTGTCGCCCCCCAATTGGGGCAGCGCCGCCGCATTTTGCTCCGTCAGCACCACCATGGCCGCGTTCATAATTTGGGCCAATGTCTCGGCATTGCCATGTTGGATGGACAGTTGCAATTTGCTGCGCACATTGTCGGCGACGACGTTGAAGGTGTGGGGCGGCGCGTCTATGCCTTGTGTGGACAGGTGGGTGGACACGGCCGTCTTAAACTCGCCACCCACCGCCCAATCCGTCAGCCCATTGACAATGTACTCCGACGTGAGCCAGTTGTAATACCGGTTCTCGTCCGGGTTTTGGGCCACGGCGGCCGGCGTCTGGCCGACAATGAAGTTCATGCCCACGTTATACCCGGCGGGCGGCGGCGGGCTGTAGGTGAGGGCGCTTACCACAATCACCACCGCCGCCGGTATGACAATCAGCCACCAGCGGCGCATCAGGATTTTCCAGATATGCCGTAATTCCATCGTTAAAAAGTCAGTTGTCCCTGGTCATTTGTCGGCTGTTTGCGCCAAAAAGCCCAGGCATAGAGCAGCATGATGACCAGCGGCGACCAAAAGGCTTCTACTTCGTTTTGCATATGGCCGCGCTGGTAGAAAAATAGCACATTGATGGCAACCAGCGCCAGGATAAGGGCAATTTGTTCGCGGCGGGGGTAACGGCCGTCTACCACCCATACCACCACCTGCACCAGGGGAATAAGCAGCACCACCTGATCATAACTCCAGCCAAAGGGGGCGGTGATCACGGAAATGAGCAACGTCACGGACACCAGTTCGGCCGTTTGCAGCCGATCACGATAATACCACCACCACAGAATCGTCAGCGGGAAAATGACAATGCCCATCAATTTGGCCCACTGCCAGCCCCAGGTCGCCGCCAGGATGCCGCCCAACGTGGGCGTTTGCCAGCCTAGCAAATTACCGGCGCCGGTTGTCTGGCTGTATTCGGAAAGGAAGGACGGCCGTAACACCAACGCAATCAGCGTTAATCCCACCAGCGCCAACCCAAAACCCAGCAGCAGCCGCCAGGAGCGCCGGTAAAGGGCGCGCAACAGCAGTAGCGGCGTGGTCACATACACAATGTGCGGTTTGATGGTTGTCAGCACCAGCGCCGCGCCCGCGCCCATCAAATAACCGCGCGCTTCCAAAAACAAAAACAACGCCAATCCAAAAAAGATGAGAATGTTCACCTGCCCCTGACTGATCCCAATGAGCGCCGGTACAAAAGTGAAACCAATCAGCGGCGCTATCCAGGCGCGTTGGCGCGTTTTGGCCTGCCCGGCAAACGTCAGCCAGGCCAATATCGTCCCGGTGAAGATCATGGTAATGTTCGCCAGCAGCCATAACCAGACAGCGCGGTGGAAGGAAACGGCCGTCAATGGCAGCAGCAAACTCAATAACCAGGGAGGATTC
>CAADGU010000476.1 GCA_900696625.1 uncultured Chloroflexota bacterium | reverse complement strand
GTCAAATTCATTATTGAAGGCGAAGAGGAGATTGGCAGCCCCAACATGCCCGCTTTTGTGGAGCAACACCAGGAGTTGCTGGCGGCCGATGCCTGCATCTGGGAGTTTGGCGGCGTGGATTATGACGGCCGTCCCCGGCAGGCGCTCGGTATGCGTGGCATTTGTTACGTGGAACTGTCCGTGCAATCGCTCAGCCGCGACGCCCATTCCGGGTTGGGCGGCTCCATCTTCCCCAACGCCGCCTGGCGGCTCACCTGGGCGCTCAGCACCCTGAAAGACCAGTATGAACGCATCCTCATCCCCGGTTTTTATGAGAATGTGCTGCCGCCCAGCCCACGTGACCTGGAACTGCTATCGCGGCTGCCCGAAGAAGTGGACGAATTGAAAGAGATGTATGGCGTGCAGGAATTTTTGTTGGGGCTTGAGGGCGGTTTGCCTTTGCAGCGCACGGCCGTGTTTGAACCCACCTGCACCATTTGTGGCCTCACCGCCGGCTACCAGGGGGTCGGTTCCAAAACGGTGCTGCCCGCCAGGGCCAGCGCCAAAGTGGACTTCCGCCTGGTGCCCAACCAGACACCACAGGAAGTGTTGAGCAAACTGCGCGCGCACCTGGATGGCCTGGGTTTCCAGGATGTGCAGATTCAATTCCTGGGTGGTGGGCGACCGGCCAAAGTGGACCCGGATGATCCCTTTGTGCAAATTGCCAACGAGACGGCCGTAGACGTGTACGGCCGTGATCCCATCATCGAACCCATCATCGGCGGCAGCGGTCCCAACTATCCCTTCATCCACACCCTGGGGCTGCCGCTCGTCTCGGCTGGCGTCGGCTACCCCGGCAGCAACGTCCACGCCCCCAACGAAAACATGACGATTGAAAATTTCCTCCAGGGCACAAAACACACCGCGCGCATTATTGAGCGATTTGGAAGATGAAGCAATTGGGTAATTACCCAATTACCCAATTACCCAATTACCGATGACTCCTCCTCATATCACCATTATCGGCGCCGGGTTGGCCGGGTTGGCGGCGGCGCGCGATTTGCACCGCGCCGGTTGGCCGACCACGGTGCTGGAGGCGCGGCTGCGTGTGGGTGGCCGGGCCTATACCTTCCGTGACGGTTTTGCCGATGGGCAGTACGCCGAAGCGGGCGGCGAATTTATTGAAGACATCCACGAGCGCATGTTGGCATTGACGCGGGAATTTGGTCTGGCGCTGGACCCGGTGCGCGGTATGGGCGAATGGACCCGCCGCTTGGCCCTGGCGGGCAAACACGGCGAGGCGGATGATGTGGCCCTGTGGGGTCTTGATCTGGCGGTGGAAATTGAACGGGTGTGGCAGGCGCTGGCGGTGTTGGGCACGGCCGTACCCGACCCCACCCGCCCACTCACGGCGCCATGCGCCGCAGAATTAGACCGGCAGTCGGCCGGTGATTGGCTCAACGGTTTGGATGTGCATCCCTTTGCCAAAACAGTCATCACCACCCGCCTGCGCTCTGAATATCTGGCCGAACCAGAGCAGTTATCGCTGCTGGAACTGGCGCGTTGGGGGGCGCTGTATTACAGCGATCCCGAAGACGAGGGCGAAAGTTTCCGGGTGCGCGGCGGCGTGGACCAGATTCCGCAACGGATGGCGGCAGAGTTGCCGGATGTGCGCTTGGGAGCGGTGGTCACGGCCGTGCAACAAACCGCAGCCGGCGCGTCTGCCACCTTTCACCAAAACGGGCAAACCCACACCCTGCCAACCGCCTATGTGGTGCTGGCTGTGCCGCCCGGCCCGGCGCGGCAAATTGTTTTTGACCCGCCGCTGCCCGCCAGCCATCAGGCCATGTTCAGTAACCTGCACTGCGGCCCCGTCACCAAAGTGATGATCCAGTACCGGCGGCGTTTTTGGGAAGATGTGAACTGGCGTGGCAGCCTGCTCACCGACCGGCCCATCACCTGCACCTGGCAGCCAACCATTACCCAGCCCGGCGAGAGCGGCATCCTGACGGTGTACACCGGGGCCAAAGCGGGTGCGGATTTTTCGGCGATGGGTGAACGGGAGAGGATCGAAACGGCCGTGACCCAACTCGACCAGTTATTCCCCGGCTCGGCGGCGCTGGTCAACCACACGCGCACGATGGCCTGGCTAAATGAACCGTTTAGCCAGGGTGGCTATACCTTGTTCAAACCGGGGGACGTGACGGCTCATTGGCGCGCCCTCCGTGAACCGGCGGGGCGGGTGGTTGTGGCGGGGGAGCATACGGCCGTACACCAGGGTTACATGGAAGGCGCCGTGGAAAGCGGCCAACGTGTGGCAAAACAAATTCAGGAACAGGGAGCGTGAATAGAAGAAGGCCGGTTAAGCGGGCATCATCAGCCGCTTTTCTAAAGTTAATGTTGCCTGCGCTGATTCGGATAGCTGCTTTTCACCATCATATTCGATGATCTTGTTGAAGCCTTGTTGTATCCAGAAACGGATAGCGGGCCAATTTTTCAGATAAACTTGCAGCCATATTGCCATGTAACCTCGTTCTGCTAACTGGTGCGCCAACCCGGCCACCACTTCCTGAGCATACTGCTTGCCCTGATGTTCCGGGCGTATGACGAACATGGAAATGAAGGCGGTGGCTGGCTGTGGCAGCCGGGCGGAGTGGTGTTGCACGTGAAAGTAGCCGATGGACTCACGGCCGTTTATCGTTTCCAAACGCTGTAAGCGAAAACCCCGATCCACACCGGTTTCAACCAGGCTTTTTTCCACCAGCCGCCGAATCTCATCCTCATCCACAAGATGAAATGTAGGATCCCATTGCTCAATATAATGGCAGGAATTGAATATCTGCGTCAGGCATGGAACGTCCCCAAGTTGGCTGTCTTTGACGCGAATGCGCTCTGTAGACCACTCCGGCGGGAGATATTGTCGTATGGTATACTGCTCAGTTTTCATGCCGTTGCTCGCTCGCTTATAATGGTAATGGTAGCTATTGTAACCATGCTGCTGATACAAGATCAATGGCCAGGTTCTGTTGACATTTCGCCAGGGTAATTTTGCATAATTACCCTATTCCGTGTATTTTTTGAAGGAATGATGAACAGCGCCGTAGAAATTTGGGAAACACCAACCGCCAGAGAAATGGTGATGATTGCCGGGTGGCGGCAGTGGGCTGACGCCGGCAGCATTTCTTCCGGCTTGCCAGAATACCTCATCAAACAGACAAAGGCCCGGTTGATCGGTGAAATTAAACCCAACGGCTTCTATCTATTTCAACTGCCAGGCGCCCATCACCTGCTGCGTCCGGTGGTGCGTTTTGAAGATGGCTACCGCCACAGTCTGGAACAGCGGCGCAATGAACTGTATTTCGCCGGAAATGAGGACAAAGGGATCGTCATCTTTCTGGGGGACGAACCACACCTGGATATTGATCGCTACGCCATCGCCTTTTTTGCGGCGGTTCATGCACTGGGGGTGCAGCGCATTGCTTCGTTGGGGGGCGTCTATGGCCCGGTACCCTATGACAAAGACCGGGAAGTGGGCTGCATTTACAGTCTACCGCAAATGAAAGCGGAGCTAAACCAATATGCCGTTCGTTTTTCCGATTACGAAGGCGGCGCTTCCATTGGCTCGTATCTGGTAGACCGGGCCGAACGGGAAGGGCTGCCTTTGCAAGCATTTTATGGTTTTGTGCCCAACTATGACTTTTCCCAATTAGGCTCTGCCGGGCGGGAAGTGCGCATTGAGCATGATTACAAAGCATGGCTGGACATTATGCGCCGTCTGAACCGCCTCTTTAGCCTGAATCTGAATCTGAGCGACCTGGAGCAAAAAAGCCAGGTTCTCCTGGCTGCGCTCGATGAGGAAATTGAGGAACTGGCCGATAAGTTACCTCAGATCAATGTCCGGGGCATTATGGCCCAAATCTCGGAGCAGTTTACGGAACGGCCGTTTACCCCCCTTGATGATGTCTGGGAGCAAGGGTTAGCCGACTTGTTTGACGATGATTGATAGGGGCTGGTGGTTTGTACCAGCCCCTAACCACTTAATAGGCTTCTTAAGTCACCCTTCCAATAATCAAACTAGAATTTCGATGTTACTAGAGGTTTTGTGGCTTCAGCAGTAGATGGCGTCAAACTATATCTCAACCGGCAGGCCAGCAGCAACGGCCGTTACCTCCTAGAGCAAACCCTTTATCTGCTCATTGGCTGGATTCCCACCATCATCGGCATTGCCATTCGCGGGGTGCTGTACCGGCTCATCTTAAAAATGGAAGGGCAGGTAGCCATTGAAAATGGCGTCCGCCTCCGTTTTGCCAATTACATCAAACTGGGTAATGGCGTTTATCTGGATCAGCACACCTATTTGCACGCCTGCCCCAATGGCATTGAAATTGGCGATAACAGCATTGTCATGCACGGCGCGGTGCTGCACGTGTACAACTTTCGCGGCCTGCCCCACGCGGGCATTAAAATTGGCAAGGATAGTCTGGTGGGCGAGTATTCGGTGATACGGGGGCAGGGCGGCGTTACCATTGGCGACCGGGTGTATACCTCCCCCTTTACCCAGATTATTGCCGTGAACCATGTATTTGCCGACCGGACACGGCCGTTTACCGAACAAGGCATCACCGCCGAAGGTATTGTTATCGAAGATGATGTCTGGTTGGGCGCTGGGGCTGTCATTACCGACGGCGTGCGTGTGGGCAAAGGGGCGGTGGTGGCGGCCGGCGCCGTTGTCACCAAAGATGTGCCGCCCCACACCGTTGTTGGCGGTGTGCCCGCCAAAGTGATCAAAGAAATTGATGGGCAGCCGCCCTATCCAGACCGGAAAATATATCACATATAGAGCATGAAGATGGCAACTATCATCTTCATGCGTAGGAAAACCTATGACCACACTCTCTGTCGTAATCCCCGCCTATAACGAAGAAGGCGGCATTGCCGAAATCGCCCACCGGGTGCTTTCCATCCGTGAATCACTCAAGGAAGTGGGCGTCAATGGCCTGGAGCTGCTCGTGGTAGACGATGGCTCCAAGGACCGCACGGTGGAAATCGCCGGCAGCATTGACGGCGTTACCCTGATCCAACATCCCCAGAACAAGGGGTATGGCGGCGCGCTCAAGACCGGTTTTAGCCAGGCATCCGGCGAATTGATCGCCTTTTTGGATGCCGATGGCACCTACCCGCCGGAGTATTTCCCGCAGTTGTGCAAAGAGGCGCTGAACGGGGCTGACCTGGTGGTCGGTTCGCGGCGCGGTGGGGCGGAAAGCCACATGCCGCCCATGCGCAAATTGGGCAACTTTATCTGGTCAAACCTGCTTACCATTTTGGGCAACCAACACGTACAAGACCCCGCCAGCGGGATGCGTGTGTTTAAGAGCGAAATTTTAGACCAGGTCTACCCGCTGCCCGATGGCCTGAACCTGACGCCGGTGATGAGTACCCGCGCCATCCATGAAGGGCTAACCATTAAAGAAATTCCCATTCCCTACAGCGAACGGGTCGGGCGATCCAAACTAAGCGTGGTGCATGATGGCTCGCTCTTTTTGCAATCTATTGTGTGGACGGCGCTAACCTATAATCCGGTACGGCCGTTGGGTCTGATTGGCGTGGGGCTGGTTGGCATTTCCCTGCTGGTGGTGGTGGGGCTGGTATTGGCCCGGCTGAATGGCGTCACCACCCTGGGTGCGTGGGGGGTGGCAGCGATTTATACAGCATTGGTCACGGCCGTGAGCGGCGTCAGCATCTTTGCCCTGGGCGTCACCTTTAACTACATGGTCTCCATCTTTCACAAACGACCCATGCGGCAGGGTCTCTTCAAGAAGCCCGTCTTCAAAAAGCCGCTCAACCGTCACTTTGGCTGGATGGGTCTGACCGGTATTGTGGTTGGTGTGTTGGTTGGCCTGACCAGCCTAGTCTTGACCGTTGGCGGGAACTGGCCCATTGAACGGCTGTGGTTTTACCTGCTCTTTGGCGCTATGGCCTTTCTGGTTGGCGGGCAGCTTTTCATCTATTGGATTCTGCTGCAAGTGTTAGCCGAACTGAGCAAACGAGAAATAGAAGTGGCAAGAGATATGCAGGGGTATGGGCCGAAGTAAAAAAAGGTGGGCATCAGGATGCCCACCTTTTTTTATTCCGGTAAGTGCTGCTCAAAGAAGGCCGTGGCAATTTTGGGGTTATTGAGCAGATATTGGTAGCCGTCAAAGCGGTGGGTGGATTCGACGTAAAGGGGGCCGCTGGGGTTGGGGGTGGCTGACGCCATTTGGGCCACATCGGCGGCGCTGCCCCAGGGATCACCACTGCCCTGAATGTATAACACCGGCGTTTTGCCCGCGTGAGCGGCAGCGGCGGCAGGGCGAATATCGGCAAACGGCCGTCCCCCCCGCATACGATACAACCATTCAGCCAACGGCAGAATGAAAATGGCAAGTGGGCCAAAATTGTCACGGCCGTAACGCCCCGCAAAAACCCCCACCGACGTAGGCTGCACGGCCACCGCCGCCTGAATCTCCTGCGTCTGCGCCAGCGTATATAGCACGGTATTCCCCCCCATCGAAAATCCAATGACCGCGAGGCGCTGTGGGTCTGCTTCCGGTCTCGTTTTCACAAACGCCACCGCGCCCAATAAATCCTTCGATTCCTCAATGCCAAACGTGACCGGTGGCGCGGCGGCGCTTTCACCATGATTGCGCAGGTCAAACATTAAGACATTAAAACCATCCTGATGTAGAGCATGAGCCAGGCGCATCAATTCCAATGATTGGTTATTGGTTAACTTGTCCAACAGAGTCACGGCCGTAGTCCCCAACCGGTTCCAGGGCCAGCCATGAATCATGATTACGGTGGCTCCTTTGCGGTGGGAATCGGCCGGTGCGGGAATAAACCAGCCGCTCAGGCGGATGCCATCCAGCGCCGGGAACTGTACATGGTCATAGGGCATGCCCAACTCACCTGGCGTCACCCACAGCCCCAGCCGGGGCGGGTTGATGATCTGGCGGGCAAAAAAGGCAGCCAGCGCCACCACCAGGCCGGCCAGCAAACCGGCCAATACAAACAACAAACGCAGCATACGACGGAACAAATTCATTGTTTTCTCCTTAAAGGTCAGCGAACAAGTCGGTATCCCGACGGCCGTTCAGCCCCGGCGGATAAGCGCGAATAAAGGTATCTTTGGCCAGGAAGCGGCGCATCAACCACACCGGCATCCGCCGAAAGCCGCCTGTGCCCCCACCCTGGCTGGCGTGGGCGGCGCTGGCCGCCACCTTCACATCCCAATACGGCCGGTAATCAATCACCGTGTTGATGTGCCGGGGGTTTACCCCAATTTTGGTCAGGTCAATATCGCCATTACGCCCAAATTTACGTGGGTCCTGGCGGCGCAGCTTCAGCAGGAAGATGCCAAATTTCACCCACCGGTTAGAAAAAGCAGTGTAATACAACCGCTGCGGCTGGTACGGCGGCATTCCCAACTCCGGGTACTGCGCCGGATCGGCAGCGGCCGTAAAAGCGGGCGTGGTAATTTTCCAACACATAATGTGGTCAGGATGCAGGTAGCCGCCCATTTCGTCGTGGGTAATGATGACTTGCGGCCGGATTTCCCGGATCAGTTGCACCACCTGGCCCGTTGCCTCATGCAGATCGGCATTGATAAAAGCATCGGGGTGTTCATTGGCCGGGTCGCCAACGTAGCCAGAGTCACGATACCCCAGGGTATGTAAAGTGCCACCCAGAATGTTTACCGCCTGTTTCAACTCTTCGGTGCGCACAGCCGCCAGCCGGTCATGGGCATCTTTATACGCATCCACCACCGAACCGGCGGCACCATCGGTGGCAATGGCAATATGTACATCTACTCCCTCAGCCGCATAGCGGGCAAAGGTACCCCCAGGGCCAAAGGATTCATCATCAGGGTGGGCCAGAATGGCTAATAAACGTTTTGTCATCTTGGGAATGTAATTGCGTAATTGAGTAACTGGGTAACTGGGTAATTACCTAATTACTCAATTACCCAATTACCTGATTTCACATCCGGTGAAAATGCTGCATCATCGGCAGTAAGGGAATGGCGCGCACGGTTTGGAAAGGATGGCGCACACCAGGCAGCACAATGAGTTCACCCTGGTTAAACAAACGGGCCAGGCGTAGCGCTTCATTGACCGGTACCAGTTCGTCCCGGTCGCCCACGCTAACTAAAACAGGGCATTGGGTATGGGAGGCCATGCGCTCGGTGATGCCATTATCCACCAGATAAGTGGTCATATCGGCGGCCTGCCGCACCAGCACACGCCACTGACGGGCGCCATGTTCATGCGCCAATTGTTCGGCATAGGTGGAGACTTTTTTAGCCATGATGTCCGGGTCTAGCTGCTGGTGCATTTTGGCGGCGGCTTCTTGCGTCCAGAAAAATTTGGTGGCGTGCATAAGCAGGGTAGCCACACGGCGCGGCTCTTTCAGGGCCAACATCAGCCCCAGGTAACCGCCCAGGCTGTAGCCGGCCACATGCACTACCGGCACATTCAGAATATCGAGCAAGCCGCTGACGTCAAACATCATCTTTTCCGGGTTCAGCTCTTTGGCGGTGTTGGTGGAACGGCCGTGTCCTCTTAAATCCATCAACACCACCTGATAATCGGCCGTTAGCGGCTTGATGAACGGCCGCCACTGCACGCCAATTGTCCCCAGCAGCCCAGGCAGCAGCAGCAGCGCCGGTTTGCCGTTATTGCCATGCACTTCATAATGAATCAAACTACCATCATCTGTTTTCCATTCTGCCATTGTGCGCCTCCTGTTAATAGTAATTGGGTAATTGGGTAATTACGCAATTACCCAATTACCCCATCGCCACCACAAAGGCGATGGCGTGGGTTTCTGTGTGCGACAGGCTGATGGCCCATTGGGTGAGGCCACGCGCTTGGGCCATTTCTTGGGCAGCATCATGCAGCACCAATTCCGGTTTGCCACGTGCATCACAAACCACTTCCACATCTACCCAACGAATGTCGCCAATGCCGGTGCCCAGCGCCTTACCCACCGCCTCTTTGGAGGCAAAACGAGCGGCCAGGCTGGCGGCACGGCCGTTGCAAAACACCTGCTCTTGCTCCGTAAAAAAACGCTGCAAAAACCGCTCGCCATGCCGGGCGATGCCCCGTTCAATCCGGGCAATTTCAATCATGTCTACGCCTGCGGCTAACATTGAAGTAAACAGTGAGCAGTAAGCAGTGAGCGGTGAGCAGTGCGTGATACTGCTCACTGCTTACCGCTGACTGCTCACTAATTCAGGGCCGGCCACGGCCGTGCCCAACTGCTCTGTACTCAGGTATTTCTGGGCGGTGGCCTGAATGTCGGCCAGGGTAATGGCCTGGATGCGCGCCGGGTATTCGGCCAGATAATCCAACCCCAATTCATATAATTCCATATCACCAATAATATCCGCCAGTCCGCTGTTTGTCTCCAAAGCCATGGGCATAGAGCCAATGCGGTATGCCTGGCTGTCGGCCAGTTCCTCGGCACTGACCGGTTCGTTTTGGATGCGGGCCACCTCTTCCAGGATGCTGGCGATGGCCTGCTCTACCGCTTCCGGGGCCACGCCGGCGGCGGCAAGCCAGGGTGACGGTCCCAGGCCGCCCTGTAACTGGCTGTAGGCGTAATAGGCCAGCCCTTCTTCCTCACGCACACGCAGGCCAATGCGCCCCATCATACCAAACACGCCGAGGATGGTGTTCATCAGGCTGGCTTCCAGGTAGTCGGGGGCAGCGCGGCGCGGGCCGGGCAGCCCCAGGCGGATGTCGGCCTGGTGTTTGTCGGGCATGGCGATGTGAACACGCAAATGAGAATCCGGGCGGGGCATATCGGGCACGGCCGCGGCTGCTGCCGCCCTCATTTGCTGCCGTTCGTTGTGCCAGTCGCCCAACACGGCCGTGACGCGCTCTATCGCTTCTTCAGCCTTCACCGCCCCCACGACGACGATGATGGCCCCCTGCGGCCCATAATGTTGGGCATGGAAAGCGGCCAGATCGGCCGAGGTTAAACGGCTGACGGTTTCCGGGTAGCCGCTGGCGGAACGGCCGTAGGGATGCCCATCATAGACCAGTTCGTGAAAAGCCAGGTTGGCCATGCGCCCGGTATCGTTGGTGCGCATTTGCAGGCCGGTGAGAAGCTGCCCCTGCACTTTTACAATCTGTTCGGGCGGAAACGTGGGCGTGCGCCAGGCGTCAGCCACCATGTCCAGCAGCAGGCCAAAATCCTCTACCAGCCCTTGCGCCGAAAAGCCGCTGGTATGAAACGCGCCGCTAAAACTCAACTCAGCCCCCACAGCTTCCAGCGCTTCATAAATCTCGTCAAAGGTCCGGTTTTGGGTGCCACGCATGAGGGACACGGCCGTGAAGTTTGCCAGCCCCGCCGTTTCCCGATTCTCGGCCAATGCCCCCACCCGCACCAGCCCTTCCATCACCACCGACGGCGAGGCGAAGTTTTCATAGGCCAGGATGGTCAGCCCATTGGGTAACGTGTGGCGGGTAATCGTGTGGGAGTTGGGGTAACGGCCGTTGGTCATGGTGTCAGGTGTTTAAGTGATCAGGTGTTCAGGTGTTTACGTTCACCAGGGATAAATTCGTGTCATTCGCGGCTTAATAGTGATAACGGCAGGCGACAATGGTGAGATATTCATCATCTACCGTATAGACCAGGCGATTGACCTCGTCAATGCGGCGTGACCAAAAGCCGGACAAATTTTCGCGCAAAGGTTCTGGTTTGCCAATACCGGCAAAGGGGTCTCGCCGGGTCTCCTCAATTAAGCGGTTGATGCGCTTTAAGGTTTTTTTGTCTTGAGACTGCCAATAGAGGTAATCTGACCAGGCTGCCTCTGTCCAGGCCAGCTTTCTACTCATCCAGCAATTCCCTTTCCACTACCAGGCCATTTTGGTACTGTTCGATTGAACGCGCCAGGTGGGTAGCGTTCGCCGGTGATCGCAGCAGATAGACCGTTTCCAACAAGCTATTAAACGATTCCAGAGACATAACCACCGTGTCTTCAGCATCACGTCGGGTAATTACCGTGTAATCGGCGTCTGTTACTACCCTGTCCAAAATGCTTTTTAGATTATTTCTCGCTTCTGTAAAGGTAACGACTTGCATAAGAACCTCATTGAAAATGGTATGGCTCAAGTATAAACAGGTAGCATTTTCTGTGCAATATATTGTACAAGTCTATATAGTTTTATACCAGATGCCGGTACATTCAGGGAAGCGGATTTGGGCGCGGGCGGCCATTTCTGGGCCGAAGAAGAAACCGAGGAGTTCGGCGGCTTCTTCCACGTTAGCAAATTGATAGTCGGTGCGTATCCAGGTGTGGTGAAAGTGATGGGTCGTTTCCAACCAGTGGTAAAACGGCCGTAACTGTTCCGGCGGCGTGGGCGTTTCAAAACCGGTGCCCAATGTTTCCAGCAAAATCATCACCCCACCGGGACGCAGCAGCCGCTCCATTTCCGCCAGCGCCCGGCCGGCTTCTGCGCGCCAGGTGGCTGGATGCCAGCCCACAAAATGCCCAAACGCCCATCCCTCAATGGCGACATCGGCAGAATGGTCTGGCAGGGGGATGGTGCGGTGATCGGCTATGGCGAACCCGAAGCGGCTTCGGGCCGTGTGCCAATTCGCCAGACCACTATCCTGCAACTTGCGTTCAGCCACCGCCAGCATCGCCGCCGATTGGTCATAGGCGTGAATGCCACGCACCAATGGGGCCAGCAGCCTGGTGAGCCGCCCTGTACCTGCGCCAAATTCGACCACGTCCGCATTTGCCAGGGGGTAAATGCTTTGCAGCACCTTGAGGATGTTACCTTCCACATCCTCCCGCGCTACCAGCCGTTCATATTGTTCGGCCTGAGTGGCATAAATTTCTTTGAAATCGGTCATGTTTCCTCCGTTTCCAGAGCATCATCCACTGCATTTTGCCAGCCGGTAGCACGTTCGGTGCGCACGGCCGTTTCCAACGCTTCCAATTTTTCTTCCCGCCCGATGACCACCAGCACATCGCCATCAGACAGCGGTACCGTTGAAGAAGTATCCAGCCGCACACGAGGGTTGCCATGCTCATCCTGAAACTCCATCAGCCCGACCACATTCACGTTGTAACGGCGGCGTAAATCCAGTTCCACCAGCGTCTTGCCCCACCAGGAGGGCGGCGGCAGAATGCGGCGCGACCCGACACCAGGCATGATCTGGCGTTTGGTTGCTTTTTCCCGCTGCGGGCGATAAATAGTACGGTCGTGAGCCAGAATGGAGGTGATGACCAGCGTCAGCAGCGCCGGCACCATGTAAACTGAGCCAAACAATTCAACGGTGAACAAGATGGCTGCCAGGGGCACATTGACAATGGAAACCAGGGCGGCCGTCATGCCGGGCACAATCAACAACATTGGTTCATAGTCAAAAAGAACAGCAAACGCTGAGGCCACCATCGTCCCAAAAAAGAGAGAGGGCACCAGCAATCCGGCCGAGCCACCCGAACCAATGGTCGCCAGGGTAGCAGGCATTTTAGCCGCCAATGCCACTAGCGCTACTGCCAGAGTGAATTCTCCGGCCAGGGCTGCATTGATCACGTTATCACCTGGCCCTAACACCAGTTCCAATCCATTTTCCCACCAATCCAATTCAAAGGTGATGATGGCTGCCGTAAAGGCAATCAGGCCGGTAATGGTCGCCCCCACCAACAGCCGCTGCCGCGAATCGGTAAAACGGTGGTGCAAAAGATGATCGGTGTATGCACGGAATTGTTTGAAGAAGATGCTGACCAGGGACACGGCCGTAGCCATCAACACCACTACCGCATAATAACGCGGCGACGTCGGCGGCACGAAGTGCTGCTCTACCGAAAAAATGACCGGGTGACCCACCGTTACCAGATCGGTCAGCGAGTAAGCTACCAACGCCGAAATCAGCGTATATGCCAGCTTTTCGATGAGTGGACGCTGGCGATACATCACTTCAATGGCAAAAAAGGCAGCCGTCAGCGGCGCGCCCAACAGCACCGCCACCGCCGCCGCAATGCCACTCAACTGCGCCGTCTGTAAATCGTCGGGGTCATCCGCCTGCCACCAGCGCCAGAAACGGCCAACCACGCCAATCTTTTCATTCACCCTGGCAATAGGTTGGCGTGGCTTAAACAGGCCGGCCGCACTGCTTTCGCCAATGAGGGTGACGCTGGCTTCCAGGCCACCGCTGCCGCCACTGCCCAACGTTATCAGCGTGGCTGCAAACTTGCGGAAGGCTAGCGAGAAGGTAGGCAACTGCCAACGCACATCCAGCCCTTCCTGCCCTTGCAAAACCCGCTCAAACGCCGGTTCGGAGCTGTAATACAGGGCAATAGCTCGCTCCAACCCATCCCCTTCCACATCATTTAGCTCGTGGATGACGCCGTCATCGTCTCGATAATGCACCATCACCGCATGGGTGCGGGCAATGACAGCCACAACAAGCGCCCCCACCAGCAGCGGAGCCAACACCAGCAACTGCTGCGGCCCGTGCCCCAATTGTTCCAGGCTATGCAAGGTCAGGTCAAAGAGCCAATGGACGCCAATTTTCAGGGGATAAACAATAGCCCAAACAACCACACCAATGATGACCGACTGCACCACCAGGCGGCGTTCTTCATCATCAAATGTGCCCGGCAACCGGCGAACGGCGCGGAGGATGGTGGCTGGCAATCGCTTCAATGTTATGGAAGTGGCTACTCGGCCGTAAAAATCTCGGCCAAAGCGACCTGGAAACCGGGCAGTACATCGTCACCGGTAAGCCTATCTTCTTTACGCAGCAGTTTCATTTGCTCCGGCGAACGATACACATGCACCTGCTCTAACTGCGGGTCAACCACCCACACCATCAATACATTTACAGCAAAATACTCTGCCAGTTTCTTCTGCACTTCGCTCCAGGTATTATCTGGCGACATCACCTCTACTACCAACTCTGGGGCCACATCCAGATAACCAGCGGAACGTACCTGGCGGAAACGTTCATCGGAAATGAAGATGACGTCAGCAGCGCGTACCGTGTCCGGTTGACGGCCGGTATAGATGCCAACCTCCCCGGTAAGCACCCGGCCCAGTTTGTGTTCACGCACAAACATGGTCAAGAAAAACGCAATGAGACGTTCAAAATATCCATGTGGGTGGCCGCTGGGCATGAGGTATTTAATCTCCCCTTTGACTAATTCGGATGGGCCAATGTCGCCCATGGCGTATAGTTCTTCGCCGGTAATGAGTTTGGGCGACAGTTTAGGTGGATGTTTGGTGGGGGTGGCTACGGCCGTTGGTGTACTCATAGTGTTTTCCTGAAAAGTTGTTGGTGGCTGATTGTCTACGCCAGTTACCAACCATTACTCTCATTCTTGATCAATGGGGGTATTGTAGCACAGCCTTCGCCCCGACGAATTTTTATCGGATATGATCCCGGCTGTTGGAACCACGGCTACAGAGGGCAAAATCGCCCTTCGCTGACTGTTGCCAGACCGCGCAGGCGGTCTTCGCCTTGTGTAGCCGCGAATTTATTCGCCAGGCACTTATCCGTTTGTTTGCTCCTCATCCACGGCCATAGCGCCGGTCATCTCACTATCCGGTTCATAACGGCCAACAACGCGGTATCTTTTACGTAAATACGTGGCGCGCACCCGCTCAATGTCGGCCAGAGTGACAGCGTGAAGTTGATCCAACACCGTCTCATACCAGCGGTAGTCGCCAACGACGGCTTCAGCCATGCCCAACAACTGTGCCTGCCCGGTGATGCTCTCCCCGGCCAAGACAAAATCCGCTTTGGCCCGTTTGAGCGCCTTGTCCAGTTCCGCCTGGGTAATGGGTTCGCTTTGCAGCCGGGCCAGTTCGGCATCCAGGGCTACCTCTACTTCGTCCAGACTACGGCCGTGCCGCACCACCGCCTGAATCGTATACAAAAACGGGTCAATGGTCGGTGTCAGGCCGCCGGAAACGGAAGCGGCCAGT
>CAADGU010000475.1 GCA_900696625.1 uncultured Chloroflexota bacterium | reverse complement strand
TACGGCATAGCTACCATGGCCTGGCCATACGCAGGCCTCTATTTTGCGCAACCGTTGATTGCTTTTTTGTTGCTATTAGCAGTCACGCTGCTGGTGAAATTTCCACCACCCAATTACAAGGCACTATTTGGTGTTGGTCTGGCCCTCGGTTGGGCCTGCCTGGCGCGGCTGGATACGCTGCCATTGGCATTTGTGGTTATCATGTATACCTTTTACCGCTTGTGGCAAAATCGGGCGACAACCCGTCAATGGCTGGCAGCCATGCTATTGTTAGGCACGCCAATCATACTGGCGCTGGTCGTTTACCTGGGGATGAATGGCGTGCGCACCGGCAGTCTGTGGCGCTTTGGCTACGCCAACGAAGGCTGGACGACGCCCTTTCTGACCGGCCTTCATGGTTTGTTGTTCAGCACGGGTCGGGGCATCATCTTTTATTCCCCGCTCACCATTGTGGCCTTGATCGGGTGGTGGGGTTTGTGGCGGCGTGGTTGGCGGGCCGAAACAGTACTCGTTTTGGCATTGTTCACCACCCAGGTGGCTACCTATGCTGCCTGGTGGTCGTGGGAAGGCGGTTGGGTATGGGGGCCGCGTTTTCTGGTGCCGACCCAACCATTACTGATGGTGGGGTTACTGCCCTGGTTCACCGCCGGGTGGCCCCGGTGGCCGTTGGTCACAGCAGCCATAGCCGGTTTCTTTGTCCAGTTTATCGGTGTAACTACCGAAGTTGCCCCCTTCATCCAAACCTCCGGGTATACTTTCCAGGAAATTTTATATAAGTGGTACGCATCGCCCATTGTGGGTCAACTACAGGATTTACTGAGGCGCAGATATTCCTTTTTGCTTGTCAACCGCGCCTATGGATTGTTATCTACCACAGAGATGCTTCTCTGGCTGCTTGTCTGCATGATATTGATGTTTGTGCCTCTATGGCTGCTGCGCCGTTATTTCAATGCTGAAGGTTCCCCGGAACATGTCTATGATCGCGGTTGAAAATAACGCACCCAGGCAAATGCTTGTTTTTATTGGCCGGATGATATGGCGTCCAGGCGTTATGCATCAGGAGATAGTGCCATGAAACAGGGGACGTTTTCTTTTCGCTGGTGGCATCTGGTGGCGCTGACGGCTTTTATTGCCTGGCTGTTTTTCAGTCTGGGCGCTTATTATGTGGCGCACAAGCCGTTGGATGCTACGGCCGTGCATCTCATTAACGCGCAGTTAGCAAGCTGGGCGGAATTCTCTTTTTCGGGGGCGGTGTTGTGGCGTGGTTTGCTGGATGTGGTTGCCGCGATCTGGATTTGGTTGGCGGTGTTGGGGGTGGGCTTATGGTTGTGGCGCTGGTTGGGGCCGGCAGATGCCACTATTGGCGAGGTAGCGCTGTTTGCATTTGGTTTAGGTTTTGGCGTGGTTGGTCTGTTGATTTTAGGAATGGGGTTGGCCGGGTGGCTGCAACGGCCGTTTCCCCTGACCCTGTTAATCATCCTCACCCTTGCCGGTTTACCAGTCTTGATTCCGTTTGGACGCCAACTGCGGTTTCCACAACGGCCGTCGCCCCTCATCGTCCTCTATCTGGCGCTGACAATAGGGCTGGCCTTTACGGTGGCGCTGCTGCCCCCCACCAGTTGGGACAGCCTGTCGTATCACCTGCGCGGCCCCTGGCTGTATCTGCAAGCCGGTCAGATTTATGCCGATATTGATATTTTCTCGCTCAATTATCCTTTTTTACTAGAAATGCTCTTTATGCTGGCCATGGCTGTGCGCAGCGACATCACCGCCCAACTCATGCACTTTTTCTTCATCTTTCTACTGGTAGGGTTGGTGTATCAGGTGGCTGTGTCTGGATTTAAGCTGCGTGATGGGTGGACGGCCGTGCTGCTGCTGCTGGTTACGCCTCTGGTTTTGCAACTGGCGCCTGTTGCCTATAACGATCTGGCTCTGGCTTTTACCATACTGGCGTCACTTCTGGCCTTCATCCGTTGGCATGAAGGGCAGTCAACCCGTTGGCTGCTCCTGAGCGGCCTGTTTTCTGGTCTGGCGATGAGCCTGAAATATACCAGCTTTGTGGCGCCGTTGTTTATTGGCCTGTGGCTCGTCTGGCAGCATTGGCGGCAGCCGCGCCAACTGCTGCGCCTGGGGCTGATTTTTGCCGTGCCGGCATTATTGGTGGCGCTGCCCTGGTTTGTGAAGAACTGGGCCTTTACGGGAAATCCCGTTTATCCGTTTGTGTGGGACGGCCGTTACTGGGACGAGTTCCGCTCCATCGCCCACCGCGCCCCTGGCACCGGTACTGGTTGGGACATCCCCGCCCTGCTCACATTGCCCTACAGCCTCACCCTGGGCATTGGCGACAACAGCGGCGATGGGCAAACCGGCCCCTTATACCTGGCGTTGTTACCCTTGCTGCTGTTCTACGCGCTTTCGCGCTTTGGCCGCCGACAAACCCCCTATGCCTTCCATTTCCTGTTGCTTTTTGCCCTCTTCCAATATGCCGTCTGGGTAGTGGGTGTCATAGATTCGGCCCCCTTACGCCAGGCGCGGCTGCTACTGCCCGCTTTTGTGACCCTGTGCCCGGTGCTGGCCTGGGTGATTGCCGACTTGCAGCGGTATGACCATCCCCAGTTTTCCTTGCAGCGGTTTATTAACCTGGTGCTGGCAGTGGTCATCTTGTTTGAACTGGTGACACAGGTAGGCCAATGGTTGTCACAAAACCCGCTGGCCTTCATTACCGGTAATCAATCACGGGAGACCTATCTGGCTCATAACCCCTCTGTGGCCTATGTGTACCGGGCCTCCCAGGTCATCAATGAAACATTGCCACCACAAGCAGTGGTGCAATTTTTGTGGGAACCGCGCACGTATTATTGTGAGTTGGACTGCCGCGGCGACCACATTTTGGATAAATATACCTTTCTGGAATATCAGTATGGCACGGCCGACCGGATAGCCCAGACTTTGGCGGCCGAAGGTGTGACGCATTTATTGATTTTTGAGCAGGGGTTGGCGTTTTTACAGGAGGCTAAGGCGACCGGGGTGATACCGGCGGACGAAACAGAATATGAACGCTTTCTGGCCGAATACACCCGTCCGGTGCAGCAGTGGGGACAGGTGTATACGCTGGTTGAATTGATCCCGTAAGCACAGACAGCTTATGAACAAAAAAAATCTATTGATCGCGGTTCTTTTGTTGGGGCTGTATGCCGCCAGCGTGGTGGGCATGTATATGACCTTTACGTCCAAAGTGCCGGGAGCCAATGACTTTTATTCACGCTGGCGGGGGGCGCAGCTTTTCTGGCAAGAGGGGATGGACCCGTATTCGCCGGAAGCGTCAGAGTTGATTCAGATTGGCATGTACGGCCGTCCTGCCACCCCCGAAGAAGACCAGGTACTCTTTGTCTACCCGTTCTACACCGCCATTCTGCTCTGGCCGTTGGTGGGCATTGAGTATGCCTGGGTACAGGCGATCTGGTTGGTGACAGTGCAGTTTGCCCTGATCACGGCCGTGATCCTCACCCTCAAACTGTTTAACTGGCGGCAGCCGCCCTGGCTGCTGGCGCTGACCCTGCTCTGGGCCGTCATCTTTTACAACAGCACCCGCACCATCATCCTGGGGCAGTTTGCCGCCCTCATCTACTTGTGGATGGTGGGCTGCCTGCTGGCGCTCAAATATGACCGGGACGTGTTGGCCGGGCTGCTGCTGGCGCTGACCACCATTAAACCGCAAATGAGCTTTCTGTTCATACCGGCGCTGCTGCTGTGGGCGCTGGGGCAGCGGCGCTGGTACTTTATTGGCGGCTTTGGCGGTTCCATGTTGGCGCTGGTGGGGCTGTCATTTTTGCTGCTGCCCTCCTGGCTAGGCGGCTTTTTAGACCAGGTTAGTTACTACCCGGCCTATACCATCACCGGGTCGCCGCTGTGGGTAATTACCGGCTATTACCTGCCCTGGCTGGGCCAGCCAGTGGAATATGCGCTGATTATTGGGCTGCTCATTTACCTGCTGTGGCAATGGCGCTGGCTGCTGAAAGTGGGGGTGGACGACGGCCGTTTCCATTTCATCATCGGCCTCACGCTCATCATCACCAACATGGTGGTGGTGCGCACGGCAACCACTAACTACATCATCATGTACATCCCCCTATTCATGGTATTGCACACCCTCAGCCAGCAAGCGCGGCGGGGTAATCTATGGGTGGCGCTGTTTTATGGGGTGAGCATCATTTTTACCTGGGCGCTTTTTCTGGCGACGATTGCCGGCGATCAGGAACATCCTGTCACCTACCTGCCATTGCCCTTCTTGCTGCTGCTGGTGATGGTCTGGTGGCGGCGCTATTGGACAACACCGCATCTGCCAGTCGTTGAGGCTGCCAGATGAAGGGGGCATCCCGCTGGCGACTGGTGGCGTTGCTGGTGTTGGTAGGGGCGGGGTTGTGGGTCACGGCCGTACTTGCCGCCCCCCACATGCCACCCCTGCGTGACTTTGACCAGACCTTCTACCCGGCCATTCGTTATACCCTGGCGGGGGAAAATCCCTATACCGCTTATTATGAGGAAACCGACCAGGGCGCGCCGCCGCTCTTTTTCAGCCCACCCTGGCTGCTGCTCATCCTTTTGCCCTTTGGCCTGTTTCCATTGGCGATGGCGCGGGTTTTGTGGCTTTTGTTTCTCATTGGTGTGTCGTTTGCTTCCATTCGTCTCCTGGCACCCTGGCGCGTGCAAGGATTATGGACGCTGGCGCTGGTGGCGCTGCCCTGGTCACTCATTGGTCTGTTGTTTGGGCAGGTGACGCCGCTGGTGCTGCTGGGCGCGCTGGCAGCCATCGTCCTGGTTTACCATTTTCCAGAAAGCTGGCCGGTGGCGCTGCTTTTGTCGCTCTGTTTTTTGCTCATGGGGTTGAAGCCGCAGTTGGGCATTTTGTTGGCCGCACCGCTGTTGTTTTGGATGGTCAAAACACGCGACCGGCGTTTGGTCGGGGTTGTGCTGGTGGGCAGCCTGGCGCTGTTGATCACACTTTTGCTGGTACCGCCCTGGCTGATACGGCAAACGGGGGAAATATCCCAAACCATTGCCCCACACTGGCAATCAACCCTGGAACGAGAGCTAACGCTGTGGCAGTTACCGCCGCTCGCAGCGGCGCTGATGGCGCCGCTCGCGCGCCTGTTTGTGGTGGGGGTGATGGTGGCCTGGGCCTGGCGGGCCAGAGGATTTCCGCCGGCCTGGTGGAGCGCCTGGTTCACGGCCGTACTCATCATCACCCCCTACACCCGCGCCTACGATGGCATTCTCATGCTGCCGATGCTGGCGCAAATGATCGTGTACCGGCGCTGGCATTTCCTGGCATTTGTGGCTCTGATGGGGCTTTATATTCTGTCACCCAATGGCGAATTAGGCAGCGTGGTGGCGCCACTGACGGCGTGGCTGCTGTTTGTGCCCTGGCGGGGCACAGCCGGAGAGATTGGCGATTGGAGATTGGAGAACAATCAATCTCCAATCTCCAATCTCTCATCTCAATTAGACTGAAGCCATTTGACGCCGTAAGGGGGTAATGGCAATTGCACACGGCCGTCCGCCACCGCCACCTTTTCCGCTCCGGCCAATATATTCACCAGCACACTGGCGTCGGGCACAGCCACTTCTACCCGGACGGGTTGGTTGGCGACATTGTGCAGGCAGAGCAGGCGCTCACGGCCGTCGGCGCTGATGCGCCACAGGGCAAACACCGCCGGATGGCAGAACACCACCTGCTGCTCACCCTGGGGCGCAAAAGCCGCCAGGGTGGTGCGGATGCGCAGCAAATGCGCGTACCCGGCAAACACCTGATGGCGCAGCGACGCCGGGTCGGCCAGTTCATCTACCAGTTGGTTAAGCTGGCATTTTTGCCGGTTGATGGTGCGGTTGTGCCCCGTTTGCCGCGCCCCTTCCGGCCAGTTCTGCGCCCCAAACAGGCTGTGGAAATAGATGCCCGGTACGCCCCGCAGCGCCAGCATGATCGCCTGCGCCGCCAGGAATCGCTGCGCTTTGAGGTCAGCGGTTTCATGGGGCTGGTCAGGGTCGCCCAGGGCGTCCAGGTAGGTGCAGTTTAGTTCGTAAGGGCTTTGGCTGCCGTCGCTGTTGGTTTTGTAGTTCACCAGCCCGCCCAATGCCTTGATGCGGTTGGCCATGGTGGTCACGGCCGTGTCCGGCAGCAGTCCGCGCGCCGGCTGCACGCCAATGCCATCATGGGAAGCCAGGAAGTTAAAAAACGTCACCTCGTCGGAGGGTAGGGTGAGCGAATCGGCCCATTGCGACAAAATTTCCGCGCTGCCGGTGTGGAAAGCGTGCAGGGTCAGGGGCGGCAGGGGAAAGTTATAGACCATTTGCGCTTCGTCACGGCCGTTGCCAAAGTAAGCGATATTCTCGGCATGGGGCACATTGGTCTCGGTGATCAGGCTGACGTGGGGGGCTACCTGGTTTAAGACAGTGCGCATAAGTTTGACAATCTCGTGCGCCTGGGGCCGGTGCAGGCAGTCGGTACCCATCTCTTTCCAGATGTAGGCGATGGCGTCCAGGCGAATAAATTCCGCCCCCTGCGCCACGTAAAAGAGCAGCACGTCCAACATCGCCAGCAGCACGTCAGGATTGGCAAAGTTGAGGTCCACCTGGTCGGCGCTGAAGGTCGTCCACACGTGGCTTGTGCCTGTTTCGGTGGCAAACGGGGTGAGCAGGGGATGGGTGCGCGGGCGAAAAACCTGTGAGAGGTCGGCATGGGGGTCGGCGGTGGTGTAAAAGTTGGCATACGGCCGTTCCCCCCGCAAAAACGCCTGAAACCAATCACACTGCACGGAGGTATGGTTCACCACCAGATCAAACATCAAACGAAAACGGCCGCCTATCTGGGCCACGTCTCCCCAATCCCCCCAATCGGGGTACACGGCTCTGTAATCAATGACCGAAAAGCCATCATCCGACGAGTAAGGGAAAAAGGGCAGCAAGTGGACGGTGGAAACCAGCCCGGTCAGGTGGTTTTCCAGAAAGTGGGCGAGGGAGGCCAACGGCCGTTCTCCCGCCGTCTGCACCATGTCACCATAGGTAATGAGGATGGCATCCTGGTGGGAGACGCGGGGTCGGGTGGACGGCCGTAACGCCCCGGCGTTGGCCTGAAAATCTGCCAGCATCCTGTCCAGCCGTTCGGCCGCCGGCGCGGCCATCTCCGCCCCATAGATCAGCTGGAGATGTGAAAGTAAATCCTGGTTCATGGTCTCATAACCAGCGGCAGATAAACCTCCACAAGCGGCTCGACAATCGGCCCATCGTCATCCTGAATGGTGATGGTAGCCGATGATTGGCCCAAACGGGCAAAGGTGGGGTCGGCAATGGTCAGGGTGAAATCGCGGTCAGGTTCGTCCAGTGTGTTGTCCAGGATGGGAATAGCCAGGCTTTGGCTGGCGACGCCGGGGGGGAAGGTGAGTGTGCCGGAAATGGGCGTGTAATCTATGCCGGGCACGGCCGTACCCGCCACCGTCTCATACGCCACCGTCACCGTAAACGTGGATGTGTAGCTGAGTTGGGCAGTGAGCACGGCCGTGCCCACTGTCTCGGAAACTGTCAGGCTGGCCGGCTCAATGTCCACGAATGGCGCAGTGTCCGGCGTTACGCCCACGTAGCGCAGCCAGATCAAGGTTTGGGCCGAGGAAGTGTTGTCGCTCAAGGCGACCAGATTGGGCTGTTCATACGGGTCGGGGAATTGGGGCAGCGGCGGCTCCCAGGCGGTGTAATCCCGCAGCGGGCCGCTGAGAATGGGCACCCCATCGGCCGATAACCGGTAGATGTCTTCGATGATTTCCAGTTCATAGGCCACAAAATCGGCCGTTGTGTCAAACGCTGCCCCTTCGGCGTGGGTGAACAGCGCCGGGGGGTCGCCCCCTTCTTGCGCCCAGATTTCGTTCTGCCAAAAGGCCAGTTCAATGCCCCACAAATCGGCGCTGATGACGGTGACATTGATACCGGCGCGGTGTGGGCTGACGTGACTTTCTTCTACCACGCGCATGGTGAAATGAAGCTGGAAGCCATTTTGCCGGGTGAGCGTGGGCATGGTGGTGGGATCAACGCCATACCCGGCCATATCGTCTATATCCGGCGTAGTGTCCAGGATGGTGGCCTGCACAGCCGCGCTGTAGGTCTGGGTAGCTTCCACCTGAAACGGAAATACCAGATCAATGGCGCCATACGCCATATTTTGGGTATCCGGTGTACCACCCAGCACACCATCGTATAAAACGAGGGTGTTGGTCGGAGCGGCCACGGCCGTTTGTAGTGTATTCAGCAGCAAATAGGTGGCGAGTACGGCCGTGACTACCGCCATGCCTATCAAAAACAATTTTCGTGTCATAGGTACTTCCCCTGGTAATTGGCAATGGTCAATTGGGAATTATCAATTGGCCATTGATCATACCACCATCGTCCGCATCAACGCCACATTTGGCGTGTGCCCTGTCCATAACTCAAAGGCGCGCGCGCCCTGGTGGACGAGCATACCCAGGCCGTTGGCAGCAGGTAAACCGGCGGCTTGCGCCTGGCGCATGAAGGTGGTTTCACGGGGATTGTACACCAGATCATACACAAACGCGCCCGGCGGCAGCGGCAGGTCATCCGGCCAGGGGGAGGCTTCCGGGTGTGGGGTCATGCCCAGCGGCGTGGTATTGACGATGAGGGGGGCGGTCAATGTGGCGACAAGGGCGGCTAAATCAGCCGTGGGCCGGGCGGCCACATCACCAGCATACGGCCGTAACGCCGCCGCCAATTCCCCCGCCTGTTCTGGCCGCCGCGCCACCACCTGTAGCCGCCCGCCGGACTTCGCCAGGGCATAGGCCACCGCCCGCGCCGACCCACCCGCGCCGAGAATGAGACAGTCACGGCCGTTGACCTCCACCTCTAGCTCCACAAGATCGGCCAGGAAGCCGGCCCAGTCGGTGTTGTAGCCCTTCATTCGTGATTCGTAATCCGTAATCCGTAATCGGTGATCGGTTTTACGGGTTACGGATAACGGGTTACGGCTTACGACAACGGTATTCACCGCGCCGATAGCCTGGGCGGCATCTTCGAGTTCATCGAGCAGGGGCATGACGGCCTGTTTGTGGGGGACGGTGACGTTGACGCCGCGGAAACCGAGGGCGGGCAGGGCGGACACGGCCGTATTCACCACATCAGGATGCACCGGCAGCGGCACGTATACGTAGTCCAGCCCCCGGTCGGCCAGCGCCGCGTTGTGCATGGCCGGGCTAAAGCTGTGCGCCACCGGCCAGCCGATGATGCCCAGTAGTTGGGTACGGCCGTTAATCGTGATGCGTGATGCGTGATGCGTGATCATGTAGTGGGCAGACATCCGATTTTTTGAAAAAATCGGATGTCTTGTCTAGGGGGTATCAAAGTAGGGGACGGGCAGTTCGCCGCGAACGAGTTTGAAGATGAGGGGGATGCGCTGTGCGTGGCCGGGGCAAAGCGGGGGCAAGGCATCCCCGGCAAAAAAGCCGACGTCGGTCGCTTCGGCAGTCGTTTGCGGTGTTCCGTCCACAATTTCGCCCAGAAACAGATGGTGTAATAGTTGTACTTTGATGCGGCTGTCCCATAAACGGGAGTCAAACAGGCCGAGATATTGGGTAACTTCGCCGCGCACCTGCACTTCTTCCCACAATTCGCGCACAGCCGTTTCCGCTGGCGTCTCACCCATCTCTACCGCCCCACCCGGCACAGCCCACAAACCATTATCGTGCCGCTTAATGAGCAAAAGTTTGCCCTCTTGAAAAGCTGCAAATTCGGCCCCGGAGAGCGGCGTCAGGTGATAAAGCAAATCTTCAAAGTAGGGCAGAATCTCCTGCGGATCACGCTGTTCTATCACACCGATGAGCCGGGCGCTGAGGGCCAGCAATTGTGCATAGCGCGCCTGATCATATGGGTCTTTCGTGAAGTACCGCCCCAAATTGGCAAGGCCACGTAGCTCATCGGCAATTTGGTACAATGCTTCTGTCGAATTCACCATCTTCCTCTCTCTTTTCTTTACCTCTTTGCCACTTTGCGCCTTTGCGTCAAATCATTCCACCCACTGCATGTTTGCGCCCAATGCCTGCATCGTTTCTACAAAGCCGGGAAAGCTGTCGGCCACGCAGGCGGCGTCATGCACCAGCGTATCCCCGGTAGCCACCAACCCGGCGACGGCCAGGGACATGCCCAGGCGGTGGTCGTCGTGGCTGTCTACTTCCACGCCACACGGCCCCTTCAACGAGTTCAGGGCAAGCCGTACCGGGCCATGCACCGTAAACCCATCCGGGTACTCGGTCAATTGGACGCCCAATTTACGCAGTTCGGCCGCCAACACGCCAATGCGGTCTACCTCTTTGACCCGCAGTTCGGCGGCGTCACGCACCGTGCTGCTGCCCGCTGCCTGCGAAGCGGCCACGGCCCAAATGGGCAGTTCATCAATGCCGCACACCACGCTCGCGCCGTGTACGGCCGTACTGTGCAGCTCATCAAAACGCACTGTCAGGTCGGCCGCCGGTTCACCGCCCGTCACCCGCTCATTGGTCAGCGTAAAATTGGCCCCCATCGCCCGCAGCCATGCCAAAATGCCGGTGCGCGTCTCATTCATGCCCACGTTCTCAATCGTAATCTGCGAATGGGGCACAATGGCCGCCGCCACCAG
>CAADGU010000474.1 GCA_900696625.1 uncultured Chloroflexota bacterium | reverse complement strand
TGTTGGCGCAGGGTTTGGAAGAAGTGGGAAAGGCCGGGCACGGCCGTGTCGCCATGCCACAACACGCCGTCCATATCGAGAATGAGGTTTTTGATGTGGTTCATATACGGCCGTGATCTTACACCAGGAAGCTATAAAAGGATAATGTTGTGTTGAGTGGAGATTGAGAGATTGGGAGATTCAATCTCCCAATCTCTCAATCTCTAATCTCCATACCGCTCCTCAAATTCTTCTCTGGTCAGGCCATAGATGAGGTCGTCGTAGTAACGGCCGTCAGTCAACGCCGCCCGTCGAATCCTCCCTTCCAGCATAAACCCCATCGCCTCGTGTAACTGTTGGGACGGTTCATTGTAACCATACACCTTCACCGTCACCTTCTGGTAGCGCAGTTCACGGAAGTAATGGCGCAGCAGCATGATGATCGCTTCCCGCGCGTAACCCTGTCGTTGAAACGGCCGTCGAATAGCAATACCATACGTAAAATCGCCCACCCGCCGGTCACATTTGTGTGGATCGATAGACCCCACGATTTCACCGGCCAATGTCTCAATCACAAAATAGTAATTGTCCGATTCATCCGCAAAACGCGCCGTGGTCTTCTCAATCCAATCAGTTACCACCTTGCGTGAAACGGGCAGCCGGATACGATCCACCATCAGCCCCATTTCTTCGTCCCGGTTCCATTCATAAAAGATTGGCGCATCTTCAGGTTCAATTGCCCGCAGGCGAATACGCTCACTTTCCCAATAACTCATTAGCTTCTCCCAATCTAAAATTTCAGGCAGCCGTGTTGCCGCCATCTACCGGCAGCAAGGCGCCGGTGATAAATGACGAATCATCACAAGCCAGGAATAAAACCGCTTTGGCAACTTCTTCGGCCTGTCCCACCCGCCCCATTGGCAGCGCCGCGCCGGTTTCGGCCAGACCTTGCTTTATTGTCACCGGGTCACTATCTTCAAAGTATCCCTTCTCCACCCAGCGTTCCACAAAGGTGTCACCGGGGCAGACGGCGTTGATGCGGATGTTTTCGCGGGCATGATCCAGCGCCATCGAGCGAGTCATCTGCACCACTGCCCCTTTGCTGACGCAGTAAGCCAGGGCATCCTGACCCCCTACCAGCCCCCAGTCAGAGGCGTTGTTAATGATCACACCGCCGCCCTGCGCCCGGAAATGGGGCAGTACCAGGCGGCTCATCTGCCACACGGCCGTGACGTTCAAATCCAACGTCTCCTGCCAGGTGTGCAAACTGGTGGTTTCGGCCGTGCCTTTGGTGACGATGCCCGCGTTGTTGAAGAGGATGTCTATACGGCCGTACCGGGCCACCGCCTCCGCCACACATCGTTCACAATCCGCCAGTTGGGTGTGGTCGGTGTAAAGGTAATGGACATTTGACCCCAATTCTTGCGCCAATGCCTCCCCTTTTGCCTGGCGGCGTCCGGTGAAAGCTACTTGCGCTCCTTCCTGCACAAACAACCGCACGGTGGCTGCGCCAATGCCCGACGTGCCCCCGGTAATGAGAGCTACCTTGTCTTGTAAACGGCCGTGTGTCATATGACCTCCTGTTAGAAAATAGGATTATGTACGCAGTTTACCCCACCCCTTCGTCAACGCAACCATCACCCCTTCGCCCGCTCACCCTTTCACCTTGTCACATTCACCGTTGACGGCCGTAGCCACCCGTGATATAGTTGATACATCAACAGTTGATGTATCAACTAAATGTGCGTGCAACCAATTTGATCAACTCAAAGGGCACGCTTTCCCATTTCCCAATATGAAATCCGTATTGTTTGTGGGCTGTCGCCGGTCAGGTTGGCAGCAAAATTCAACCGAAATGTAAAAGCCTGTTTGGACTTTGCCCAAGTCTGAGCAGGCTTTTTTTGTTTTTATCGGTAACGCGATTTGCCAAATCGCGCTACGAAGTAGGAGAGAGAAATGAACCATCATGTCCGTTCAAGCAGCAGGCTGTTGTTAAGCGGCCTGCTATTTTTGTCATTGTTTGTTTTTACGTTGTGGGCCACGCCTGCACTGAGCGCCGTCGAAGTGGCCGTGCTGCCCGCGCGCGCTCAGCAGCCAACTCTGGCTGCTCCCCTCGCCAAAGAAAAAGCAGCCGCCCTGGCGGTGCAGCAAACCAACTGGTGTGTGGCCGGAGATTTCCAGGGCTGGAATAATGGCAGTGACCCCATGAACGATAACGGCGTGAACGGCGACGTGATCGCCGCCGATGGTGTGGCCTCGTTGGCCTTCACCATTCCCTCCGCCGGCCGTTACGAATTCAAAGTGGTGGAATGTGGCAATTGGGGCAATGCCCACCCCTCGCAAAATTCCTGGTTTTACACTGGCGCCCCCAACCAGACCGTCACCTTCACCTTTGACGCAAATAACCACAGTGGTGATGCGGGGGCCACGGCCGTGCCCACCACCAACATTGTCAACGTCAGCGGCGACGATCTACCGGCCAACTTCACGGCCGTTGGTGACTGGCAAGGTTGGGATAACGGCAACCCCAACACGGCGATGACTTCAGTGGGCAATAGTTACTACCGCCTGCTATACACCATCCCATCCGCCGGGGCATACCAGGCCAAAGTAGTGCAAACCGGTTCCTGGAACGAGCAATTTGTCAATGACGGCCGTGCTGTTGACGGCGGCGTCATCAATTTCACTACCACCAGTGCCAACCAGGATGTGGTCTTTTTACTCAATACGAGTAACGGCCGTGTCACCGTCACCCCCAACGGCAGCGGCAGCGCCAACTGGTGCGTCGCTGGTGACTTCAATGGCTGGAGCAATACCAGCAACCCCCTCAACGACGATGGCATTAACGGCGACCTTATCGGCGGCGATGGCGTCTACACTCTCGATTACACCATTGCCAGCGCCGGGCGCAATGAGTGGAAAGCGGTGGAATGTAACAATTGGGGCAACGCTTACCCCTCAGATAATGCCTGGGTGATCACCACCGCGCCCAACCAGACCGTCAAATTTACCTTTGATACCAACGATCACAGCGGTGACGCCGGCCTGCCGCTGATTCCCACGCAGAATATTGTCAATGTGTGGGATGATGTGCCTGCCAGCTTCACCGTCGTAGGCCCCTGGCAGGGCTGGAATAACAATAACCCGGCTACTTTGATGAGCAGCCTGGGCAATAATTACCATCTGCTCAACTATACCTTTGCCGCCGCCGGGCAGTACGAAGCCAAAATCAGCCAGACCGGTGATTGGGCTAACCAGATCGGTAACGACGGCCGTAACAAAGAAGCGCCCACCACCCAGTTCAATGTCTGGACAGCCGGCGATGTGGTGCAGTTCTACCTGGATGGCAACAACGGCCGTTGGGCCATCGTTGCCCCGCCACAGGGTGGCGCCGGGCACGACAACAACATCTTTTGGGATGATTTGGGGCATAACAGCCGGGATGCGCTGTTCCGCTCCCCTGGCGGGCCGGTGTATGCAGGCACGGCCGTCACGCTCCGTTTGCGCGCCGCCAGCAATGACCTCACCGCCGCCCGTGTGCGCCTCTACAATGACCGCACCAATGTGCAATCCTTCCTGAACATGAGCCTGGTGGCCGACGATGGCACGTATGAATGGTGGGAAGTGACCCTGCCTGTCAGCAATGACCCCACCATCTACTGGTACCGCTTCATCGCCATTGACGGCACAGCCACCGCCTATTACGAAGATAACGCCGCCCGCGACGGCGGCTGGGGGCAACCCTACGCCAACAGCCCGGACAATAGCTGGCAGCTCACCATGTATGACCCGGCCTTCAACACCCCAGACTGGGTCAAAGACGCCGTTATGTACCAGATTTTCCCCGACCGCTTCCGCGATGGCGATCCCAGCAATAACCCACCGCCCGGCCGTTTCTTCTACAATGAACCTGGCGGGACTATTTTCCGCTCCGATCCGGCCGGCGGCACAGGTAATCCCTGGAACCAGGTGGTCTGTGATCCCCGCGACGCCGGCGACCCGTGTGCGGGCACGTATAGCAAAAACTTCTACGGCGGCGATTTGCAGGGGGTGATGGAAAAATTGGACTACCTGCAAGATTTGGGCGTGACCACCATCTACTTCAACCCCATCTTCGAGTCGCCGTCTAATCACAAATACGACACGGCCGATTACGGTTTTATTGCCGAAGACTTTGGCGATTTACAAACCTTCATCACGTTGAGCCAGGAAGTACACAACCGGGGCATGTACATTGTGCTGGATGGCGTTTTTAACCATACATCGTCGGACAGCGTGTATTTTGACCGCTACGGCCGTTACACTCAGGTTGGCGCCTGTGAAAGCCACACCAGCCCCTACCGCGCCTGGTACTACTTTACCGATGTCACGCCCGGTACCGGGCCTTGTGTCAGTTCCACCGGTGTGCCCAATGCCGCCAACTACACCAGTTGGTTTGGTTTTGACAGCCTGCCCAAGTTGAACGCCGCCAACCCCGAAGTGCGTGATCTCATCTTTGCCGGTGGTCCCAATTCCGTGGCCATGCAATGGCTGCAACATGCCGACGGCTGGCGCTTTGATGTGGGCGGTGATATTGACCCCGGTGTGACCAATGACCCAAACAACGACTTCTGGGAAGCGTTCCGCGCCACCACCCGCGCCCAATTCCCGGACAGCTACATGGTCATTGAAGAATGGGGCAATGCCTCGGCCTGGTTGTTGGGCGATGAGATGGACGCGACGATGAATTACCAGTACAGCAGCGCCATGCTCAGCTTCTGGCGGGATACCACCTTCACCGACAATGACCATAACAGTGGCAGTTCGGCCGGGGAATTGACGCCGCTGACACCTTCGCAGTTAGACGGCCGTCTGCACAACTGGATTGAGCGTTACCCCCCCGAAGCCCTCTACGCCATGATGAACCTGCTCGGCAGCCACGACACCAATCGGCCGCTCTTCATGCTGGATCACAACGCCGCCAACGGTACCGACCACACGCCCCTGCTCGACCCGGACTATGATTGGAGTGACAGCATCGCCCGCCTCAAAGGGGTGGCGCTGATGCAAATGACATTGCCCGGCGCGCCCACCATCTACTACGGCGACGAGGTGGGGCTGGTTGGTCCTACCTATTACTACGGCGGCAAATGGGAAGATGATCCCTACAACCGCCAGCCGTTCCCCTGGCTGGATGAGGCCGGGCAGCCCTTTTACACCTTCCTGCAAAGCCAGGCCAATCAGGACGCCCTGTATGACTATTACAGCGCACTGACGGCGGCCCGCCACGCCCACCCGGCGCTGCGCACCGGCTCGTTTGATACGCTGCTGGTGGATGACGCCAACGATTTATATGGTTACGGCCGTAAAATCGCCGACCATTCCGACGCCGCCATCGTCATCCTGAACCGGGCCGGTACCATTGCCGCGCCCGTTGACCAAACCGTCACCCTTGACCTGAGCGGTTATCTGCCTTATGGCACAAACTTTGTAGATGTACTCAGCAATAACCTGGTGGTGATGGATGGGGCCGGGCAATTGACGGTTGATGTGCCGGGGCAAAGCGGGGTGGTGCTGGTACTCAGCGGCACCATTGCCGCGCCGCCGTCTGCCGTTGTTGATCTGGCGGTCACGGCCGTGCGCAACCAGGAAGTAGACCTGGGCTGGAGCGCGGCTGCCGGGGCCACCAGCTATGACGTATACCGCAGCCTGGTTAGCGGCGGCGGTTACGTCTGGATCGCCAATACCACCGCCCTCACCTACACCGACAGCGGCCTGCAAAATGCCGTGCCTCACCACTATGTGGTCGTCAGCCGTGACGATGTCAGCGGCCTGGTCAGCGGCTATTCTAATGAAGCCGTAGGCATTCCCGCCCACGACCTTTCCACCGCCTGGTACAATCTGCAATGGCCGCCGGTAATTCTTCACACCATCAGCACTATTACCCCCACCGAGAATATCTACGGCCAGTTGTGGATTAACGGCTACACCGGCGGCAGCGGCCCGGCGCAAGGCATTCGCGCCCAGATTGGCTATGCCATCAGCGGTACGTTACCCACCGCCACCGGTGAATGGACATGGGTGGACATGGCTTATGGCGGCGCAGCCGGCAACAATGATGAGTATGTGGGCAACTTATTGCCCGACGTGATTGGCGACTTTGATTATATTACCCGTTGGAGCAGCGATGGTGGCGTTACCTGGTACCGCTCTGACCTGAGCGGCCCTGGCGACAACGGCAATCCGGGCGTCTTACACGTCTTGCCCAGCGGCGACACAACCGCACCGGCAGCGACGACGCTGTATCTGGATGGCACAACCGCCGCCAGCATCAGCCTCAGTTGGGATGCCGTTACTGACCCGGATGTAGCCGGGTATGAACTGTACCGGCAGAATGTGGCTGCGCCCGGCTATGAACGTATCGCCCAATTGTTTGGAAACGTGACCAGTTATGAAGACACGGCCGTGACCACCGGCGAAACCTACGACTACTACGTCCTGGCCTTCGACACCAGCTTCAACCGCGCCGATCCCTCCAATGTGGTGCAGGCAACGGCCGAGGCGCGTTTTGTGGCCGTTACTTTCCAGGTAGCTGTGCCGGAGTACACACCGGGTACGGTCTATCTGGTGGGCGATTTGCCCGAATTTGGCCCCTGGAATCCCGGTCTGGTTCCGATGAATCAGGTGGGGAATACCAATGTCTGGACGTACACATTACCCATTCTGGATGGTGCGCAGCTGCAATACAAGTACACACGTGGTTCATGGGATACGGTGGAGTCATGGGGTTCCATTGCGTCCATCAATAACCGTCATGTGACCATTGATTATGGGATGGACGGTACGCAACTGGTAGACAATACCGCCACCGATTGGGGTACCGGCCCGGACGACGAGAAGGCGGTGCAATACTGGCGTGACCCGCTGGTGGTAACGTATGCCCCCACCGGTACCAACGTGCCCGTAGACACCCAGATGACGGTGACGTGGAGCATTCCCATGCAGCCGAACACGCAATTTGCGGTGGCCGGCCCCGATGGCCCTGTTTCCGGTTCGTTTGTCTACGACAGCACCGACTGGACGGTGACATTTACGCCGGATGTTGACCTGGATACGGGCACGTTCTACACGGTGACGGTAGCCGGGGCGCAGTCGGTGGGTGTGCCGGGCGGCGACAGCGGCATACAGCAGTTCCCGGTGACGTGGACATTCCTGACGACGCCGGAGGACATTCAGGCCGGTTTTAGCAGTAATTCGCCGATTATGGTGGGCGATACGGCCGTGTTCACTAACACCACTACCGGCCAACAACCACTCAGCTACGAGTGGGACTTTGGCGATGGCAACGGCAGCACGGACGAACACCCCACCCATGTCTACGCTGCACCGGGCACGTACACGGTGACGTTGACGGCGACCAATGACTTTGAAACGGCCGTTGTCACCGATGCCTTTGTCGTCAACCCGGAAGCGTTAACCGCCGGGTTTGCCAGCAATTCGCCGATTGTGGTGGGCGAAACGGCCGTGTTCACCAACACCACCACCGGCACCGGCCCCATCACCTACACCTGGGACTTCGGCGATGACACCGGCAGCAACGAAGCCAACCCGACCCATGTGTATGCCGCGCCGGGCACCTATACCGTAACCTTGACGGCCGTGAATGAGTGGGAAACGGCCGTGATCAGCGGCACATTTGTGGTCAATCCAGTGTCGCTGGTGGCCGGTTTCAGCAGTAATTCGCCGATTGTGGTGGGGGAGACGGCCGTGTTCACCAACACCACCACCGGTACCGGGCCCATCACCTATACCTGGGACTTTGGCGATGACACCGGCAGCAACGAAGCCAACCCAACCCATGTCTATGCCGCGCCAGGCACATATACCGTCACGTTGACGGCCGTGAATGAATGGGAAACGGCCGTGGTCACTGCTATCTTCGTGGTGAATGAAGCCGAAGAGGTAGGAACGGTCATCTACCTGCCGATAATTCTCAAACCGTAAGTTGAACATCTG
>CAADGU010000473.1 GCA_900696625.1 uncultured Chloroflexota bacterium | reverse complement strand
TCATTGAATATCCAAAAGACAGAATCAATTTCCCCGACGTTTGTTCACCCCATTGAAGCGGAGTTTGCCCAGATTTTGGATTACTATGGCATTGAGTGGGAATATGAACCACACACCTTTGCCCTGGCCTGGGACGCTAACGGCAACGTCACCGAAGCCTTTTCGCCTGATTTTTACCTGCCCCAGCAAGAGCTATATGTGGAACTGACCACCATGCGCCCCAAGTTGATCACCCACAAAAACCGCAAACTGCGCCGGCTGCGCGAGTTATACCCTCACATCAATATCAAGCTGTTCAAACGCAGCGACCTGCGCGACATGATGCTGAAATATGGCGTAGATGAACATGCCGTCACCCTGGTGGGCACAGACGCGCAAAAGAACGGGTCATGAGCCGGTATCATCCCCCTGAAGCCTACGGCGAGTTGAATGCAGCGGTCAGCCATATCCTTTTTTCGGCCGAGGAAATAGAACAACGAATACAGGAATTGGGGCAGGTCATTTCGGCCGATTATGCCGGATTAAACCCATTACTCGTCGGCGTGTTGAAGGGCAGCTTCCCCTTTATGGCCGATCTGGTGCGTATGATAACCATCCCGCTGGAGGTGGATTTTATTGCCATTTCCAGCTACTCGCCGGAGACGCGCAAACGGGGGTTGGTGCGGTTGGAAAAAGACCTGGGAGAACCGATTGACGGCCGTCACGTTCTCTTCATTGAACACGTCATTGATACCGGCCTGACGCTCAATTACCTGCTGCGGAATCTGCAAGCTCGCCACCCCACCAGCCTCAAAGTGTGCGTTTTGTTCGATAAATCGCACCGCCGCCTGATAAACGTGCCCATTGCCTACAAAGGGTTTGATCTGCCTGACCGGTTTGCCGTAGGGTATGGCCTGGATTACCGCGAACGATACCGCAACCTGCCATATGTGGGGATTCTGAAGGCGGAGGCGTTCCAGCCAAATAATTCATCATCCGTGAGCGGTAATCGGTAAATAAAAAGCACGGCCTGGTAACGGCCGTGCTTTCTTGTGCCATAAATTAAGAGGAGCTCCTAGTAACCTTCCAGCTTGCCCTACTTTCCTCCGGCTGATGTGCCTTTGGTTTGCTTTGGTGATTTCTACGCCCAACTTCTCAATGGTTTTACCCTAATAGGAAATAGTTGGGTGTTGAGTAGTCCTCACTTCTGCTTTTCGGGTAGCTTTCCAATTTCTGGGAGCTTCCTCTACCGCTAAGGCTAACACTTATAAAGTGTTATACCCTAGAAGTGAAATACAGTATACACTTTTTGCCTGAGGCGCGTCAAGCCGGTTTTTGACATAAGCACCTTAAGGTTTTCAAACTGATTGTACCAGAGGAAGTGGGGCAGAGATTGGAGATTAGAGATTGGAGACTTGTCCTGAGCCTTGCCGAAGGATTAGCGATGGTTCAATCTCCAATCGCCAATCTCCGATCTCTTTTACGCCGTTGCCATTACTCTCCGGTGGAATGGCGTCATTATCTTTTTCAGCCAGCGCCGCTTTGATGGTGGGGATCATGCGTTCGGCGGCGGCTTCGCCCAGGGCGATGTATTGTTCGCTTTTGCGCCGGGAGAAGTTGAAGTAGTTGTGCCCGGCAATGGCCGGTTCGATGAGGCAGTCGGCCAGGTTATAACCACCGCCGGCATGGCGCACCAGCAGTTGTACAGCCGCGGCTAAATCGCCTAGAACCCCCAACCGCTCGTGATAAATGGGCACAAACAGGTCTACGGCAATGATGTAATCCACGCCCATGGCGCGCACGGCCATGACCGGCAGATTATCCGTCACCCCACCATCACAGTAGAGACGGCCGTCAATCAACACCGGCGAAATCACCCCTGGCACCGAACAACTGGCGCGCACGGCCGTAGATAGCCGCCCCCGCCGCAAATAGACGGGGATACCATGCGCCATATCGGTGACAACGGCAATGAACGGTATCGCCAAGTCACAAATATCCACATCCCCCACCAGGTCTTGCAGGTATGGTTCCATTTTGGCAAAGGAGATCAAGCCGTGCCGCGAACGGGATAACCCGGCGACCGTACTCCAGTTGGAATCAACCGCCAATTTCCGCAGCTGTGGAATTTCCAGCCCGGCGCAGTACGCGGCGCCAACCAGGGCGCCCGCGCTGGCGCCGGCAATGGCGTCAATAGGGATGCCGGCCCGTTCCAGGGCGGTGATCACACCCACATGCACCGGCCCCCGCGCCACACCGCCGCTCAGGGCCAGGCCAACTTTTTTGCGTGTTTTCATACTACCATGGTGATGTTCGTGTTCGTTCGTAGTCGGCGATTTATCGCCATTCTTGGGGAGAGCGATAAATTGCCTACTACGAACGACTTAAAAATCCACTTCTTGCCCCGCATAGGCATAGCGGAAAAGCTGCTCGATCTCTTCCAGCGTGGGGATGCGGCGGGACATGAGGAGGTTGGCGTCTACGTCTACGTGTTCGCACAAGAGGGGGAGCACCGCTTCCAGTTCGGCCAGCGAGATACCGGCTTCTTGCAGGCTGGTGGGCAGGCGTACTTCGTGCATCAGGCCACGCACGGCCGTTGCCAGATTTTGCGCCGCTGCCTGTTCATCCCCATTGGGCAGACCCAAGGCCAGCGCCAGGTCGGTATAACGGCTGTCGCCACCGTTGGCCACAAATTCGATGGTGTAGGGCAAAAAGATGGCGGTGATACGGCCGTGCGCCACCTGCCGAAAAACAGCCCCGGCAGCGTGCCCCAGGGCATGGGCCAGAGCCACACTGCTATTGCCCAGGGTAATGCCGGCGATGGCCGCCGCATTCGCCATTTTCTCACGGGCCACCGGGTCGCTGGCGCCGTTTTTGATGGCGCTGGGCAGGTAAGCGAACACTGTGCGCGCCGCGTGCAGGCAAAGGCCATCGGTAAAATCATTGGCCCAGGTGCAGCTATATGCTTCAATGGCATGGGTGAGGACGTCAATCCCGCTGTCGGCGGTGACGCCAGCCGGGAGATTGGCCGTGAGCGCCGGGTCTACAATGGCTATGTCCGGGGTGGCTTCCCGGTTAGCCAGGGTGAGTTTGCGGTGTGCGGCCGTGTCCGTCAGGACAACGGCAAAGTTAGATTCCGAGCCGGTACCGGCGGTGGTGGGAATGCAGATAAGCCGCGCTTTTTGGCGCAAGCCCAGGTCTAGCATGGGGCTGATCTCGTCTGGGGAAAGGTCAGGGCGTTCATAGAGAACCCACATCGCTTTGGCCGCGTCCATGCAGGAGCCGCCGCCCAGCCCTATTATCCAATCGGGTTCGTATGCCAGCATAGCGGCTGCGCCGCGCTGCACCGTTTCTAATGAGGGGTCGGGTTCCACTTCGGCGAAAATGTATTGGTGGGGTACGGCCGTGCCCAATGCCTGCTGCACCTGCGCCACAAACCCCAACGCCAACAGGTTGGCGTCGGTGACAATAAAGGCGCGCTGGCCAGAAAGATTACCCAGTTGGCTAAGGGAATCTTCGCCAAAGAAAAACTCAGGGCACTTGAAGAACCACATGTGCGTGATGCGTGATGCGTGATGCGTGACCAACAAGTCACGCATCACGCATCACGGCCAATCTGTATCCAACCGGGTACACGCTTCCACCAACTCAATGGCCGCTTTGGGCGCTTTCATCACCTTCATCATTGGCCCCTCTAGCTTCAGTTGTTTGGTGACGATGCCTTTGATGGGGTCAATCTTCTTTTCCATGACGCCGCGCCAGGTTTTGACGGGGGCGTGCAGTTTAAACTCCGGGGATTTGGCCGCCGGGTCATCCACTTTGAAGGCGTCCCGACATTCCCCATGCCACAAGTCCATATAGAGGTGAATGTCCTCTGCTATGGCGTCCCCGGCCGTGATCACAAAATAGAAGTCGCCTTCCCACTTGGCGGCAGCGTTTTTGTAACCGGGGCTGCTGTTGAGTTCGTCTCTCAGGGCTTTAATCCATTCATCCGTTGCAAATTGAATTCCCATATTTCCCT